>JBEICB010000007.1:0-60505 GCA_040373655.1 Pirellula sp. | reverse complement strand
GGATTCACCACCCGCGTAAATCATTGGACGCGGTAACGTCGCTGGTTTGGGCTGCAACACACCATTACGAATCTGATAAAATTCTCCGCGGTAGTCAAACCCGTCCCTCTTCCACAACCCATCAACCACATCCAACCACTCCGAAGTGCGATCATAGCGGCGATCATGCTGCTCAAATTCGACCCCGTACTTCTCAGCCTCATCCCGCCACCAACTCGATACCACGTTCAAGCTTAGACGCCCCGGACCTCCAATACGATCGATATTCGCAGCTTGCTTGGCCAACAGCGCCGGAGAATGAAATGTAGGCCGTACGGCTACCATCCACTCCATCCGCTCTGTCACCGCCATCAACCCGGCGGCGGTCGACCAAGCATCCAGCGAGGGAGCGGCTTCCCCTTTGATGTCGTTGAGATTCAGCTCGGCAATCAAACTTAAATCAAAACCGATCTGCTCGCTCCGCTGCGCTAACCGCTTGACATAAGCCCAATCCGCTTGCATCCCCTCATTTTCTACGTTGCGTAACCATCCTCCAAATACCGGTAGCCAATATCCAAATCGCATCATCATTTCCTCTTCGTAGCAGAACTCGTCAACGCTTCGAATGTAAAAATCACCCTGCGGCACGCTGCTGCATATAATCGACCAATCTCGCGAATGGATCAAACCCAATCACATTCGTCGCGTCAGCTACAAAGTTCGATAACGCATTGATGTCGTAATACACCAATCGCCCGTCGCGGTCATCCACCATGTACTCAATCCCCCCAACATCAATCTGTGCCCGCTGCATGATCGACTCACAAGCCGCAATTACATCTTCTGGAGGACGCACTCCCTGTACCTTCAATCCACTTTTTGGAGCGTCGATCGGACAAGCCGCACGCTGTAACTCAACACCATCAGAACGCTGACATATATCCGCCGGGCACAAGTTAAAGGTATCTCCCGTCAAATGCACATCAATCGCATACAAGAACTTCCCACCTAGTAGCTCCACCCGTGTAATCTTACTCCCTCGTGCTGGCGTGTACTCTTGCAATAACGCTGTATGGTCCACACCAAAATCTAACGCCCCTTCGGATGCAGCGCGAACAAGCCCGTCGAGCGTATCGTAACGAACAATCCCAGCACCCGAACCACCGATGTTCGCTTTGAATACCAACGGGAAACGCAAACCCTGTACCGCACGCTCAACCTGCGAACTCGCATTGCAAACTCTGGATCTCGGATACCCTAATCCTAAATCCTCCAAGATAGTCAATTGCTTCGCCTTGCTCGTCTCCACTGTAAAAGCATTTAGACCATTGATTACGGGCACCCCTAATCGCTCTAAATGCATCAACCAATCCAAAGTGAAAAATGTCCCCTGCAACCCACCCCGCAAATAAGCCGAGGGACTCATTCGATTGAACACCAATCCATAGGGACTGACCTTCTCGCTAGGATCATACCAATGTCCCCGAGGATCTAATCTTACCCACGGAATCGCACGACGATCCAATTCCGCAAACAACGGTTTGAACCAATGCTCATGCTCGTGATAAATCCCCCATGGCTTCAACGACGATCCCATCCTAACATCCTCTTCTAATCTGTTCTCGTATCTAAAATATGCAATCGTATCTAAAACGGATCTGTGTCAACCACCACCGATTCACCAGCTTGCCGAGTCGATAAAGCTCTCCATGTCACCACGTCAATCTGCTGATTGAAAAACGCGGTCGAACCATCCCCACGCAACACCGTCACTCCACCCGTATGACGACTTCGCGCGCCGCGCCAACCAAATGGCGTGTAAATCGTATCCGGGCCACCAGTCATCCGCACACCCATACAATCGTGCACATTCGCATTCGGTGGCAAGTAGTGATTGTACAACGCACATCGATACTCGCCGTTAACCCAAGCAAACCCTCGAGGATCCGCGTAATTCCAAGCAACCGACAATCGACATCCATTTTCTGTTAAAGGGGTGGCAAAAGTAAATCGGTACGCCTGCTGTGTATCTGTCCTCGTCGCCCCAACCGCTCCCAAAAGACTCTCCGAGGCGGCAATTGTATTCGATAAACCATCTCGCACATCACTCGGTCGTACCTTCGAATTCACGAAGAACATCCCGTCCGTCGACTCCGGACTCCCACCATTGGTTCCCGACCCAGTGCACAACGCGTAGTTTGTTGGCCCAAAACTTACATGCAACCGGCGATACTCGTCGCTCGGACACAAAAACGTTGGTACCACGGTCTGCGATCCCGTCACATTCTCCGGTGTTACCGCAAATGTGACGCTATACAACGGCTTATTCAAATCCAACACTTTGTAAGCCGCCGTGTTCTCTAAGTACGGAGACAACATCGCTAAGGCAGACCACCGATAAAAAGTCCAAGGTGTACTGGGAACCTCCGAATATGCCTTCGCTACAGATCCCGCCGGAAAACTTTTTACCGCCGACTCGTGGTTGTGCAAAGCCAATCCAATCTGACGCAGATTGTTGCCGCAGGACATCCGACGAGCCGCCTCCCGTGCAGCCTGAATCGCCGGCAACAATAAGCCCACCAATACCCCAATAATCGAGATAACCACTAACAGTTCCACCAAGGTAAACCCTTTCGGACACCTCCGCCCACACACGTTCGATTCCACCCGAAACCCATGCGTCGGCATCTGATTACTTCCCCCAAAAAATCGCTTTATTCTTATGCTAGCAACCACTGCCAGCTTCATGCGAGTGTAGGATCTTTCCACGAAATGACCAGTGCGAAAAGACCGTAGACCTCTCGGTGGGATTGACGCAACCTAAGCATTCCCCCTACAAATCGCTTCCCGCGATCTTCCTCGCAACAAAAATGCCGCTCGTCGAAGGATTTCCAGGTATGAACCGTCTAAACAACTACCTGCCAACCCGCAACCATCACACCTCCTCGCGTCGAAACAACCTGCACCTCGACGATTCCACACCAAACGCACCAACCAGCCCACTTCAAAATCCCCCTCCACAACTGGACTTCCCTTACCGCCTATTTATCCCTGAACACTACGAATCACGCTACGCCTACCCACTCGTTCTCTGGCTCCACAGCGAATATAGCAGCGAAGCCGAACTCGATTCGCTAATGCCCAGCCTTAGCCTAAGAAATTATGTCGCACTCGCACTTCGCGGAACTCGCCCCTCGACACGTAACAAACGTCTCTACCGCTGGGGAAACACCCTCGCCGAATACGCCCTAGTTGAAGAGTGTGCATTCCAAGCGATCGAACAAATCACCGCTTCCCTAAATATCAACTCCGAAAACATCTTCCTCGCTGGTTTCGGCCACGGCGGTACCCTCGCACAATGGATCGCTCTACGAAATCCACAAAGCTTTGCCGGTGCATTCGCTTGCAACAGCCCCTTTCCAAGTCACAAACGTGCGCTCACCCATTGGAAACTCGCTCGCAATCTTCCCGTCCTCGCCATGCATAGCGCAGACTCAAAACTCTGCGATGTCGATCAAGTCATCGAAATGATGCAACTGACACATCGCGCACATCTAAACTATCGCTTCATGCGGTTTGACTCCCCCTCGATGCAGACCAAGACGAAACCCACCGAAGAAGGTTCTCTCGATACGGAAATGCTCCGTGCTGCGAATCGATTTATGATGAGTATCGTCACTCATACAGAAATCGATCTGTGCCCAACTCCAAACGAACACTCCCACCAAACACAAGTACAGAATCCGAACTTCAAACAAACAGCAGGATTCGACTGCCACGGCCCCGTGGCAGGAAACTAAATAATGCCTTCTTCACTTACGCTGCGCTGCGGAGCGAACACCCCTCAGCTCAATGCGAATCCAAACAACTACTCTCCTTTACTCCTGGAGTTCAATAAGCAAGGGGATCGGTTCGCCCACCGATTCTGTGTTCCAAGCGGATCCTCTTACCTCCTTCTGCTTGAGTCACATGCACTCGATCCACTCGCTCACTGGCCAAGTGACCCACCTCTACAACAAGTTGTATTTGAACCTCTCGGACCAAATCAACAGGATGTCGCGCTCGGCGTAGGACTATCAGGACATGGCCATTGGTCCCTCGCCGCCCGATGCTGCGAAGCTCCCAACTCGATTGAACTCGACTTCGCTTGCCGTATCACACGACATACACCATTCCTCGGCTGCACCTATAAAGTTCTTCACCAACCATCGCAAACTTCCCTACACAACGAAATTTCACTCGTTCACACAGCAAACAATCCAGATGGATGGACCGCTAAATGGAATACCAAAAACGGTAACTCGCTAACCGTCCATTTGCACGCTACGATCGGTATCGTTACTTGGGACCCTTTGAAGTCTCAACTCCAAGTTCTTCCGCAATCCATCCCGCAAGACCCAATCGAGAAACCAACTACTTTGAGATGGTGTTATCACATCTCTCTTGTTGATTAGATTAAGATGAACAGGATGAGTCGCGAAAACCATCCTCTGTTCCGAGCTAACCAAATCAGCAAGTGGTACCCCATGGGGGATGTCACCGTTCATGCCCTTCGAGGTATCGACCTAGAACTCTACCCAGGCGAATTTGTTGTCATTCTCGGCGCATCAGGGAGCGGAAAATCCACTCTCCTCAACATCCTCGGAGGTCTAGATGTCCCCTCCGAAGGAACCCTTCATTTTATGGATTGGAACCTTTCAGACTCTAATGAGATAGCACTTACTGAATTTCGTCGTCAACATGTCGGTTTTGTATTCCAGTTCTACAACCTCATCTCCGGTCTTACCGCACTGGATAACGTACGACTCGTCACCGAAATAGCTCAATCTCCAATGACACCGATAGAAGCCCTCCGTTTAGTAGGTCTTGAAAACCGGTCCCTTCACTACCCCGCACAACTCTCAGGGGGTGAACAACAACGAGTGGCCATCGCTCGAGCTATCGGTAAACGACCATCGGTGCTCCTCTGTGATGAACCTACTGGTGCTCTTGATGTAAAAACCGGTGCAATCGTTCTAGAGGCAATCGCGCGGATTCACCGCGACCTCGGTACATTGGTCGTCATCATAACCCATAACGCTGCCATAGCTTCAATGGCCGATCGAATCATCCAGCTCTCCGATGGAAGAATCGCGGAAATTCGTGAAAACAACAGTCCCCAACCCGCCTCCTCTTTGCAATGGTAGCAACACACCTACTTAACTCCAGCAACGCTCCATGATGTCAGCTCGCCTTCGGTTGCTCCTATCAGATCTTATACGACTATGGAAACAAGGTATCGCTATCGTTGCTTTGCTCGCTTGCGGAATCTCAACCTTAATCATGTCCACTACGACTATTCGATCGTTGGAAGCTAGTCGCGATCACTACTATTCGCATTATCGATTTGCTCACATCTGGGCCTCTCTCGTTCGCGCTCCAGATGCACTCCTCGAACAAATCCGTGATCTACCGGGTATAACTCGCGCCTCCGGACGAATCGTACGACAAGCCATCTTGGACTTCCCCAACTCACCCGAACCGATCACCGCACGACTCGTCTCCATCGATACACCTCGTTTCTCCCCCACATCACACTCCTCCGACCAAGAAAAAAACAAAGATCACGAATTTCATCAGGAACTCGATGACCTTTATCTAAGACAAGGCAGACTACCACGTGTCGGATCACTCACCGAAGCAGTCGTTAGCGAACTATTTGCCCAAGCCCACCAATTGCAAATCGGCGATACACTCCTCGCAAACCTCGGTGGTAAACAGCAAGCAATCGAAATTGTCGGTATCGGCCTCTCCCCCGACTCTATCTACGTGGTTCAACCTGGCTTACTGCTCTCCGACAATCGCCTCTACGGAATACTCTGGATACCTCGAGAAAACCTTGAAGCTGCTTGGAATATGGAAGGTGCTTGGAATCACCTCGCCGTAGAACTTGAAAACGAATCGGATCGCTACAAGATACAATCCCAAATCGACCAATTACTCGCACCCTACGGCGGCACCGGCTCAATCCATCGCGATGACCAAGAATCCCATGCAAGAGTCCGCGACGAACTCAATGAACTACGCACGATGGCGATCCTCGCGCCAGCCATCTTCCTAAGTGTTACTGTCTTCTTGATCCACATGGTCTTCAGTCGCTGGATCATGCAACAGCGTGAGCGAATCGCCACACTGCGCGCATTCGGGTATCGGACCTCAGAAATCACTTGGGATGTACTTCAAGTCGTTTCGGTGTGGATCGCTGCGGGTGTTCTACTCGGCACCCTGATGGGACTTCAACTCGCCCGCTGGCTATCCGAACTCTATAAAGCTTTCTTTCGCTTCCCAGAAGTCTTTCACCTCCCGTTCGGCTGGCAGTGGATCCTCGCCGTTTCACTCGGAGCGATTGTCGCCACCCTCGGCGCTTGGTCTGGTCTTAGACAAATCATGAAGATTCCACCCGCCCTAGCCATGCACTCCGGTGCCCTTCCATCAACTAGCACTCGATGGTTAGCAAGCTGGACTCAATCGTCCAAACTTTCTGCCGCTCTCTCACCTACGCTGCGATTAGTCCTTCTACGAGCTCTTTCAAACCCTTGGCTAACATCCCTCTCAATCTTAGGTGTTTCTCTCGGCATCGCTCTACTTATCCTCAGTTCCTTCTTCGAAGCTACTATCGACCGAGTCCTCGATCATCAATTCTCGCAATCCCAACACTTCGACTTTCAACTCGCATTCGATGAAGCTCGCTCCATTTCTGCAATCCATGAAGTTAGCCAATGGACTGGCGTTCAACGTGTCGAAGCCTTTCGAAGTATACCTGTAGAGTTTCAATACCGCACATCCCGTGAACGATTAGCCCTGCTCGGACTCGATCCCGATTCGCAATTGCTCAAATTGCTAGACCAAAATAATGTCGCCTATCTCACAAATACTACCAACGGCTTGATCATCACCTCTAAACTGGCGGAAAAACTGGACGTTCGACGTGGAGATCGTATCGATGTTCAAGTCCTCGAAGGAGAACAACGCAGATTCTCGCTTGCCGTCGATCAAGTCTTCGAAAATTACACCGGCCCCGCTGCTTTCATCGATCGCGTCTCACTCCATAAACTCTTGCGTGAAGGAGATCGAGCCTCAGGCGTGCATCTGACGATCGATCCACACTACCAAAACCAAGTCTACCAGAAAATTAAAGACTCACCTTTCGTGTGCGGTGCACTAAATCGTCAAGCTACCCTTGCGAATTTCCGTGACTTACTCGGAAAAAGCACCGGTTGGATGCGGTTCGTCAATGCCATCTTCGCCGCCCTAATCATGCTCGGTGTCGCCTACAACTCCGCTCTGATCACCTTCAGCGAACGCGCCCGAGATCTCGCTACCCTACGTGTACTCGGCTACCGGAAAAACGAAGTCCTATGGATTCTACTTCTGGAACTTCTCGCGATCACTCTCTTGGCTATCCCGATCGGTATTCCCCTGGGATATACTTTTGCATACGGAATGATCTCCGCTCTAGACTCCGATAGCCACCGCTTGCCACTAGTGATCGATCCCCGCACCATCGCCTATACGCTGAGCGTCGTCGCCCTTGCTACCGCCCTATGCTGTGGCTTAGTCGCTCGCATGGCAACTCAACTCAATATCGTCTCCGTACTCAAGGTAAGGGAATGAACCAAAGGGATCCTCGCGTGCCTAACCCCATGAATCCAAGTACAACCAATCCAGCGATGCTCAGTGGTCCATCCGCCCACCGCTCCTGGACAAAAATATTTGCTGTAACACTTCTCGGCGCACTGATTCTCTCGCTCGCTTGGTTCGGTCTCCAACCCACCCCTGTCCCCGTCGAAGTCGGTCTCGTCGAAATAGGCAGTATCGCAAAAACAATCGATGATGATGGACAGTCGCGCATTCGAGAACGATACACCATCACCGCCCCTATCTCTGCAAACCTTGTCCGTATTGAACTTCATCCAGGCGACTCCGTCTCGCAAAACACCTCTCGCCTCGCCATCCTCGAACCGACCAACCCCTCACTGCTCGATGCACGCGCCAAACAAGAAGCCGAAGCGCGCGTGAAAGCAACCCAAGCCGCCGTTGACCGCGCCGAAGAAGGTATAGCAATGGCCTCCGAAGCCCTCGAACTGGCTCAACATCAATTCGAAAGAACCAAAACTCTCTTTGATGCCCATTCGATATCCAGCGCGGAATTTGACCAAGCAGAACACCGCTACCGAACCGCCATCTCCGAGCAAAAAGCAGCTAAGTTTCTTCGCAATATCGCGCAGCACGAACAAAGCATCGCTCTGGCTGCCCTACAAGCCAACCAATCCAACGCTGAGTCGCACCCCCTAGAAATACTCTCACCTATCAACGGTACCG
This sequence comes from Pirellula sp., assembly GCA_040373655.1. Lineage (GTDB taxonomy): Bacteria > Planctomycetota > Planctomycetia > Pirellulales > Pirellulaceae > JBKCUI01. Next base: position 52,165 of record JBEICB010000007.1, on the reverse strand, counting down.
TCCTGAAAGTCTTCCGCGAAGACGCCGGCTTTGTAACTCCAGGTACCCCACTGCTCGAAATTGGCGACCCTCGCGAAATCGAAATCCAAATCGATGTGCTATCCTCAGCCGCCGTTTCCATTCGACCAGGAAACCCCGTTTGGATCGAACGTTGGGGTAGCACTAAAACACTATCAGGACACGTACGACGAATCGAACCTTCCGCATTCCTAAAAATCTCCGCGCTCGGTGTAGAAGAAAAACGTGTCAATGTGCTGATCGATATCGATCAACCCTGGGATGAACGCAAAGAACTTGGAGATGGATTCCGCGTCGAAGCTCGAATCGTTGTCGATACAAGCGACCCAAAAGCAATCTTCATCCCTACCTCTGCCCTAGAACGACAAGGAAATACTTGGTTCGTCTACCGTTATCGACCACACCAACTTCAAACCGCAACCGTTGAACGTGTAGAAGTCTCCATTGGTCTCAAAAACCGCGACTACACCGAAATCACAGCTGGCCTACAAGCGGGTGAGCAAGTCGTCCTCTACCCACCAGAAAAACTTCGCCACAATCAACGTGTGACTCTCTATCAAAGCAATAAGTAATTCCATCGCAAACTGCCAACGCAGCTTTGGCTATTGCTCACTGCACTTCGCGTTTATCGATCGGGATGCCCGACCAACCGATTTCCAACTCGATACTGAGGTAATGCAATCGCCGAATCCCAAGCCTCCGCCCAACATGCAAGACCTTGTTCCAAGCCCCGAAGTCGCTCCGTCTGTGATGCTGATACGGTCGCCCAACGACTCACCTCTCGATTCGTCCCCATCGCGAGATACTCAGAAAGAATCAACTCCAACCGCGACTGCTCATCGCGAACCCACTGTCGCTTGCGCGACTCCAACCGATTTTCTACTTCAAATAAACTACGAGGCTCAACAACTATCGACTCCGTAGAAATCAACACTGTCTTCTGTACCAACCCGCCACCATCGCGAGCCTTGCAATCGAACTCCAATACACCACCCTGCCCCTGCGACACTCCCCCAGTTGATACGAGCCTGTTTTCACCACCAATACCTCGATTCCAAGGTGCACTGACTCGTAAACGACACTCACCACCTTCTTGAAACACCTGCATTCGCACCGTCCGACCACTGAGGACTTCCGTCTCCTCGGATTGCCTACCCGATTCAAACACCGCTGCAGGTGAACGCTGCCACAGACAGTCCATACTCCAACCGGCCGATCCTACCTGCCCTTCACCCGAGCTTTGCCCAGCCCAATCCGCGCGTATCGTTAACACACCCTGAGCTTCGGGCAACTCAAATCTCCAAATCGTCCTGCGACCACCATCACCACGATCGGTAGCACTGCACTCAAATGGTGTCTCCGTAACTCCATCGAGCATTGAGATCAATGTTCCTTGATATGCTCCTCGCACAATTTGCCACCCCTTACCCCCATCCTCTCCTCCCTTGCCCCCGGTCTGAGATATCCACTGGGCAATCGCATTACAAAACGGAAGCACCACCCCCTGAAGTCGCTCGGAATACCGTGCTGCCTCCGCACGTACCTCTACATCAAGCTCTGGTACTTCACCGGCAACCTTCGTCCTCAATCGCTCCACCAACTGAACTTGTAAATCGTTCCATTTGTGCTGCCTCGCCCTTGCACCCTCTCTCCATTGAATCCGACTCTCGGCTAACTTCTGATTCAATGCGTGATACTCTCGGGTCATTCCCATAAGGACTTGCCGATCCCCCAAGGCCCCTGCGCTACGGAGATTCTCCAGACGCTCCCGCAATCCTAGATATCGTTCTTCTATCACATCAATCGCAGCAATACAGGCTTCCGATTCACTCGCAATCGCTCGCAAAGAATCATCCACCATTCCCTCAACCCACCCGCGAGTGTCGTTCATACTGCGAGATGGAATACTAACCGGATACTCTGGCAACGACCATCGCACCCGTTCAGGAGGCAGCCACGGTAAACGCACACCGCGCGCACGCACCGCACGGACTCGTAACGAAGAATCGAACAAACTTACCGGATCAACCTCCGCACTAATATGCTCTATCTCAATCGGCTTGTGTGCATACAACCCATCCTCATCAGTGCGCATCAATCGCACGGGTCCGAAGTCCACTCGAGACTCCTGAAGCGACACCTCAAACAAATCCGGTTTATCGCCAGGCACAAACCCAAGATACGTATCACCAATCTGCGTCTTGCCAAAACTATTCAACCAAGAAGCAAACAAACTCTTACGTTTCGCGTACGTAACCCCGCCAGCTACTATCCCAAGCACTGCTACTAGCAAGAGTCCTCGTCGCCAAATCATCCCTACCTCCCGGCATCCGATGGCTCAGATTCTTTTCGTTCACACCCACCACGCGAACACTCGTCCTGATAAACCACCTGCTGCGTCGCGAGATGACGCAATAAAAAACGCAGTGAATCCCCACCACGCGGCCTCAACGCAACACGTACCACAGACCTTCCAACTACCGATACCTTCTCCCCACCTTCATCCCGCTCCACCCCGGAAGCTACCGAACCACAAGCACCACCGCTGCAGGGTCCCGATAACACGGCCCCGTTTTGAGCTGCTGTCTGAACTTCCAACGAGGTAGATGTTTCAGTGAGCATAAACAGAATGACTTCCAATTCGAACAACAACACCGCATTCCAGACAAAACGTCGTAGAGTTACCATCGGACTCGAAGTCCTCTGAATTGAAACCAAAACCCAGTCCACACCCATTTTCTCCCTTTCCCCCAACTTCATTCTCTAAAAGCAACCTCAATCTCCCACCCCAAGCTCCAATATGATTTGCTATCATTGGACAACGCTTTGACTCCCCCCCGGTTCCCATCATCAGGATCGGTTCCCCCCATCAGGATCCCACTCTCCATGCTCCGGTACATCCCTAACCACATCTCAGCCTTCAAACACAAACACACACACCGCTTCCTTTCACTCGTTGCACTCCTCTTCGCAACTCCTTTCTTAGAGCTGTTCCAATTGCCAGTGTCATCTCTGGCACAAGCGAACGAGCCGAGTCAGAATCCTACACCGCCGAATATCGTTCTGATACTTGCCGATGACCTCGGAATCTATGACCTCGGTTGCTATGGACGGGCCGATCATCACACTCCAAATCTCGATCGACTCGCTTCTCAAGGCCTTCACTACACAAGTGCCTATTGCGGCCTCTCCATATGCTCGGCCTCCCGAGCTGCGTTGCTCACAAGCAAATCCCCCGCACGCTTGCATCTGACAAGTTACCTGCCTGGTCGAGCAGATGCTCCAAGCCAACGATTGCGGCACCCAAAAATTGAACCTGCTCTGATCCCTAGCACTCAAACCATTGCCGAAGTACTTCAGCGCGCCGGTTATGCCACCGGTATCTTCGGAAAATGGCACCTCGGTGGCGGAGCTTCCGCACCACTAAAACAAGGATTCGATATCGCCTTCGAACCACCAGGAAACGGTGACCCAAACACCACTGGCGGCAAAAACGAGTTCCTCATCACCGAAAAAGCCATCGAATTCATCAAAACCAATTCCAACGGCGAAAATCCACAGTCCACAAAGCCCTATTTTTGCTACGTACCCCACCATTCCCCGCACATCACTCTCAACGAACGCAAAGATCGTATCGACGCAAACTCCTCCGCCTGGAATCCACTTTACGCTGCAACTATTGAAGCCCTCGATGAGTCGATCGGAAAACTTCTCCAAGCCATCGAAGCCTCTCCTCAAGCCGACAACACCATCGTGATCTTCACTAGCGACAACGGTGGCTTGCACGTCCCGGAACTCCATCCCGATCCCGTAACTCATAATGGACCTTTCCGCGCTGGCAAAGGATATCTCTATGAAGGTGGTCTACGAGTTCCCCTCATCGTGCGATGGCCCAAAGAAATTGCCCCCAACCAACGCCTGGACGCTCCAGTTTCGCTGATGGATGTCATGCCGTCTCTCCTAGAATCCGCAGGGATTGAAGTCGCTCGTAGCGTCGGCCCAGTCGATGGTGTCTCACAACTCTCAACCTGGAAATCAAAAGCCAACGAGCAAAACCAAACAAACACAAGTTCAGATCGATCCTTCTACTGGCACTTCCCCCATTACACCAATCAAGGAAGCAAACCAGCGGGTGCTGTCCGCAAAGGAAAATGGAAATGGATCGAAGACTATGAAAACCAATCCGGTGAACTCTTCGATCTCGAACAAGATCCCTCCGAAGCCAATAACTTGGCCAAAGACAATCCACAAATCGCCCAATCGATGCACCAAGCTCTCGAAAACTGGAAACGTTCCGTTGCAGCACAGGAATGCACTCCAAACCCATCCGTAAACCCAGAACTAAACCTTGCCATCTACTCTTCTCGCAATTCATCGACTCTCCGTGGCCAACACCTCAAAGCATCCGACATCGGGAAAGAATGGAAAGATTGGCGTGACCAGCTGAACGAAGCCATCGCAGGTACTCCAACTCTCCTAAAAAACACTCCTTCTGGAATCATACTCACGGCTGCGGAATCAAGCCCACATGGTAAGCGGATTCGCTATGAACCTGAAACGTACAAGAATGTTGTTGGCTACTGGACAGAAGTAGACGACTGGGTCGAATGGAATACCACGATCCCCGCCGATGGCACCTACCGATTGGAAATCCACTGTGGATGCGGAGCCGGTAACGGCGGTTCGCTCGTGAACGTTGAAATAGAAAACAACTCACAAGTCCAAACCGTTCCTTGGACCGTTCGAGATACCGGACACTTTCAGAACATCGTTATCGAACAACTAGACGATCTGAAACTCACTGCAGGCTCAGCCAATCTGAGGGTAAAACCCCAAAAGAAAGCTGCTGCCGCAGTCGTCGACATTCGGGAAATCCACCTGATCCCTTTGGAGTTACCTAAAAAGAAGTAACAACCGAGCTAACGAATCAATCTGATTCCTGCTGGCGCTGCTGCAGATTCAAAAAACTATTCGATGCATAAGGAGCTTCCTCACCCCGAAGCTCCGCCAATGCATTGCCAGCCGCACGTTGCTCGGCTTCTTTCTTGTTGCGGCCCCAAGCCGACGTGAAACGGCGGCCAGAAATTTCTGCAGCCACCTCAAAATACTTACTGTGATCCGGGCCACTCTCTCCTACCAACCGATATACCGGTGTCCCTTTCAAACTACCTTGTGCTAACTGCTGCAGCATCGATTTGTAATTCCCACCGCTGTGCCCCTCGGCTGCTAACCGAATCTCTGTCTCCAAATGCTGCAGAATAAAAGGCCTGACTCGATCCAAACCACCATCAAGAAATACTGCCGCCACCAACGCTTCAAACACATCGCTCAATAGCGAACGCGGCATCCCATGCCGCATCATCCCACGACCTACCACCAAACACTCTTCCAACCCCAACGCCTTAGAAATCTTCGCACACACTCGACGCGATACAACGATCGACTTAATCTTTGTCAAGTCTCCCTCTAGATACTCCGGATAAGTACGGAATACGTGCTCACAAACCACCATTCCCAAGATCGCATCCCCCAAAAACTCCATCCGCTCATTCGAATGTGTTCGACTGCTCGCCACACTCGCATGCGTAAGTGCTGATGCAACCAAACTCGGATCGGTAAAGCGATAACCGATCCGCTCCTGGCAGAGTTCGATCTTCGCTTGCATGCTCAATCCTTGATCTTGATTGAGCTCTTCCTCGGGTTTTTCCGCAGATACCATTGCTCTTTTCGGGGTTAAATGAAGGGTAGAGTCTAACGCTCAAACGCTCCAAAGTGAAGATGCGAAAAATCCTCTCTACACGAATTCGCAAACAGGACTTGCAACTTTTTAGCTCACTTTCCCCAAAACTTCTCTTACACCCTTTTTTTCTTCCGCAACTCCAGAACACTCACCTCCGGCAAACAACCTAAACGCAACGGATGTACCCCGGAAATCCCTCGACTCACATGCATCAACATCGGGTGAAAACAAAAAACGCCAGAAGCAAACCGGCTCCCATAGTGACTCGGTGCTATGATCGGCCCAACCCAAGGGAATCGAACCTGCCCACCATGGGTATGACCGCACAATAACAAATTCGCACCTACCCTCTTTCCCCATTTCCATTGGTCCGGCGAATGCGATACGGCAATCCGCAAGTCATTAGATGCCCTATCCACGCCTTCCGCTAACTCAATGCCCTGACCACCATTCTCTCCGCTCTTTTCCTCAAAATTGCGTCTAAACCAAGGCATTTCATTACCAAGAACTAACACGCTACCGCGTGCAAGCGACAATCTCCGATCCCGCACCCCGACATCTTGCCACCCCAACTGACTCATCGTCTCGCGAATCTCTTCGGCCATCCCGCAAGCCCGATCGTGGTTCCCCAGCACAAATACCTTGCTCAACTCCTCAGGTAATCCAGTAAAAATCTCCACCAACGTCTCTAAACACTCCGGCTCATCAATTAAATCCCCTGAAAGACACAACAACTCAATCTGCTGACTGACCAACCACTGAACTGCCTGGCGGTAATAAGGGCCTGGAAGTTCCCCCGTCAGATGGATGTCAGAAAAATGCCCGATCCGTAACCCCTCGAACGCCTCTGGCAAGTCCTCGAGCCACAACACCTTCGTGTTCGCTTCCAAACTCAATATCTCATTCCCGGGAACCAACAGCCCTCGCTTCGACTTCTTGCCCAGCTCCCATTCGGGATTCCTGAGATGCAGATGCTTCTCCACATGCGTCTGCTCAACGCTGTAACTTCCCCTCGCTTCCTGAAATACAGGACGCATCATCAGCCATACAGGCCCTTGCACCAGAAAACATCCGATCGCAAAACACACATAAGCCAAAGTCCATGACGAGACGTGCGCCAAGGAACCCACTAGTAGATAATCTCGAATCGTATGATCGATTCGCCAAGCTTCCGAATGATGCCAATGCGAATCTGCCAAGACCAATAAAACTGGGATCGCGAAACAGGTCAGTACAATCCCCTTTTCTATCAGCTTGATCTTCATCCGTTGAAAACCAGTCGCATTAATACGATTGTAAAGAGTCACCCAAAAACCAATGTGACCCAGAACAAATGCGACCAGCAATAACAATCGAACAAAGAGCAACAAAATCAAAACCTTCGTCAGAAGATCTAGGCGATAAAAAGCACGCGTCGAAGACTCAGGTCGGTTCAGGTGGGGGTTCGGAAGGGGTCTCTTCAATCAACATCTCAGTGACACTCAACAACTGATCAAGGTGGAAAGGTTTGTATAAAATCGCTTTGCGGTGCAATCCAGCTTGTCGCGCTTTTACGATCGAATGTCCTGGGTCGTATCCAAATCCTGTCATTAATGCGATCGGCACATGCGGCATTAATTTTTGCAACCGCAACATCAACTGGTAGCCCGAGTAGTCGGGTAATTTGATATCCGACAAAATTACATCGTATTTCTCATCTGTGCTGCGGACCATCGATACGGCCTGATCACCACAATGCGCCGTCTCCACCACACATCCATAGCGTTCTAGTAAAGCATGAGCATCGTTGCGTACATTCTCGTCGGGATCTACTACCAAAATCCTTCGCCCGCTGAGCTTCGCAGAATGCTCGGTCAACTCTTGATTGTTCGCCACATCCTGCTGCGCTAACGTTAAACCGATCGTCTGAATCGACTTCTTGATACTCCGAGCCTTCGTCAGCACACTTCGCAGTCGGGTCACTGTCTCGGAATCATGACCGATATACTTCTCCATCAAAAAGACCGAGTCCAATAACAGATCATCCAACGGTAACGCAATCGCCGCATGGATCGCTTCGCAACTCTGCTGCGCGGCATTCGATCGCTGTGCCACAAGCAATTCAAGAGTATTGAGCGCTACAGCCACATCCCGAGCAAAAATCTCCAAAAACTGCTGATCGCTTTCCGAGAACGCAGCTAACTTCGGACTCTCGACATTGATCGTTCCAATCACTTCGTCATGCAAAAGTATCGGAACCGTCAGTGAACTTCTCGCTCCCTTAAAAGCCTCTAAGTACATCGGATCTGTCGCCGTGTCCCGACACAAATAACTTACCGCGTTAGCCGCCACATACCCCGTCACCCCATTCCCAGATGGACTTGCCATCAACCGACGATCCGCTGCAGCTTGATCTATCCCAACCGATAACAAGGGAATCAAATTCCCAGTCGACTGCTCCAATAGCCGAATCTCAATGACTTCGATGTTGAGCAAGTCTTCCGTGTAGTGTCGTATGTTGTCCTTGAGCAACTCGATTCGCTGCTCAACATCCATCGCAAAAATCTCATCCGGCTTCAAGTCCGTTAACTTCGCACCAGCCTGGTGAATCGCCGCTAACTTTTGCTCCTGTAACATCTCCTCGGTGATGTCACGGATCGTAACCACAATCTTTGCGTTCACACCTAAAACCGCAGAACTCATCCCGCTCGGCGTCACCCCACCCGCTAACTTCGATTCACCAACCTGCCCCAAAGCCACCGCTTGCACTTGATAATAAGAACCCGTCGCACTCAATGCCGTCGGATCCGTTTTGAGCGTTGCGGTACATCGCACGGGTCGACGAAGACAACTCTCCATCGGACAGCCTACCCCACCCTGTACCTCCGGATGCCCCAAAGCTGAATAAAAATCCTGGCCCGTCCGATCCACTCCACCGAACCACTCGTTGAAACACTGGTTCGACCAAACAATCACCAACGATGGCGAAAGGACTGCAATGCCCTCCGGCAAGCGATTGAGGATTTCATGGGATGCAATCCCGGCGACATCGATATCTGTCACACCTAACCTCCCAGCCCGAACAGCGAGCACTTCCAATGACCCACACGCCCGCACCCACTCCCACGTCGTAGAGTTTTCGGCACGATCGAACCCACTTATTCAACAATCTCACTTATTCATCAATATAGACCAGCCTAGTGCCGGATCAACCTCGCAATTCTAGGTTCGCCACCAAATCCCCCTTACAAGTACTCGCTGAGCCCCAACTCCTGCAATTGCTTGACCACCTCCCGAACACGCTCCTCCTCTCGCTTCGGCGCAACCAATGTCGCATCTTTCGTGTGGACCACAATCGTCTCCTCCATCCCGATGGTCACCACCAAATGATCTGCCTCGGAACGAATAATCATGTTCTTCGAATCGATCCCCAAAAATGGACCTTCGACCGCATTTCCGTGCTCGTCCGGCTCAATCAATCGAGAAATCGCTTGCCAACTACCAACGTCATCCCAGTGAAAAGGTGCCTCAATCACCGCAACCTTAGGGTGCCGCTCCATGACCGCAAAGTCGATTGATTTTCCCTTAATCGCCTCGAAACGCTCGGAAAACACCCGTTGAAAATCCGGTGTGCCAATCGCTTTGGATATCCCTTCAATGTGTTCGTACATCTGGGGCTCATACTCTTGGATAGCCTGAAGAATCGTCCGCGCCTTCCACAGAAATATCCCAGCATTCCAGTAAAAAGTGCCCGCGTCCAAATACTCCTGCGCCTTGTCCCGACTGGGCTTCTCCCGAAATCGCTCTACGCCAAAAGCACTAATCCCCAGCCCCGCATCTATCCCCTCACCCCGCTGAATGTACCCAAAAGACTCCGCCGCATACGTTGGCCGAATCCCAAACGTAACAATTCGCTCGGGATCTTGGTCAATTAACCGCACCCCTGCTTGAATCGCCCGATGAAACTCTGACCTCGGTTCAATCACATGGTCCGACGGCATCACCGCCATCACCCCCTCCGGATCCGCAGCCATCACCAATGATGCCGCCACCCCAATACACGGGGCTGTGTCCCGCTTGAACGGCTCGCCGATGATGTGCTCAATCGGCAAGTCCGGCAACTGTTTGGTCACCGATCCAACCAATTGACTATTCGTCGCCACCAAAACATGCTGACTCGACACCAACCCCTGCAGCCGATCATATGTCGTTTGCAACATCGATCTCGGTCCGCCCATCCGCAATAACTGCTTGGGTGTCTCCTGCCGACTCGCTGGCCAAAAACGAGTTCCTGATCCACCGGCCATGATCACTGCATGAAGGGTCATCGTTTCTCTAACTTCTTCTCTATATGTCTATCGATCCATCACCAAATAAACAAAGTTCGTTAACCAATCCACCCCAGAGTGCTAAATCGTCTCGCAAAAAAGTCTCGATCGAATTGGCAACGACTCAAGCAAAATACGTGTCGGTCTTCAATACAACAGGCTCAGAAATTCGCTCAAGAACTTCTGCGGCATCCCAAGCCCACATCGGATGAATCTCGACCTGCACCCCGCTCTGAATCTCTACCCCCGCCCCCTGTAACCACCCCTGATGCAACGCACTGATCGCCTGACGCGAAGCCTCCGGCGTGTCAGTCGCTGCCCCAGTAGCATTCTTCACTGGCGCAAAAGACTCGCTTGGCAACACCTCCACCACCAACGTTCGCTCCGCTGCCGGCAACAAATCAAACACAAATCGCTCCAACTTGATCGCATTCGGCACCGTCGGTTGTTGTATCTCCCCACTCGCATCCACATAAGGCACAACCTTTTTCGCCCGATGAAATGGCAAAGCATCCCGCGCACCAACACACGACTTTAAAAAGGATACGTCAAATACGTGAACGGCTATATTCCCCGCCCATAACTTCAACGTGCCATCTTCGTTCTTCTGCGATGCTACAGCCTCCGGCAAATCGCTGTACTCGATAATCTGCGTCTTGCCATCAACCTTCACTACATTTCCAACCCGCTCCGTCGGAAATCGTTTCGGTACCACCTGCGTCGTGACCTGAGAACACGCCAGTCGATGCAACCCAATCAACCGAGGATCACAGGCTCTGACCAACGGATTGTCAACCTGCGCGTAAAAGAATTGCTCAATCCCTCGACTCTGAGCCCAATCCAATAACCCATTTTGCTCTAGAGCACGAAGTATCCCACCGTGACCGTCCGGACTCAATGCAATCGCACCCTTCGACTCCATCAAAACCCGTCCACTCTCCGCATCAATCGCAGGCATCGTTCCCTGCTCGAAAAAAATCAGCTCCTCAGCCCCTAATCCCAGATTTCCATTCGCTTGAAAATATTCTCGCGTCGGCCCATCTGTAGATGGCCCCGTCATGATCAACAACGGAATAGAAACCCCACACCTTCGCATCGCACCACGCAACGAATCGACATGCATCTGAAATAATGTGCGACCAGAAACCGGCCCAATCGGAAACATTCCCTTGGGTTGATCAAATCCCAAACGCGTCCCCTGCCCCCCCGCCACCAAGATCATTGCGACCTTCCCCGCCGCAATCGCTTCCCCTCCCTCTGCGTCCGCACGACGCAAATGCTCTACCTCCGCAGTCGCTAATCGAACCGCCTCCGGCGATTCTGCTCGCCGGGCAACCTCACCCCAATCCACCTGCGATTCACCCCCCAAACCACCTCCAAGCACCTCGCGCTCCAACGCAATAAAATCAATCGATAAGATCTCCTGACCCAATGACTCCCTCTGCGATGACGACAGCCGATCCCAATGTGCAAGCAGATGCGATTGACTGAAATTCAATCCGTCAGTGACATGCGCTCGCAACCGATCCAGCAACTCCACCGACCCACCCGAATCCCTCTGAACACCAAGCATCAATTCTATCCCTCGGTCCACCGTAACTCTCGACCAACACCCACCTAACCAAATCCATCAATCCCCTACAACAATAGGCAGTCTACCCGAAACTTCACGCTCCAAGCAGCACTGCCCATTGCAAGTGGATAAGTTCGAAGTCATCGGCACTTCGAAAAACTATTTCACATCCAACAATTCGACTTCGAAAACAAGCAATTGATTCGGACCGATGTCCGGTGGCGATCCACGCTCACCATAAGCCAACCCCGGCGGAATGAACAACTTCCACTTGTCTCCAACCTTCATTCGCTGCAACGCTTCCGTCCAGCCAGCTATCACTCCATTGACTGGAAACTCAATAGGCTCCTTCCGAGCAATCGAACTGTCAAACACCGTGCCATCGAGAAGCTTGCCCTCGTAATGCACCTTGACTGTACTGGTCAACGTCGGTGTCTTTCCCTTGCCTGCTTGCAACACCGAGTATTGCAATCCAGACTTGGTTGTTTGAACACCTTCCTTGTCCTTGTTGGTCTTCAAGAAGTCGTTAGCCTTCTCAAGATTCTTGCGGCCAGTTTCAATCATCTTCGATTGAATCCGCTCTTGCAACGTCTTGAATGCCGCCATTATCTGCTCTTCGCTAAGCTTGGACTTCTTGAGCAAACCATCGGAAAAACCTTCCAGCAATTCCTTGGTGTCAAAATCCGTCAAGTCTAACCCCGCGCCCGCCATGTCCTTACCAATTTGGTAGCCGAGCGAATAACTTTTTGGATCTTTCAAACCACTGTTTCCTTGATCTGCAGCAACGATTTTTGGAGCCTCTTGGGCCGACATGTTTCCAGGGGATACCAACAAGCCAACAGCAACTAACGCTGCGGCCACACCGCCACGCATCCCACTTACTGGAAAGTGATTCCAACGCTTCATTTGCATGGTGTCCTTTCACCGATCGATTACAATTCCCCGCAACGCCATCCAATGATTTTGGACAAAACAACCTCGGGGACGCCCCAAAGACTACAGCACCGGCCTAGGAATTTACAGACCATTCCTGATAAAAAAGAGCCCGCACGCAACCTTCCCCCCCGACAAACTACAAGTTCAACCCAATAAATTCTCCTTGATAAGGCTAGCGAATCGTGAAGGCTCTTTTGCTCACAGAAGTCAAGAAACTCGAAGTCGTCGACCTCCCAGAACCCTCTTGCGGTCCCGATGATGTCCTCGTCCGCGTCCGAGCCTGCGGTATCTGCGGCTCGGATATTCACGGCTTCGACGGTAGCTCCGGTCGCCGTATCCCCCCCCTGGTCATGGGACACGAAGCCGCAGGGGTAATCGCCACCGTAGGACAAAATGTCAAAGGTTTTGCCGTCGGTGATCGTGTGACTTTCGACTCAACTGTCTCCTGCGGAAAATGCCACTTCTGCCGCAGCGGATCGATGAACCTCTGCGAAAACCGCCAAGTCCTCGGAGTCTCCTGCAATGAATTTCGACGCCAAGGCGCGTTCGCGGAACTCGTCACGGTTCCAGTAAACATCCTCTACAAAATCCCAGAATCCCTCCCCTTCGAACACGCTGCAATGATCGAAGCAGTCTCCATCGCCGTCCACGCCACCAATCGCACCCCCAAAACCCTCGGCGGAAGCGTCGTTGTCGTCGGCTCGGGCATGATCGGGCTGCTCTGCATCCAAACTCTAAAACTCGCAGGCTTCAGCAAAATCATCGCTGTGGACCTCGAAGACGAAAAACTCGCCCTCGCACGCACCCTCGGCGCTACCCACACCATCAATGCAAAATCTCAAGACCCTATCGCACTCGTCCTCGAATGGACCGGCGGACGAGGCGCGGATGCCGCAATGGAAGTCGTCGGAGCCAATAAACCGGTAAGCACCTGCTTCCATGTCGTGCGCCGAGGTGGTGCTATCACCCTGGTAGGAAACCTTACTCCAACCGTCGAACTTCCCCTGCAAATCGTCGTCACAAGAGAACTATCCATTTACGGCTCTTGCGCATCGAACGGCGAAATACCCCAATGCATCGAACTACTAGCTTCCGGTGCCATCCAAGTCGCACCGCTGATCACCGCTACTACCGGCCTGGATGAGGCTCCCAACTGGTTCGATCGACTCTACGCCGGCGAAAAAGGGGCGATGAAAGTTATCGTCAAACCCTAAACCTACCACTAAGACTTTAACTGAAACAACCTTCGCAGCGCATCGACCAACGAATCGCGCTGCGCTTCATGCGGTGCCTCCCGCAACGATTGCAATGGACTATGCAATAACTTATTGATCACGCGATCAAGCGTCTGCTGCACCTCCTGCTGCACCATCGGATCCAATCCCTGCATCGATTGCTTGCCAAATAACCTCTGCAACTCCGCGTCCCGAATCAACTCGGCTTGCGCTCGCAATGCGCGAATCGTATCCCCTGAGGCTCGCAAATTCCAATCGGAAATCAACCTCTGTACTTCTTCTTCAATAATCCGTCGCGCTTTGGGAAACTGCTGCCTGCGAAAAGCTTCATTACGCTGACATACCGATTGCAAGTCATCCACAGAATACAAATACACACTCGGTATCCTGCCTATCCCCGCTTCAAAATCTCGCGGAACCGCTAAATCCAAAATCAATAAGTTCCCCCGAGTTCGCTTGGCGTGAATGCCACGAAATCGCGACTCCGTCATGATCGGCTCCGTCGCCCCCGTCGTACTGACGACCATGTCCGCTTGCACCATTAAAGAATCCAATTGGTCCCATACCGCCGCACGCACCCCAAACCGCTGCGCAACCGCTTCCGCTCGCTCCAACGAACGATTCACTATGTCGATACTCTTCGCTCCCGCATCCATAAGATACTCCAGCGTATCGACCCCCATCTCCCCACTGCCGATGACCACCACCCGCTTGTCATCGAACCGCTCGAAAAACTCAGAAGCCACCTCGCTGACAGCAACACTCGGAACGCTGATGCGACGTCGATGTATCTCCGTCTCGTTAGTTACTCGCTTCGAAACCAAATTCGCATGCTGAAATAATGTATGCATCACCGACCCAGCAAAACCCATCGATCTCGATGTCTCATAAGCGTTGCTCACCTGTGACGATATCTGCGACTCCCCCACTACCAATGAATCAATGCTGCTCGCCACCGAAAACAAATGCTCAATCGCCGACTCATCCTCACGCCCCTGAAAGTAAGTCTGAATCGTTCGAACTCCCACCCCATGAAAGTCCGACAAAAACCTCTCCAATTCGACTATCTCGGGAACCCCCTCAACTTCCATGCCACCAACATACAACTCCACTCGGTTGCAAGTACTCAACAAAACCAATTCCCCATCCGGATACAACCCCTTGAGCACTCCCAAAGCTTCAACCACCTGCGAAGGCGAAAAAGCGACCTGCTCGCGCACCTCCAATGGCGTGGCATGATGACTACATCCCAACATCCGTAGTTTCATCGCCCCACCTCCCCAGACTCAAGCTCAACAGCCTCAGCTTGATCCCCCCCATCCTCTCGCCCTCCCGATCCACTCCCTCCCACACTCGTCGAACCATGCGGAGCTGTTACCACCGCCGCTATCGCTAATACAACAATTACGAACGACAACAAATTCACCGCCGCAGTCCACTCCCCTCTGCCTCGATGCGAAGAAACACGCTGGGCGATCGCGGCAATACACAACCACAGAAACATACCCGAAGTCAGCAGTATCCCCCGATCCATCCAATCCACCGCGCCATCGCGCGTCCAACTCATCACCGCCCCAGATATCACCCCAAATCCAATCGCACCCGCACTACCCAACGTGCACTGCCGACCCAACGACTGCAAATACTCCAAAGAAGGCAATCGAAACGATCGAAACACCCTCCCACGCTGCTTGAGCTTCCAAGCATGCACCAAATACATCACCCCCGAAGCAAAACCTAACGACACCAAAAGCGTCCCAATCAACATCGCCATCGAATGAACCAATCGCCAAAACGACACACTCGCAGCAGATCGAACAATCGGGCTCCCCACCGGAAAAAACACCGCTAAAGAAACCAAAACCAAAATCAATGGCAACAAAAACAACCCAATCTGCTTGTCACCCCGCCGCCACAACATCAAACCATAAACCAACGCGAGCATCCAAGCCGCTAGGATCCCCCAATCCTCCCAAGTCGCAAAAACCGGACGCGACTCTCCATCCCCCCCAGAACGCATCCCCAAATCGACCAAATATAAACTGTGCGTCCCCCAAGCCAACACAAACATACCAACCGACAATCGACCCCACACCCCTCGCCAGCCTTCATCGGCAACCAATAAACGAACAATCTCAAACACCAAAACCAACGCGTACGCAATCAAAAAACATGTGGCATTCGGCATCGATCGATTCCCATCAACCCGCTGTTCTCAGAACCCAATCATCCATCCGAAAAAAAATCCCCATGCCTATCTTAGCATGGGGATCACTCTGGATTCTCTCGTTAACAATCAATCCGCTTATTCAACGACCGGATCAGTCCCAATCATCATCGTCATCTTCGTCTTCGGAGTCCTCGTCGTCATCCCAGTCGTCCTCTTCGTCGTCCCAGTCTTCCTCACCGTCCTCTTCCTCTTCCTCCTCCTCATCCCCTTCGACCTCCTCCCACTCGTCGTCTAACTCCTCGTCATCCTCGAGTTCTTCATCCTCGAACTCTTCCTCCTCGTCATCCTCGTACTCCTCCTCGTACTCTTCCTCTTCCTCTTCCTCGTCTACTCCTTCCTCCTCCTCTTCGTCCTCGAACTCGTCTTCGTCCTCAAAATCATCTTCTTCATCCGACATGACAACCGGAGAGGCGATCGAGGTTCCAATCAAACCAGTCTGGAACCAATCGGCCGACGCACCAAAACCGATCTCACGCAACGTAGCGGTAGCGAACGTCTTCTTCACAGTGGGCACCCTTACTTCTTTAGAGTCTACTTGGTCGAGATTTCACGATCGATCGGAGGCTATACGCTTCGCTTCCGGTGTTATCGTTCTAACGAATCCGTCCGGGCAATCTAGCCACCAACACCAGGAAATCAATATCTGGTTTCGAAAATTAAATCCACTTCCCCAACAGCACCGCCCAGAAGCCCCATCGAGTGATCCCAGATCACCCCGCCGGAGTCTCCTCGATTCGTAACCGCTGAAGCCTGTTTGCAATGTCGGCCTCCGCGTCGATAATCTTTTGGAAGCGTGGAAGATTATCCAAGGATTGTAGTCCAAAAAGTTGCAAAAACTCCCTGGTAGTACCGTACAAGAACGGACGCCCTAACTCCTCCTGACGACCCGCAATTCGTACCAAATTCCTCTGCAGCAACTGCCTTAATACCTCGTCACACCCCACCCCCCGAATCGCTTCGACCTCCGCCCGTACCACCGGCTGACGATACGCGATTATCGCCAACGTCTCCATCATCCCCACACTTAACATCTGCTCGCCCGGCACGTCTTCCAGACGCCGCACCCAATATGCAAACTGTTTCCTAGTAAGCAGTTGCAGCCCGCCTGCGACTTCCTCGACCCGGTAAGCTCGCCCCGAGCGATCGTAACGCTCGTTCATCCCAGCAACCGCCGTTCGAACCGCCGTCGGATCCTCAAATCCCAACGCTACCATCAGTTTACGAACCGTCACCGGCTCGCTGTGTACCATCAAATAAGCCTCTATCAACCGCTCGCGGTCCACCCCCAGTTCGCCTTCCCCCAGTTCGCCTTCCCCCTGACGTTCACCACCCCGACGTTCACCACCCTGACCAACTGTCCTACTGCCATCCCCTACCTTGCCCCTGGATTTCCACCATGCCATCGCTCATTCCTCCAATCCAAGAATCACGCCCAATCCAACTTCGCCCCTTGATCAACCGAAAATAGCCCCATCCACAATAAGACTCTGCGATCAACCCAGGAAATCAACCCAGGAAATCAACCCAGGAAATCAACCCGAGGAATTCACTAAAAACCCCCAACAATTCCCAATACCCATGGGATAAACTATTCCTCGCTCTCGACGCCATACGAATCAAAGCCCCAAGCCGCGCCGCTACTACCCAAAAATCGATCCATGCCGGCTCCTTCGCCCACCCCCCCCAAAAAACAAAAACCTCTTGCAGGACTCCTGTTTTTACTCGCCATCGCTCTGTGCGGTCTCCTGAGCTTTTTCTACGTCGGTGCTATCAATGGAACTGAATTCTCCCCAAATACCTTCCAAAGCCGCTCCTTCAGATACCTGAGAATCCCCGGCACCATGTCCAGACTCGGACCAACGACCCTTGGACCGACCTTCTCAACCACCGAACTGGAAATCCTAAAACATCTCACTCGCCAAAACGGATCGGATACTTGGCACCCCACCGCAATCGTCAACTCAAACCTCGCCCCAAAATACCCAGCCGCACTCCTCGTCGAATCCCTCTCTCGAAAATCCCCCGAAGGAAACTCCATTTGGGCGGCTTGGTCCGCAAAAAACCCGGCACTCGCCTCGACCCTATGGCCCTTCATCCAATCGATGGCACTGAACAATATCTACCTCGAAATCCCCAACATCCTCGAATTCGCAGAAAACTATTCAGGACCAGTCGAAAAATTCGAACCCGAACTGCATACCTTCGCACGTGAAAAACTACTCTCCCACCGCTCCCTCTACGAATCGAACTCAGACTCCCCGAATAACTCCAACTCCCCGAATAACTCAGACTCCCCGAAAAACTCCGAGGTCTTCCCAACCTGGTTAGCTATCGAAAAGTGGCTCGATTCCCTGCTCCCTCCCCAAATTGCAAATAACCGCTAAGATCCCTGCGAGTTAGCTCTTTCTCTTACACGAGACTCTCAATGCCAGAAATTCGCGCTCTCCGCGGCCTACGTTACAACATCGCCCAAATCGGCTCACTCTCCGATTGTATCGCCCCACCCTACGATGTGATCGATACTGACCTGCAATCGAAACTCTACCAGTCCTCCCCCTATAACATCGTTCGCCTCGAACTTCCTAAACCGGAACCCTCCGGCTACGAACGAGCCGGAAAAACACTCCGCGCTTGGCGCAATGAAAAAATCCTCCAGCCCGATCCAGACCCAGCAATCTACGTTTACCACCAACAATTCGAACTCCTCGGCCATACGTTCCTGCGACGTAGCTTCATGGCAAACGTCCGCCTACAACCCTTCGGCCAAGGATCCATCTACCCACACGAACAAACCTTCCCCAAAGCCAAAGAAGATCGCTTACAACTCCTCCGAGCGACCCAAGCAAACTTATCGCAAATCTTCGGTCTCTACCCCGACCCTGAAAACGAAATCCAAGCCTTCCTCGAATCGAAACTTCTCGGTGTCCTCGGAAGCGAAGCGATCGACCACCTCGGTGTGAAACATACCCTCTGGCCAATCAGCGATCTTCCAACCATCCAACAACTCAGCGCCATGATCGCGAACAAACCTATGTTCGTCGCTGATGGACACCACCGATACGAAACGGCTTGCAACTATCGCGATGAAGTCGCTTCGCAATATCGAACCGAAAATCAACTCCCCCCAACCGCCGAGTTCCCAGACGACCACCCCGCAAACTTTGTTCTCACCGCGCTCGTCAGCATGAACGATCCTGGACTCGTCGTTCTGCCCACACACCGACTCCTTCACGGTATTCCAGACTTCTCCACAGAAGACCTTCACGAAAAACTATCACCCTACTTTGATTGCGAACGAGTCGCACAAGGCCCCGACAGCACAGGTGCCGTATGGGCCGAACTCGATCGCCTCGATGAACAGTGGATCCTTGCACTCTACTCCCAACGCTCCCAAGAATGGACACGTATCAGCGCAAAACAAGAAGCATCTGATCGACTCGAACAAATCGCCGCTGAACACTCATCAGCTTGGCGAGAACTCGGCGTCTCTGCACTCCACCGCCTTGTCCTCGAAGATGCACTAGGTCTGAAAAACAATCCAACACCTACCTACGTTCACAGCGTCCAAGAAGTCATCGACGGCCTGAAAGGTAAACTCCCTAATCAACCCCAATTCCAACTCGCAGCCCTTGTCATGCCTGCCACCGTCGACCAAATCGAAACCCTCTCCCTCCTGGACGAACGCATGCCCCAAAAAAGCACCTACTTCTTCCCAAAACTGATCTCCGGTCTCGTGATCAATTCGCTCGAATAGCCCTCCTGCGGGTTCAAAAGCGAGAGTCGATGAATTATCTAAATTCATCAGCCAAACGTTGTAGCGATGGCTTACAAAGAATGATACGATTTTTTTGGCGATCAGGGATGATTGTAGGTGGTAAGAAGCTGAATGCGAAAGAGCCTCAGCTTTCACCTGCATAAACGCCTGAATAACCGAGCCTTTCGACTGCATCACCTTAACACTCCTTGACTTCAATTTATGTCCCAATCCAAAATTCGCGCCGCAATCGTCGGCGCTTCTGGCTACACCGCACTCGAAGCCATCGAATGGCTTCTGGGACACCCTCAAGTCGAAATCGTTGCTGCGACCAGTCGCCAAGCAGACGGTAGCATGCTCGCCGATATGCACCCGTCCCTCGCCCGACGTATCCGCTTGCCCGTCGAAGACCTAAACCCCAAGCAAATCGCCGAACGGTCCGATGTTGCGCTGACCTGCTTGCCACACGGCGCCTCCGCAAACATCATCATGGAACTGCTAGCCAACGGCTGTCGCGTCATCGACCTATCCGCCGATTACCGACTTAGCACCCCTGAGCTCTACCAAAAATGGTACGGAGAAGCCCACCCGGACCCAAAACGGCTCGGTTCAACTCCTTACGGTTTGCCCGAACTCTTCGCTTCCGAACTGCGAACTGCTTCCCTAATCGCAAACCCAGGTTGCTACCCAACCTCCGCCATCCTTCCACTCTCTCCTCTCCTCAAAGAAGGACTCATCTCGGCGAAAGATATCGTCGTCGATAGCAAGTCCGGTGTTAGCGGCGCAGGACGAACACCGAAACTCTCAAACCTCTACTGCGAAGTCAACGAGTCCATTTCGGCTTACTCAGTTGGTAACCACCGCCACCAACCTGAGATCGTCGATATCGTTCATCGATTCAGCGGCGTTGAACCTGAAGTCATCTTCACACCGCACCTTACCCCAATGGAACGCGGTATCCTCTCGACCATCTACGTACACCCAACCCCCGGAGTCACTGCGAACCAAATTCGCGAATGCCTTAATAGCTACTATCCCCAAGACGGCTTCGTGCGGATCGTCTCTCACCTGCCGGCGACCAAGTTCGTAGCTCGGACCAATTATGTTGATATCACCGTTCGCGAAAATGGACCACGCATCATCTTGATCAGCGCAATCGATAACCTCGTCAAAGGTGCCAGCGGTGCCGCAGTCCAAAACTTAAACTACATGTTCGGGCTAGACCCAAATCTCGGACTTCGTTAACCCAAGTTTCAGCGCAAGCTACCCTCAAAAGTATGAACGCTCAATCTAAGCGAACCATCGATGAGGGAGAAGCCAAGGCGATCAAAAGACAACGCATTTGGTGTTGTCTAATTGCAATCTTCGGATGGATACTCGTCGGCTTGGCCTCATTAAGCCTCCTGCCGGCCTACGAACTCGTCAGTAATTCCATCAAAGTCCCGTTATATGTAGTAGCCTCTTGCTTCTTTGAAGCTGCCCTGGCATACTCCGCGCTCGTCACCCCAAGACAATGGAAGACCACATTAGTCGCTCTAGCGTATGTCGTAAGCCTCCTCGCAATCCAATATATCGCTCAGTATCAGTTCTTACCCGCCTACGACACAGTGTTCGGCATCGATCTTCCAGAAGCAACCTATACCCTGCTTTCACAGTGGATAATGCTCAAAATTGCGAGCCTACTCTTCGGTATCGAGTTCTTCAGCTACAAGCACCCACCTACCTCAGTTTGGACTATATCGAGACTCCTCGGAATCACGGTATGTATCGCCTTGATAACTCAAGTCCTCATTCTTCATGCGCGCTGGTACGCAAACTTGATCGGAGACCCGACGATTTTCAACCACATCACAGGCCCTATCGACCACTCGAACTTCGAAGCACTTCACCAAAAACTTATCGTACTAAAATCGATCACAATTATCGGACAATACGTTATCCCAGTTCTACTCGCGTGCTATCTCGCATCCGGCGAAAAGAAACGATGGCTACTCCTGCCCCTTTGCCTCTTGGTTGCCGTTCTTCTCGAGCACTTCGTGCAAACACAAAGCAACCGACTTGCGTTTTCCGATTCTGAAATTCGCAAGTACTGGGAATGGCTAAATACCCGAAGCACCTACGCCGGTCTTCTCGGAAGCTTGACCCTGACCTCCCTGAGTTTCATGCTCACCTTCGTCCTACTAGCCATCCTCACCCCCACCATGGGCTACTCCTGGCGAAAATCAAATATCCCCACTCCTCTTTGGCTAAAAAAGTTTTTGGTAAAAAATCTGAAACGCTACAAACTTGTGACCAAAGGTGTCACACCCCAAAACGATCATAAGGTTGTAGTTGTTGACGACGTTCCAAAGCGTTAGCATGATCCAATCTAGTATGTCCGATTTAAGGAATTTGGGGAGAAGACAAACCATGGCGGGAACATCAGGAAAAAACGCAGCAAAGAAAAAGGGTGACAAGGGAGCTCCAGCCGAACCAATTACCGGCTTGGAAGGTATCCTCAAACGTGAACCCGCTTTGAAAACCACCCTGCAACAAATCGAAAAAGCGTTCGGGGAAGGCTCCATCATGCCACTCGGTGGCGAAGCCCAACTGAAAATTGAAGGTATCAGCACCGGATCACTCTCCCTCGACCTCGCACTCGGCGGAATCGGTCTGCCACGCGGACGGATCATCGAAGTCTTCGGACCAGAATCCAGCGGTAAAACTACCATTGCCTTGCACGTCTGTGCCGAAGCGCAAAAAGCAGGCGGTATCGCCGCGATCATCGACGCAGAACACGCGTTCGATCCGAGCTGGGGCAAGAAACTGGGCGTTGAACTCGACACACTCCTGGTCTCCCAACCTAGCAGCGGTGAAGAAGCCATGCAGATCACCGAAATGCTCGTGAAAAGCAATGCCGTAGACGTCATCGTCATCGACTCCGTTGCCGCACTCGTGCCTCGCCAAGAACTCGAAGGTGAAATCGGTGACTCACACGTCGGGCTCCAAGCTCGATTGATGAGCCAATCGATGCGTAAACTCACAGGCGCCATTGCAAAAAGCAAAACCTCTGTGATTTTCATTAACCAAATCCGCGAGAAAATCGGTGGCATGAGCTACGGATCCCCAGAAACCACCCCCGGTGGACGAGCCCTGAAATTCTACGCCAGCGTCCGCGTTGACGTACGCCGAATCGGACAACTCAAAGACGGAGAAGAAGTCGTCGGTCAACGAGTCAAAACCAAGATCGTCAAGAACAAAGTTGCTCCACCGTTCCGCATCGCTGAATTCGACATGATGCACACTAATGGCATCAGCTACGAAGGGGATTTGATCGATATGGGCATCGCTCACAAGATCATCAGCAAGAGCGGGGCTTGGTTCAAATACGGCGAAACCTACATCGGCCAAGGTAAAGAAAAAGCAAGAAATTACCTGATGGAGAACAAGGACGTCGCCAAAGAGATCCGCGAAGGTATCGTTGCTGCCGGTGGCTACACGGGCCCAGAAGGCCCGTCGACTCCAGAAGAAGCTACCGAAGCAGACGCGGATTCCTAATCCTACTGTTGGATTTCAGCCTTCTAGCGATTATCTTCAATCGCTAGAAGCCCACCACGTCTTGCCCCTCCCCCTGACGTTGCGTCTTCTACAGTATCCTCGTGCATGCTGTAGAAGACGGACCTGCCCCTTGCCCACCCTATGTCATCCCTCCCAGCACACCTTAGCGATTCCCCCAATCGCAGCGATTCCGCTCGAGCACTTCACCCCTTGGGAATTCGAATCGCGACCAATCCGAGCAAGGTCACTCAGACCATCGAACGCATTCGCCAATGGCTCTGCGACTACGACCTGCAGGACTTCGTTGAAATCTCGCCATTAAATATAGAAGGCTCAGACAATGAGGCCAGCTTTGCATCCGGAGCGGCTGTCCAAGCCCGACTCAGTGACCAAGCTTTCGCAAAGTGGACCCCCGAATTCGACACCCTCAGGCTTGCTACAGCCATTCGCGAATTCTACGGCCAATTCGTTCCGGACGCGTTAGAGAAAGAAACGCTCTTGGCGATGCTCGCTTGCCCAATAGGTTTTGACTACCCAAGCATCGAGGAATGCGAGTCTTCGTTTCGAATCCGAGTCAATATCGCTCGAGCCGCAAGCAAAACGTTTCTTTCGTTTGATGCCTATGGAGCGGAAAGGCCAGATGACTACTGGCATTATGACGAAGAAAAAGGCTTCCTCATTAAGCCAGGAATGCCACTGATCGAAGCATTAACACTAGCTACCCAACCAGGCGAAAGCGGAACCGTGTACTCGTTCTCATGCTACCGAGCAACCGAGTATGTCGTAGCGCTAGGCGTTGCCCAAGAAGCCCAAAGAGTAAATCCAGAGTTGATGCGCCGATTGCAAATGCAAGCTGAGCGCAGAGCCATTCGGTCCGGGGAGTTTCACGAAGTCTTCATGAAAGAATACGGCTCGCGCGACAAGCCCCTTCCTCCGAAATACTACGTGGCAGGAGATCGCGTATGGTTCAAAAACCCTGACCCCAATTCCGCAAATGCATTAGGCTTCGAAGGTTCATGGCTCTTTTATATTGGCAATGGTTTGTTCTCAGATTTCTGGAAACGAAACAAAGCATTTACGCTCGAGCTTAAATGTCTTGAAATCTACCACTGGAGAGAATCTACCTACCAAGACGAGCAAGGCGTGTACTGGATGGACGAGCAGCGCGTGCAACAGCACATGCGGCAGACCGAACAGTCGCCGGAGAAAATTGCCGAGATCATGACCAAGATGCAACGCATTCAGGATGGTCGAGGGGTCTATGCAGATGGTGGTTGTATCGATCCGTCTCGGGAGTACACAAGGTGGGTCCGTCCGGAGAGCTGCGACATTCAACTCAGTGATGCAACCGACGCGGTCGACAAGTGAAGGTGAGCCACTAGCAAACCGCCGCGACAAGCAAACCGGCGGAATGCGACAGATTCAAGGTCTTCTCTGTCTGACGGTTGTAGAACGAAACAGCCCCGGGCAGAAAACAGTCCCGGGCAGAAAACAAAAAAAGGCCGGCAGATTGCCGACCTGAGAGCTACCCCGCTAGGACTCGAACCTAGAATAAAGGAACCAAAATCCCTTGTGTTGCCAATTACACCACGGGGCAAGTTGTGGAAAGGTCGGGAAAGTGTAGCGATCCTGGGCGACTAAGGCAACTGGAAACCGCATTGAAAAATGGCCTCAGTTGCTCAAAACTAGGTGCCGCCTTAACGCACTTTTCCGTGTTCTGGCGTCAACGCCACCATCAATTGCTGGCGTTTTCGAATGACATAGTATTTTGCTGGTGAAGCAGTCTTGAAGTGGGGGCTCGATAGAATCCACTGCAAGTTATCCAGGCTTACGGTCTGCCATTCCATGATTCCGACGATGATATCGCCGGGTGCAAGGCGTTGTTTGGCTGCCGGACTTCCAGGCCGAATTTCGGTAATGCGAAGCCCACCGCGATAATCCTCGTTAATGCTAGAGACTTCCTGAGCTGCTACGGGGGAGACTCGGATACCGATTTGGTCCCAGACAAGTTTTGCGACTGCAGGTTCGGAGAGGGAACTACCAGCGGAGCGTAGTTTTAGGGGGATGCTTGCTTTTGAAGAACCTCTGAGGATAGAGAGTTCTACCGTCTCGCCAGGGCGATGTTCGAGCAGAGCGAGTTCGAGTTCTAAGCGGTTCGAGACGGGAACACCGTTCACGCTTTCGATGGCATCACAAACTTGGAAGTCTCGGGCCTCGGAGCGATCCTCGTTCGAGGATCGGAGCGAGAGCTTAGATGTACCAGACTCGTATGTCCGAACGAGATCCAAGCCATGTTCGATAGGTTCGCGGCGGGAAGAGGCAACGAGGTCTGCCATGACTTCCAGCGCGGAATCGATCGGAATTGCGAATCCTATTCCTTGAGCACCGACGCGGACAGCGACATTGATACCGATAACGTCGCCATCGAGGTTCAGCAGAGGTCCGCCGGAGTTACCCGGATTGATATCTGCGTTAGTTTGTATCAAGTTCTTATATTCTTGGGTGCCGTTAACGGGGATATCTCTGTGCAGTGCACTGATGATTCCTTGGGTCACGGTGTTTTGGTATCCGAAGGGGTTTCCGATTGCGATTACGGTTTCACCGCGCATCAGATCCGAGCTTGTGCCGAACTGGATGGTGGGCAGGTCCTTAGAGGTCGGAATTTTGATCATCGCCAGATCTGTATCCGGATCGTAGTTGATCAATTTCGCGATAGCGGTCGAGCCGTCCGACAAGGTGACTTCGATACGGCTAACATCTTCGACGACATGAAGATTCGTAATGATATACCCGCGAGGATCGATGATCACCCCGGTACCCATTCCGTTGACTTCCTGTTTGGAGCCCGCGCCATTGGTAGAGGCAGTGGTTACGAACTTATTCCCCTGAATGTTCACAACCGCTGCTTCTGCGCGTTGGATGGCGCGCACGATTGGGCTCATTCTCGGGCTCGGGTCCGTAGCTTGCGCCGAAACAGTTCCGAACGATAGGCCAAGCCCTAGCACCACGCTTGCAAAGCGCACGGTAGCTCGGCTTGATGTAGCAAAACGAAATTTCATTCTGGGTCCGGTTTCCTGCTCGTGGATTCAGTGCAGTTTCGGCGTGTCGATGCCTACGGGGGATGCGGGTCCCACCGCCAGTTTCGACAACGCCGTAAGCATCGGATGTTCCGGATCTCCGGCATGATTACGAGCGAGAACGGATAAACAATCCACCCACACAGAGAAGTTTTCCAAGTCGCCACAGGTTACCCAAACCAACAATTTTTATTAGCTAGCAATGCTCACAAATCTTCATCGCAAAACGAATCGTGGGAGGATGTGCAAAGCGGGTGTGAAGGGATCAGGAGGTTGTCCCGAGTAAATGAATGGTTGATAGCGTTGGGAAACACAACTCCCGCTCGCTCCCACTCTTTGCTAGCATTCCCCGCGCTTCGCGCTGCGGTTCAGGGTCTGTCCCCAATCCAGCCCCATTTCTTTGCTAGCATTCCCCGCGCTTCGCGCTGCGGTTCAGGGTCTGTCCCCAATCCAGCCCATTTTTGCTAGCATTACCACCATTGAGAACTGGGGACAGTCCCCGCGCACTGCTCAATCTTTGCTAGCTTATTCTTACCAACGGGGCACCCAAGCCCCATCCTATCGAACACTCTTTATCCGCACTTCCCCACTGGGTGATTTACGGACACTCTACGCGGAATTACCATGATCGTTACGTCGGTTTCCCTCCCTTCATCCCCTCCCCTCTCGAATTCATCCGCAATTCTCATGAAAACCAACGTTCTAAACTTCGTCCACTCCGCCCTACATGCCCTGTCCCTAGCTTGCCTGATCACTTGCCCACTCTCCTACGCCCTCAGTGCAGAGCCCGAAGCTCTCCCCTCCACAGCGACCAAAAAAATTGTCTTCATCGCCGGTGGACGTAGCCACGACTTCGGTTCCCATGAACACTACGCCGGTTGCCGAATCCTCGCAGATACAGTGAAACGTACCGTTCCAAACGCCGAAATCGAAGTGCTACGCAACGGCTGGCCTGCTGATGACTCTGCCCTCGATTCCGCAGACACTATCGTCATCTATTCCGACGGTGGCGGCGGACACCCCTCCCTGCCACACCTCGACAGAATCCAAAAACAAACCCAACGCAGTGCTGGTCTAGTCTGTATCCACTACGCCGTTGAAGTCCCCAAAGATCGCGGGGGACCTCAGTTCCTACAGTGGCTCGGCGGCTACTTCGAAACTCATTGGTCCGTCAACCCTCACTGGACTGCCAAGTTTGACAATCTACCCAATCACCCAATCACACGCGGAGTAAAACCCTTCGAAACTCGCGACGAGTGGTATTTCCACATGCGCTTTCGCGACAACATGAAAGGTGTTACTCCCATCCTTTCCGCTGTCGCCCCCCCCAACACCCTGGATCGCCCCGATGGTCCTCATAGCGGTAATCCCGATGTCCGCCGCGCTGTCGCGAAAGGTGAACCTCAACACGTCGCTTGGGCTTCCGAAAATGAAAACGGTAGCCGCGGTTTCGGATACACCGGCGGCCACTTCCACTGGAATTGGGGACGCACCGAACCCACACGACTCGTTGCCAACGCTATTCTCTGGACCGCTCACATCGATGTTCCAGAAAACGGTGCTAACGTCGAAAACAAATCCGCGTCTCAACTGGTCGAAAATCAAGATGAACCGGTACCAGGGAACTTTAACCCTGCCGGTATCGCAAAAGAATTCGGTATCCAACCCGGCGAAAATGGAGCCGCGAAATCGCCCAAAACGAACGGCAAACTCCTGTTCTCCTCTCCCGTACTAACCGCCAAAACTCCTGGTCACCGCGTCAACGCCCAAGTCGATGTGAAAGGTGTCAAAAAACTTGTACTTATCGTCTCCCCCGGCGACGACGGCTTCGCTTGCGATTGGGCCGACTGGGTCGAACCAACCCTGACAACATCATCAGGCTCCAAATCCTTGCTCGACATGAATTGGTCCTCCGCGTCCACTGAATGGGGTGAAGTCCGAAAAAATGCAAACGCCGGTGGCGGTGAACTAAAAGTCCTCGACCGTGTACTGCCAGGGATCGGGACCCACGCCTCAAGCGTGATTACTTTCGACCTCCCGCCCGATGCCCTCGAATTCAAAGTCGGCTGCGCTCTCGACCAAGGTGGTGTCAATCAAAACAACGGCTCGTCAACCTCCATCCAATTTCATATCGCCGCCGAAGGAGTCCCCGCTGGACTCGCTGCAAATGGTCCCGCACCTTCCCAAGATCGCTCACCCGAAAACGCAGTCGCCGGCCTACAAGTCGCCGACGGTGTCGTCGCTTCACTCGCTGCCTCAGAACCACTTCTCAAAAGCCTCACCAACCTCGATATCGACCATCGCGGCCGCATCTGGGTTTGCGAAGTCGTCAACTACCGACGACATAACGGCGAACGTCCAGAAGGTGACCGAATTCTAATCCTCGAAGACACTAACCAAGATGGTGTCATGGACTCCACCAAAGTCTTCTATCAAGGTCGAGACATCGACTCTGCACTCGGCATCTGCGTTCTGGGTAACCGCGTCCTCGTTAGCGCTGCACCCTACGTCTTAGAATTTATCGATATAAACGGCGATGACATCCCTGACTCCAAACGCGCTATCCTCACGAAAACCGGTGACCCACAACACGACCACTCGGTTCACTCCTTCGTCTTCGGTCCAGACGGCAAACTCTATTTCAACTTCGGAAATACCGGGCATCGCCTCTGTGATACCGACGGCAACCCAATCAAAGATCGCTGGGGTCGAGAAATCAACGACTCAGGAAACCCTTACCGACAAGGTATGGTCTTCCGTTGCAATGAAGACCTAAGTGACATGGAAGTACTCGGCCATAACTTCCGAAACAACTACGAAGCCGCTGTCGACTCCTTCGGCACCATCTGGCAATCCGATAATGATGACGATGGTAACCGTGCTACACGCATCAACTACGTCATGGAATTTGGCAACTATGGTTACGTCGACGAAATCACCGGTGCAGGCTGGCAATCCGAACGCACCAACTGGGAATCAGAAATCCCACAACGCCACTGGCACCTCAATGACCCCGGTGTCGTTCCAACTATGCTCATCACCGGAGCAGGCTCACCCACCGGCATCACCGTCTATGAAGGTGACCTACTACCGGAAACTTTCCGCAACCAAGTCATTCACTGTGACGCAGGCCCTAACGTCGTTCGTGCCTACGTGGCGAAAAACGAAGGTGCAGGCTATTCCGCCAAAATCGAGAACCTTGCTGTTGGCGAATTCGACAAGTGGTTCCGGCCCGCTGACGTTGCAACCGCCCCAGACGGATCTTTGTTCGTCTCCGATTGGTACGACCCAGGCGTTGGTGGACACAACATGCAAGACATGGATCGCGGACGCCTGTTCCGCTTCGCCCCCGAAGGAACAAAATATGTCGTTCCCAAGTTCGATTTCGATTCTCCAAAAGGTGCCGTCGAAGCTCTCAGCAACCCTTGCAACTCCGTCCGCTACCTCGCCTACCAAGCCATCGTAAAGATGGGTTCCAAGGCAGAAACAGAACTGAACAACCTCGCGAAATCTGAAAACCCTCGCCTTCGCGCGCGGGCTATCTGGTTGATCGCGAAAATCCAATCACCAACGGTCGCTTTTAACCTAGCCTCCAAAGACTCCGATCCCAATGTTCGAGCCGTTGCTATCCGTCTAGCACGCCAAGCAAAACTCACGACCAAGGACTACGTTCCTAGCCTCATCAAAGACCAATCCCCAATCGTCCTTCGTGAACTCGCGCTCGCTCTTCGCGAAGACACCTCGACAGAAATGCCCGTCCTTTGGGCCCAACTCGCAACTCAATTCGATGGTAAAGATCGGTGGTACCTCGAGGCCCTCGGTATCGCTGCTATGGATCGCTGGAGCGATTGCCTAAACGCTTATAAAAATCTACCCAAGTCATCGGCAAACCCAGATGCCGCTCGACTCATTGCATGGCGAGGACGTGGTTCCGTCGCCTCGTCCCTTCTAGCACAATGGATTGCCGACGAAAACACTCGCCCCGAAGATCGACTCGCTCTATTGCGTGCGACGGACTTCCTAAAAGCTGAGGATCGTCAAGCCGCCCTGAAACCTCTTCTTGAACAAAAAGATCCACAAGCTGTAATTGACGCACTGCTACGCTTGGATGGAATTGATGTGAATAACGATCCTCGCCTTGCTCAACTCGTTCGCGAGCATATCACCAAACTGGGAGACGATCCCTCCCAAATTCGCATCCTTCAAAAAACCCGAGTCACAGGACTCGCCGACACTCTGCTAGATCGAGCCGCCAAATGGGGCGCGACCACCCAAGCTCTCCAGGCTCTGGAACTAGCTCTCGAAACAGGTGGTACTGACACACTTGCCAAACGCCTCCAATCAAAAGATCCATCTGAACAAGATGTAGCTCTTTCGAAAGTCCTCGCGCTGAGCAACCGAAAGGAAGCTACCGAGTTGCAAAAGAAACTACTCGATACACTGCCTGCATCGAAGGGAATCCAAGTCGAAGCTGCTGTCGGCCTTGCACGCAATAAAAACAATCACCCT
The DNA here is from genome assembly GCA_040373655.1 of Pirellula sp. GTDB lineage: Bacteria > Planctomycetota > Planctomycetia > Pirellulales > Pirellulaceae > JBKCUI01. The sequence continues at coordinate 21,249 of JBEICB010000007.1, read as the reverse complement.
TACCTCATGGAACTCGCCACATCCAATCGCTTGCCGAACGAAAGCAAGCCACTGCTCGGCCCTTCGCTTCGCGCATCCGATAACGCAGAAATACGAAAACAAGCCGAAGCGATGTTCCCCATGCTCAAATCCTCTCAAAGCCAATTACCTCCCCTCGAAGAACTAGCGAAGAGACGAGGAAATGCCGGGAACGGTAAAAAGGTTTACTTCGGGGCAGCGACTTGTTCACAATGCCACATGATTGGCAACGAAGGCAAAAACGTTGGCCCAAGCCTAACTGAAATTGGAAACAAGCTCAGTCGAGAAGCGATGATCGTTTCGATCCTCGCGCCGAGTGCGGGTATCTCACATAACTACGAAGCATTCACCGTTCGCACCACCGATGGCGAAGTCATCACCGGACTGCTCGTGAGCAAAACCGCGGAATCTGTAACGATCAAAGATGCGAAGGGAATCGAACGTACGATCCCCACAAACGACATCGACGAACTGCAAAAACAAGAGAAGTCCCTCATGCCAGAAAACTTGCAAGAACTCATTAATGAACAAGAGTTTGTAGACCTTGTCGAATACTTGATGAGCCTTCGGAAGTAACCCCACACAGGGCGTTACCCCGGGAAATGAACTTCCGCAACATTGGCGATGAACACATCATTCAACATCGCCATCACGTTTCGGGTGGATCATACAGTTTTCTTGAAGGGAACCATCGTCGCCATTGCCCCAACGAGGCGACATGAAGTAGCCCAAGGCAAAGGGCTTGGCCACTCCAGGTGCGATTTGGCTAGAACCCCTTTCCTCTAGGGCCTTGCCCCCTTCAACTTTTCATCCGGTAACGGTGCAGCTACAGGCTTGCTCACACCCCCAGCAGGCCCCTCTCCCTCGCCTTGGACTCCCTGATTCAAAGTGTTGATCACAATGAGAATATCCAAGGGACTTACAACTCCATCCCCATTCACGTCCAAATCACCCGGCGACTCACCCTCACCCTCCGATTCAATACTTCCCGATCCGTGACTGTTGAGGTAATTGATTATCACCAATGGATCCAACGGTGTTATCGACCCGTCTCCGTCGACATCCTCCGGCAAGTAATCGTTGTGATACGGAGTCGTATCCTTGATCACGTAAATCCGTTCAAACCGCTCAACGAAATCTCCGTTCGCACGCGATGTCGCTCGCAACACAACATCGATCCAACCCGGGTCTTGGTAGACAATGTTCGCGTCATTGCGTACACGCAACGTTGTTCCTACAACCTCGAATCGCGTGTCGGATACCGTGTAATCATAAACTTCATTCGAATCAGGATCCACGACACCCAAGTTCCCTAACACATAGCCAGGACGCTGCTCAGGTATCGACAACAATCCACTATACATCAAGTCTCTCGGCGGATCATTGACTGCTTGAATCTGAATCCCTACCGTCTGAGGCACCGACCAATCCCGCCCATCGTAAGCCTGTACGACGATTGTATCATTCCCCGAAACATCTGGCTTCGGCGTGTAAACCCCTCCCGTACTCGCCGCCCATTGCAAACTCCCCAATACACCACCCCGGACAACTACCCATTGAATCGGATCAGAGTCATTATCAATAACCGAACGAATCCACTCCGAAGTCGATAGTACAATCGGCTGATCCTCCCGAACCACAACACTCGGCAACGATTGCAGTGCCGGTGCCGTGTTGCTGCCACGATTGCGTATACCTATCGCAACCTGTTGAATGATTTGGTCGACCAAGTCCACCACGAGGGGCTGTGCAATCGATAACGATTGCGTGTACACCTGACCATCACGCAACCCAACCAACGTATCCTCGCCATAACCCAATGACCAACCCGTGCGCAGGGCATTCTCAGCCATACCACTCTCTGCAAAAAGCCGATCAAACAAAGGAATCCCCTCAGTCAACGACCAACCTATCAGACGACTCGGGTTTGCACGACTCAAACCCCACAACACTCGACGCCCTACATCAAAAACAGTAGCCCCAGTCGCTTGCTCCAACCGCAATGTCGTAGGCAATCCACTTCCCAACCCCAATACTTCAATCCCCTTGGATGTCTCAACTGCTACGGACTGACCATCCCCTCGAACACTCGATACACGAACAAGGTCAGAAAAAAATCGTTCCGAAGCTAACTCTAGTTGACCATCTACCCAACGATAATACTGAATATTGGTCCCCTCGTTCTGCACCCGATCAATCAGCAATCCCTCCGCCCCAACCCCAAAGACTTTCGCTTCCCTCTCTAAACCGCTAATCAGCGTTCGCGTCGATAATTCACTGACTCCTCCAGAAGCGGAAAACTCTAGCCCAAGTAACTCCCCACCAACCAGTGCATCCGCTGGATCTCCAGTGTGGTATTGCAATACCACACGATCCCCAATCAAATGCAATGCTACCGCAGAATCCGTACCAATTACACCTGCGTGACGAGTAAGCCCACTCAAACTCCAACGGTCCACTTTCAATGTAGTGGTGTCAAAGCGAACTAACTCAAGTCCCTGCCCGCCAGAAGCTACAACCGCCACACCGTTCGAACGCCCGTCCATCGCTAGCGTCTTTATCCGCCCACCTAATTCCAGTCGCGCCTGGATCTCCCCTCTCTCTATGTCACACTGCACCAGTGCATTCGAGGTGGCAAACCAGCCGACACTGTCCGTGTCCCAATTTAACACTTGCTCTATGCCAAGGTCACCCGTCCAACGCCCCGTCGCTGCCGGCGCCGAAGGTGTCGTTTGAACAACCGATCGTGTATTTCCCAACAACCTTACGTTGTATGTCCCTTGCCCCAACTCCCGAAACGATGCCACACCAGAGGCATCCGTCTGCGAAAGTGGTTCGCTAAACTGATGAACGCCATCCGCATTCAAATCCAAATAAACCACGCGCTGCGCCGCAGGGACACTCGACTCCTCTGGATGACGAAAAGAATACGGATCTTCGAAAACCAAAACATCCAAACCCGCAAACACGCGGCGATCTTCTAACAGATCATAGACCAGCACCCGTCGCCTCAGAGCATGCACCGAGTCTCGGTTATTCTTCATTCGATCTCTCTCCGACTCCATGACCGCGAATTCATTCGCCCCAAGGAAACCACTCTCCCATCGAATACAATGAGTTCGGGAGCGTTCAAGACTTTCGCAGAACCCCTGGGTATTTAGGTGTGCGCTACACCTAAATGTATCCAAAACCCCAAAAACTTGGTAAGAAATTCCTTCCCGTTTTCCAGGATCACCCCGATGAAGTCCCCCCAGTGCCCCAAGGAAATTCCCAACATACAGGCCCAAAACTCAATGCAACTCTCTACTCCCTGTACCCCACCCTTTTTTTCTGCTCCCACTTGGACGTCTAGTAAGCCCAGATCGTTCCTTCAAAAACTCCTAATTCCCCTGTGCACCATCGTTTTTTGCATTCAATCCGCCCCCGCCCCAGCCCAGCTCGCCCAAGACCGGTACCAGCTCGGTAGACGCCTCGCTCGCTTCGAACGAGCTTGGGAATCCGGATCCACGTTAAACCGCTCTGCAAGCACCCCGGCGATGGAAAAAGCCGTCACCAGCTTTTTTAGTCTCCAACTCTCTCGCGCGGGTCAGTCCCTCGACGAAGCTTGGATGGACGCCCTTGGGGTCCCACCCTCCGATCAAAAACGCTGGATCAACTCAACCCCTTGGCTCGTCGATTGGGATTCACCATGTATCGCGTCCAACTCAGATCCACTCGTCCTTCGCGGATCCTTGAAATCCTTCTACTCCACTGAACAACCCGCCAACCAAACGCAATCCAATACGGATCTACTCTCCGTTCCCTGGCATTTCTACATCTTCCCCTGGCAACCCTCCCACGAAGACGTTCCAGCCTCCTCTCCTCAATCATCCTCTCTGCCAACGCCATCCAAACCCATCGCGGAATTCGAATTTTCCCCTCCAGAATCCCCCGATGCCCCCCTGGAAATCCAACTCCCGAAACTCCCCCCCGGCGATTATCTCGCGGTGGTTACCCTCGGGAAAAATCTCAATAACCCCGAACTGCTCTGCGAAGCCTTCTCTGTCATCGAAAACCTAGAAGCACGCACCGCAAAAGTGGAATCATGGCTCGATGAATACCGCCGTGATTCCGGATCAACTCTCATTAGCACCACTCGCTTCGCTGCAAAAGAAATCCTCAAAGGACGCAAAGGCACTCCCACTGAGTCCGACCTGCCTTGGAATCAACTACTCAGCGACTTCGAGCAACTTTGCAACGTAAAACAACTTCACAACTCCGAACCTCCCTCTGCTTCCGAACCCAACTCGAACCCGTCTATATTGCAATCGTGGAGCCAAAAACCAGGCACGAAGTGGATCCAACTCGCTCGCGAAAAATCATCTCAAATTCTTCGCGTCGAAGTCCCAACTGTTTTGCCAAAGAACAGTGACTCAATCAAAAAACTCCCCGTTCTCATCGCCTTGCACGGAGCCGGAGGAAGCGAAAACATGTTCTTCGAAACTTATGGAGCAGGACGGCTTGTCGCTCTCGCAAAACAACGTGGTTGGATCGTCGTCTCTCCTCGCCAAACTATGTCAGGACTCGGAATGGATGTCCCCAAAATGCTCGATGCTCTCGAAGAAATTCTCCCAATCGATCGTAACTCAGTTCTGCTATGCGGACATTCCATGGGAGCAGCACAAGCGATGTCACAAGTCAGTCGCGCTCCTGAATCCATCCGCGCTGTCGCTGCTCTCGGCGGGGGGGGCGCTGTTCGCCCCTCTCCAGCCATCCAAACAATCCCCTTCTTCGTCGCCGCCGGCGAACGAGACTTCGGCAAGCCTCGGGCTAAAGCCCTCGCTTCACAACTAAAACAATCCAACTGCACCGTCGAATACAAGGAATACCAAGACGTCGAACACATGGTTATCGTCCAAGCTGCACTCGACGATGTCTTTGCTTTCTTCGACAACAACATCCCAAAAACGAAGTAAACGATTATGCAGCAACCACAAACAACTCATTCTCTGTTTCAACCACTGAATGTATTGCGCGTTGCCCTCGCCGCACTCTCTCTCTGGGCTGTGTTCCTCCAAGCCCAATATCTGATCCAATTGAACCGATTCGAATTGTCTGGCTTCTTGAGCTTCTTTACGATCCAATCGAATCTCTACGTAATCGCGGTCTTGTTGATCGAATCCCTCAGCGGCTGCGGCTTATCCGCTCCAACACGCGCCAGCCTGCGAGGCGCAGCTGTCCTCTACATGGCTATCACGGGAATCGTTTATGCGGTCCTATTGGCAAATCTACCCATCGTCAAAGAAATCGTTCACCCAATCGCCGATGCCGTACACCACCTTCTTATTCCAATCTGGGTACTGTTCGATTGGGTCGCCTACCCTCCAACAGAACGACTCTCAGTGCGACGCGCTCTCTGGTGGCTCGTCTATCCACTTGCCTATCTCTTCATTTCCCTATTCCGTGGGGCAATCACTGGCTGGTACCCCTACCCTTTCCTCAATCCCGCTAGCCCCGGCGGTTGGACCGGCGTCGGAGTCGTTAGTTTCGCAATCCTTGTCCTTGGCCTCATCATCCTCGCCGGTATCGTCAATTTGCAACCTCGCCATCACTCTGCCAACCGCCAAGCACATTCATCTTCCTAAACGCAATTCGCACAAAATCAATCGACCCACCTCTGTAGTCGCTTCATGTCCTCGCCGCGATTAATCGGATCAAAATCCAATTGACGGCGTTGCTCCAAGAGTGCCTCCCTCGTACGCATCAACCTCTCACGCATCCCGGAATCATTGCTTACTACATACACTCCAACTACCTCAATCCGATCCTCAACCACGACACGCCCAGACTCAAAGCGATGTTTCACATCATGCACCCCTGAAGCATCGACCCGATAACACGCCGTAGCCTCTCGCAACCACACCGGCAACTCAAACTCCCACCTACCATCTCGGGGTTTGAATCGAAAGGTCCTCGTCGATGTATCGATCTCATACCCTAAATCATTCACAACCAACATCGCTGCGGATTCCCCAACAACTGAGGAAAGATCCCATTGAAGCTTCTCTCCCTCGACTATCCTCTTGTAACGATAAGCCGTCCCCCCCTCTAGCAACGGCTTAAGCATCTGGATCTCAATTCCAATGTCTGCGATCGGCTCAAGCAAATCCGGGAACTTGGCGAGCGATTTCATACTCAAATTAAACCAGTACAACGATGCGATTCCATTCCCTAGCCCCTGCCATGCCTGTGAACGCAACTCCTGCGGTGTAGGTGACCCTCGCCTTGGACTCAAAATCCCTCCCCACCCGTCGTGCGCTCCCTGCGACCAATAAGCGATCGTAGCTGGACGACTTAATTCCCTCAAACTGCGAGTCATCGTTCCAATCGTCTCCAACGGCGCTCCCCAACGAATGCTTGCTCCATCCCATCTCTCGTATCGAGACCAAGCGTCCGCCGCCGGGGCAATCACCCGATACGCATCGTAATGGGGATAGTCCGACAACCCAGCGTAATATCGCCAAGTCCTCTCCTCACTTAACGTAACACTAGTCGGCAACATCCATGAAGCATAAGGAGCCAACTTGTCGAAGACTTCCTGTGGAGGTACCGGTCGCCCACCGCCATACTGCGGCTCACCTAAAAACTCGACCGCGTGAATCCCAGAAACCATCGCCTCCTTGTCGTATCTCTCTCGGTCTCCCAATCGATTGAACCGCTTGATGGGATACTTGCGAACCAATTCACTGTTATCGCTATAGCCACCGACCTCTTCAATTTGCCCGGTGTTTACCGACAAAAGCATCAAGGTTTTTAAGTACTCCTCGTTTGCCATACTCGAAGCACCTTTAACGTTGCTCGCGATCCATCCTCCGCTAATGTCAAATCGGGCAGGACGCACTTTCAAGTACCCCCAAACCTTTTCTGGCTTCTCCGAATCTCCCTCTATTTCCACTTCGATCGCTACAAAGGTCAGTGGTAGCAGCTCGGTTGCGATCGTAAACCCAATTAACTCTCCCCCAGGGATGCTTCTGTCACTGCTCCAAGTCGCGATGTTCTCTCGCCTACCTTGCGGATACAAGGTCTCAAAAGAATTTCCTTCCTTGGGTAACCATAACTGCACACTTCGCAATTGCCTGGTCTGTCCACCGGCATTTCTCAATGCAATACTGACCCGATTTGGACGAACTGAATCCTCGCTTGCATGAAACACAACCGATTCGATCCAAAGTTCCGGTTTGTCCAATCGAATTTCTTGCTCCTCTGTTCCTGATGGAAAGCCTTGTAATGGGGTCGATTGCGATGTAGGTGCGGGAGCTTCGGTCACATCACCCTCCATCCGATAACGCAAAACATGCTTGGTACCAGTCCCCCAACCCTGACTTTGGCCGTTCCACCGCAACACTCGCAAGGCTCCGGGTGGAAGCTCAAAGCCATTTTCCCAAGTCGTATCCCTCCAAGCCCAATCGCCGCGCGATACAAGTTCGCTTGGGGCAGACTCATCCAATGCCAACGGTCCGTTGATCTTGATCGTGTCCTTAGTGGGATTTTGTACAAAAAGCTCCACACGGGCAGAGAGTGTTGGATCTGGATCACGCCTCCAACGCATCTCCGATGAGACTTGATGCTCCGTTACAGCTAACCCTGCAATACGCAGCACAGTTGTAACTTCCACTCGATCCGACCCCACGGTCCGTGTAGGATTGAAGTGAATTAACAGTACAAGTTCCAATAACAATAGAAGTGGGCTGTGTCGCATCGTATTGCCTAAGTTCGTTTGGTCGTATGATTCACGCAATGATCTATCGCATCGCGCCAACTGTATATCCGAAGTCGTGGCGGATTGAAACATTGTAGATCTAAAAGGGAGCTTTGGGGACCAATCTCAAGGCTTCAGCCGAATGTAAAAACCTGAGCCCAAATGCGCTACCCGCGGAGTGATAACTGCAACCACCCTACATACCGACACTCACTCTCATCAAAAACCAATTCGTACTAGTGGCGGATCGGTTCGAAGTCAGCATGCACCTAACCGAGTACGGCGGACCACCCGGAGCTCTCGATTAATACCGTCAAATCAATGTTTCGATTGGTTCCAGGAGCGCTAATTGAGCCAGACAGCGCGCTACGGATTGTTGCTTTTCGTTTAGCGGTCAGCCGTAGGCGTACCGTATTGAGTTCGCGCTGGCCGGCACAATTTCCTGCGGTCTTCTTGGCGTCTTGGCGTCTTTGCTTCTTTGCTTCTTTGCGTCTTTGCTTCTTTGCTTATTTGCGTGGGATCGTATAGAGCGTCAAGGAGTGGATAACACGAGGATAGCCTAAGGTAATTACGCCGATCTCCACCGTCTGGCGAGCGGTGGCTACGGAGACGCTTTATACATGAAAGACTAACCATTCAATAAGATGACCAACCGCAAATTATCGCTGTGCATGCCAAGAAAGATCTTTATATCGACGTTCCAACCATCCTTGCACTTGCTCGTCGGCTTGTGCCGCAAATGGATGCTCAGCCCAAGGCTCATCCGCTTGCCATACCCGCTGCAACGCGCTTTCAAGAATCGCTGTGAACACTTCAGGCTCTCGTATGTGATTCCCAAGCCCCGTTACGAACTGATCGTGCGATCTCCCTCGCCGATATTCTGGCTGCTTGGGCGGCATCGCTAAATACTCGCTAATCCAACACAATGGCATGTCGATCAACAGCGTTCCGTGATACATAAGCCAATGCCGCTTGAGTCGAAGAGCATTGCCTGAGATTTTTTGGCCATCTATCGTCAAGTCGCAAATTCCTCGAATATCAACCTTCTGCTCTACCCCGTATTCATCGAGCGCCCATTGCAACGCTTGACGTACCCTCGTCATCACCGTCCGATGAGCTTCGTCCAGCAAACGACACTCTGGACGCGCATCGAGCGATAACAAAACGCTGAACATCGCACATCCAGGCCCAGCGACAATCGTTCCCCCCCCACTCATTCGCCGAAGCACCGGAACTGCATCGCGCTCGCAACGTTCAAGATGCACCTCCTCTGCGATCTTCGATGACCTTCCTACAACTACGCAAGGTCCGCTCATCTGCCAAAAACGCAGCAGCTCCGCCGGGCCATCACTCTCGCTCGCCGTTTCTGACTTGTGCGACTCAAGACCGTCCATCGCCTCAAGCAACGCTTCGTCAAAAGCTAAATTAGAATGCGGATCCTCGTACGAACGATTCAAGTAGTACATAACTGCCTATCAACCAGCCACGTTGATCACGGCTTTCAAAACGCCGCTTTCAGGACGGGTAAATGCATCAAAGTCGTCCAAAACATGATCCAAATCAGTTCGATGCGTAATCCAAGGATCAGTCCGAATGGTCCCATCCTCGATCAAACCGATGATGTACGGAAAGTCTTTCGGCAATGCATTGCGCGAAGCTAGCAACGTCACCTCCGGACGATGCAACGCAGGATGTTTGAACACCAACTCATCTTGCGTGATCCCCACGTATACTAACTTGCCAGTCGGTGCAACAAATTGAAAAGCATTTGACATCGAGTATCGGTTCCCCGTCGCATCAATCACGATGTCATACAAATCACCATCCGTAAGCCCCTTGGCTTGCTCCAAACCAGTCTCTTGCGGCGAAACTTCGATGAGCCGCTCAATACCGTAGGTCTGACCGACAAAATCCAACCGCGATCGGTTCATGTCCATTACAGTGATCGCAGCGCCCGTAAGCCGGACAAACTCTAACGTTGCGATGCCAATCGGCCCCGCTCCGATGATCAATACTCGATCGCTCTTCACAACCCCCGATCGCTGGCTCGCATGACATCCAATCGCCAACGTCTCAACCAATGCTAATTGATCCATCGTCAACTTCTTCGATGGATGCAACTTGTCCGCGCGAATCAAAAAACGCTCGCACAATCCGCCATCCATCATCACACCAATGACCTTCAATTGAGTGCAGCAATTACTCGCACCCTTTCGACAAGCGTAACAAGAACCGCAATGAAGATACGGCTCGACACTGCAAGCATCCCCCGGTCGAACATTTTGAACACCTTCCCCAACCTCCAATACCTCGACACCCAACTCGTGCCCGGGGATGCGGGGGAAAGCAAAGAAAGGGAACTTCCCCAAATAACAACTCACGTCGGTTCCGCATACACCCATCCGATGCGTTCTTACCAACGCTTGACCCGGCCCCGGAGCGGCTGGCTCAGAGATGGAGATTTCCTTTAAACGCTTCGGTTCGACAATTTGAATGGCACGCATGCGGAGCAATAATTTCAAGTAAAAGTTGCGTAGAACAATTGAGTGGCGTCAGGTTTACTTCCAACACCTGCTCCCCCATTCTACTACCCAACCCCTACTCGTCACCAGTGACCCGAATCTTGCTCGGCTTTTCTGCCGTAACACCTTCACCATTCGGCGGCGGAAGAACCGGCTTTGCATCCGCCTCGGCATCCCCGGTCGCTGGCCCTAGTTGCAACTCTGTTTTGCTAGATGCAGGCCCATTGCTAGATGCAGGCTCACTTGCCGCTCCGGCAGGAGACGGTGCCGGTAAATCCCCTGACTCGGTCGCCGCCGGCTTGCGGGACAAAATGCTCTGGGCCTTGTCCGATGGCGAAGCCTCCGTCGATGGCGCTACTGTTGCAGAGTTCGTCGAAGTAGGTGCTGCCAACGAAACCACTGGAGTATCGACCACAGGAATTCCGTTGATGTCAATCGGCACGCGACGCGTGACCAATCGTGGTACCAATCGAATCTCCGTTACCGGAACCGTTCGCATCACCTTTTGTGGTACTTGGATCTTCTCAACGACACGCTCGTAACGCGTTGTCTGAATCGGAATCTCCTCAACCACAACCTCGTCTTTGTAAACTTCCTTCTGCACCGTCACGGGCCGAACTACTTGCTCGGTAACATATTCAATCCGCTCCTTCGCAACCCGACGAGTAACTGGCTTCTGCACCGAATGCGGTACCATCACCTTCTCTTGCACGGGCACGGTCTTTTGCACCTGTACCGGCACTTGCTGTGCAATGACCTGATTCTCGTAGCGAGTTGTCGTTACTGGCACCTGTTGCTGGACGACTTCCTGCTGGATCTTCGTCGTTGTTACGGGTACCTGCTGCTGAACGATTTCATTCTGGATCTTTTGTGTCGTCACCGGAATCTGCTGCTGAACGTAGTCGGTCTGCAATCTTGTAGATGTCACAGGAACTTGTACCGTCTGAGCCTGTGGCATGTAACTCGTCTGAGGTACTGCAACTTGCTGATAGTTCGGCTGGTAGTAAACCGCTGTCGATGTCTGTCCGGGTGCTTGATATGGAACCCAGTTCAAGCCCGCGGATTGGTAAACAGGTTGACCAGTCGAAGGATTAATTCCCGTCGCTGGTTGCGTCCAACGCAAATGATATCGCACATCCCCCGGTTGGTAATAGTTCTGTGCCATGTAGCCGCCAGCATCAACCACTGCAGGCTGATAGGTAGTCACCGGTTGCATCGATGTATACGTCTGCGCTTGCATCACGGTTTCCGTCACCGGTCGCTGCACCGCTACCGTCTGCGCCTGCATCACGGTCTCGGTCACCGGTCGCTGTACGGTATACTGCTGCGTTTGATAAGTAGTCTCTGTTACCGGTTTCTGCACAAGAAAATTTTGGACAGCGATCTGAGTCTCTGTCACGGGCTTCTGCACAGTCTGATACTGCGTTTGATACTGCGTCTCGGTAACTTGCTTGTAAGTCGTTACCGTTTGCTCAACCTGCGACGTCTCCGTCACATAGGTTGTCTCGTCTACGTAATCGATCTTCGTTACTGGCTTTTGTACTGTGTAGGTTTGGTTGATTGTCGATGTCTCAATGACGGGCTTGCGAACCGTCGTCTGTTTGCGCTCTACTCGCGTCTCAATGACAGGTCGGTAACTGACTACCTCCCGGTCAACCATTACCTCATCAATCTCGACCTTGTTCCGCGTTACCGGTACTTGCTCGTATACCGTTTCCGTTTGCAAACGATAAGTCGCAACCGGTTTTGACGGACCACATGGCATACAATCCTGCGCAAGACTGATGTCCGTTAGGGGATTGTAAGCCGCACACAATGCGGTCACGCACCCAGCTTGGATCATTGAGGCGATTGCAAGGCGGTTCTTGGCTCGAAGAGTCATCGTGAGTTGCTGTCGGTAAAACTTTAATGGAATCCAAAACGTTCCCGATTATTTTTGTCGAAGCATCGCTTCGTATCAAATAAGAAATTGGTTTCATCAACAAAAAATCGAATGCAAAACGTTTCGCTCTATTTCTTTAGGAAAAACCAGAGTTTTTTGACAATTCCTAAGACACTTCCGTCGCGGTTATTCCTACCATCGCTACGATCAGAATGATCGCTAAAACTGCCCAAGCCTCACAATTACCCCAAACCCCCTAAACCAACCAACTCAAGGATCAATCCCCTGAACGCGATTAATACCGCCAACCCCAAATACACCCCTGAACAACGCTGCGCCGTGCTCGTCGTAGGGCACGGAACGCGGAAACCCGCCGGCGCAGATCAATTGCGAACCCTCGTTGCACACATGCAAACCATCGAACCGCATTGGCATATTTATCCGTCCTTCCTAGAACTCGCCGAACCGACGATCGAACAAGCGATGCAAACCATCGCCTCCGATGGACTAAAACAAGTACTCCTCGTACCTATCTTGCTATTCTCCGCCGCCCACGCCAAATCCGATATACCCGACGCAGCCCAAGCTTCCGCAGACACATTAAATATCGAAATCATCGGTCAAACACCCTCACTAGGTACCGCCCCTAGCATCCTCGAGCTTTCCAATCAACGCTTCGTCGAAATGATCGAACAAGCTACCCGCATAGGTTGCGTTACCGGGCATTGCGGTACCGGTGTGCCACCTTCCAATCACCCATGCAACACCACCTGTGACCCGTGCCCCCTTATCGGTGTTCGCCCAGAGCGAATCGCGCTCGCGATGGTAGGACGAGGCACCAGCGACCCCTTCGCACTCCAACACATGCTGGATCTAACGCAACTTGTTTCACACCAACGATCCGTTCACTGGGTCAATACCGGCTTCTTCGCTGGCGGAAATACAACTGTCGACGCTCTGCTCGAATCCGCCGCATTAGCCACGTACCAAAACCAAGCCTGCGATACGGTCCTTGTCCAACCTCATCTTCTGTTCGAAGGTGAACTCATGGACCAACTCCGACAAAAAATTCGAAACATGCGCACAAAATTTCCAGAGAAGCACTGGATCCTAGCGAGAACCCTCGGCGCAGATCGAAAACTCGCAGAAGTCTTTCTTCAATTCGTCCGCGATTCTTGGTCCACACTGAAATAAGGACATCGAAACAACGGTTGCCTCGGGTACTTCGGCCACTCCCGAGGAACCTTTTCAGATTGACACAACAAAAAGACAGATCCCTTACCACTGACAATCGTTCGATGGTCCACGCAACGCAGACATACGGAGTCTCTAAGCAACGGCTCTCGCCTTGCTAAGTCGTCGGGATTCTCCCTCGAACTCTTCGCGGCCGCCGACTCCTCCCCTCGCTCTGTATCCCCTCGCTCTGTATCTCCTCGTTCAGTATCCCCGTGCTGGCCCATCCTTTTTTAATTCCTCTTCTCGTACGCAGCCAATACTTCATCCAAGAGTTGATTCGCACTTGCCTTCCAAGTCATCGGCAAGAATCGCCCAACTTCCTCACCGCTGTTTGCCAGGCGCCCCCCACTTTCCAACTCCCAACTTCGAATACATTGCGCCAACGCCCCGGCATCATGCAATGGAAAATACTCGCAGAAACTGCCACCCACTTCCCGGTGAATCGGCGTATCGCTCGCAAACGTCTTGCGGCCGTGCCAGAGCGACTCGACAATCGGCAAGCCAAACCCTTCAACGATCGAAGGCAATAATACGCCCGAACAGAGCTCATAAGCATAATGCAACTCTGCATCCGAAAGATCATGGTACACCCATAATCGCTTGTTCAACTCCGGATGTTGCTCGATCCGACGCATCAAATCATTGCACAACGAACCTGTACGACCCGCAAAACACAATTGAACTTGCGCACCTTGTTGCCACAACAAATCAAATGCATCCAACGCTTGCGTGTGATTCTTGCGAGGATCAAAACTCGCAACCATGAAATACGGTGGCTTCTCAGCTGAAAATAAACTTTGCACTACTGGACGAACAGCACCGGTTATGTTCGCCAACTCTGCCCCTAAACAAAACGCGCGCACGTCGCGGCAGTATGTACCGCTTTGCCCCTGCTCTCGAATAAATTGCACCACATCGTCCCGCACCGTTTTGGAAATCGCGATGATCGTGTCACTATGCCGAATCACCTGTTCAAGATAACCTCGGAACTTCTCACTACGCTTCGCCCCAACATACTCAGGATGCGTCAAGGGAATCAAATCGTAAACCAACGTAGCAACAAATACTCCCGCTTGCCGATATCGCGCCACCGTCTCCCAAATGTCTCGTCGCGTCCAGTAAGCATCTGGCAGCAAAAGAATTTGGTTGGAACTCGGCTCCAATAAACCTCCTCGAAGAATTCTTCCAGTCAGGGAGCATACCCGGTAACCGTGATGCGGAACTTTATAGACACCCAAATGACTCGGCGACGGCTGTAACCACTTCTTGAGCTTTTTCGATCCCGTCGCTTGTACAACCCACTTGGGGATCCATTGGACCCAACCTGGAACGAATCGACCAGCATTAGACTCCCAAGCAGCCATGCGAGATAAATGAGACTCCAGCCGACTATCTAGCGGTAAAAATCGCCTCTGAAAGTGAGTCACCACCTGCAACGCGGGTAACCGACGCTCTACAGTCGCGTCCCGTAGCTCGCGGCACAAGTTGCGCACTACCCGCTCTATTCCTGTGTTCTTTCCCGAACCCAAAGTGTGCGAGCCGTCAATAATCAGTTGCGGTTGGGTCATCGGCTCGGTCAATCTACTCACACACTGTTTATCTAATCACGCACCGGCAACTCACAAAGTCTTCGGCGGAAAGTAGTTGTATCCGGTTTAAATCCCCCCAACAACCCCGCGAAAACCCTCCGTTTAAGGCTGCCAGGTCCGCAACGATTGAATCATCTCCAAAAACCTCGCTCGGTTCTTCTCAAAGTAACCAATCAATACAATCAATCCGACCCCCATGCAGATTCCAAAAGCCCACCAAGGCCAAACCTGCCCAATCGCCCGTTGAGCTTGCCAAACCATCCCAAATAAGGCGACAAACACAAATCCGCTACCACAGAACAAGAACGCACGAACCCGCAAAACCACCCCAGCAATCATCCCGGCAATCGCAAATGCTAACAACACCACCGGAGACCAAAATTGCAACTCAAAGGACTTGAACAACATCTCCATCGAACTGCTCATGTAGATCAGTAGCAAAGCTAAATACCGTACTCCCGAAACCACAGAGCCAGCCAACTGCCCCTGGTTCCTCTCCACAAATACCAATGTCGCTATCGCCGGCGGTATCAACCATATCTGCGGATGCTCCATAAATCGCAATCCCTCCTGCGAATGCAATAAGGACCAAAATGCACCAAGAAACATTCCTAAAGCTAAGGTCTTCAGCAATGTCCAACGGTGATGATTCCCCAATACCAAGTAAGCCATACCGGAGACCAACAACAGCAACGAGAAACTCATCGGTTGAACCCAGAAATCCCCCAGCATGCTCCATCGGGGAACCCATGCCGCAACCAACGGAATCAATGGCAACAAAAGACTCTGTCGCTGAAGTGGATCAGCAATAGCCGATTTACCGCCGCGACGTAACCACTCCCCAATACCAATCGACCCAAAGGCTAATGCATATGCGACCACTGGCCACCAATGCTTTACCCAACCCGTAAATATCCATGGATGGAATAGACGGAGTGTCAACATCGCTCCCAGCAAACACACCTCAGCCATAATCAAGTACAAATGCTTGCCTGTCGAAGGTATATCGTCTGCTAACAACGATCGCATCCATTCGTACGCAAGGCATACCCAAGACGCAATGAGCAAACTAGAAATCAACAGCGATTCCGAGGCATACCAATCCGCCGGTATCGAACCCCACAAACCCCAAACCCAGAGCAAATAGATCCAACCCAAAGCTGTCCCAATAACCACCAAACCTACGCTTGAACGCTCCAGCAAAACGCCCCAGTCCAGCCAACCTCGAACGCGATGACTAAACGCTCGAGTACCAACGCAAAGTCCAGTTACCGCAATCAAAGTCCGTTCCAAAATCCCAATAATATGGAGATTGCCGTTCCAACGCGCTGAACGCTGCCCCTCCGGTGACTCAAACCACAACAGATCGCTCCACGATAACAAAATCACTCCTGCGAACAACAACAAGAGCGAAACAACTCGCGGCGAACGGAACTTCATATCCGTCGCCAATGGCAGAATGCTCAATGCACTAAGTATTGGCAGCAGCATTGATAACCGCACGGTTAACAAATTGAATCCACTCAAAACCAATACTGGTGCCAACCCCAAAATCAACAGGCCAAAACCACTGTGTGCACCGGCAAGCCTCCTGCCTGCAGATACAAAGTCTGCTTGCTTGGGCTCTAATACTCCCAACTTCAACGCTGGTAACAAATTCTTCGACTCTCGCAACCACTCTCGCAAACATACTGCCAATACGATCATTGCAATCAATGCACCGTAAAGGAACGACAAAAACAATACCGATGCACCCATCCCCATCTGAGCACCGACTTGTGTCGATACCAAGGTTGCTAGATTCAATACCGATAAATAAACCGCCCAACCCCTCCAACCCGATCGATTATCCCAACATCGTCCTACCGCCAATCCAAAAACAACCACGGCCAACGCGAACTTTGACCAGATCTGCCCACCTTCTGAGAACGTTGCTGACAAACTCGGACGAATCGCATCGATTATCAAACTTCCGGCAACTTCTATCCCCGTCCCAACCAACAATGCCATCGGCAGTTGCCAGCTCACCGTCTGATCCACACTCCATCCAACCCAACGACGCAAGGTGCTATCTACCCCATCAGGAGAATCTGTTCGCTTCTCCCAAAGAACAAGGCGATACCAAGCCAAACTGATAATCGCGCAAAGCAGAGGCCCCCAAAACATGGAACGTCCAAAAACATGCGTGTCGCTACGCATCGAGAACCATGCAATCACTGCTGCACTCAAGAACGCTGCAAGATGCCCTACCCAAACTTGCTCTCTCAAAAGGCCTCGCAGTAACACCAAAAGCGAAACACAAAGCCCTAATCCTAGTACCCAAAATACAGGTGTACCGCTTGGATGCCACATCGAAAAAAACATCGTAACGCCAGCTAAACCATTCCAAAACAGGCTCTCAGTATTGCTCCTAGCATGCTTGACTCCAAATGCTAACGCTACGATCCACCCAAGCAACATCGCATGCAACATTTCAGCACGGAACTGCAACTGGTTTGCCGTGACAGTCCCCCACCCATGTAACAAAAACTCCGAGAACATCAGCGGTACCACAGGCACGATCACGGCGATCAGCATCATTATTAACGCCATGGAATTGCGTTCTGTCCGAATTCCAGA
Organism: Pirellula sp.; assembly: GCA_040373655.1. GTDB lineage: Bacteria > Planctomycetota > Planctomycetia > Pirellulales > Pirellulaceae > JBKCUI01. The sequence continues at coordinate 3,645 of JBEICB010000007.1, read as the reverse complement.
AAGCAGCGAGGCACAAATCGAAACCCCCAAACCGACCAAAGTCCAATAGGGCACATTCGCTGGTTGAGTAACCATACTGCCCGCATGGTTGATGTTGACCGCACAAGCCAGTAACGAAACAAGCACACCAAACCCTATTCCAATCGCACCCAAATGCCAACTCGCTTCTCTCGCTGCAGGATTCGCAACCAATCTCGTCATGGATGCAGACGATCCATGATCACCCCGACGCCGCAAGCGGTCTGCTAGAACCTCCCACGAAGTCCCAAGACTGATCAAACCAAAACCAAATGCCGGTGCACTGAGAACTCGCATGAATGACTCCGCCGGGATCCCACCCCAACTTCGAGGCAATGTCGTAAGCAACAACGCTATCGTCAAAGCAAGTAATGTCCCACGGACAACAATACATGACACATTCCATGCCGAGACAATACCAAGTCCAAATTGCATCCAACCACCATTCAGGCCATTCTCCACCGATCCTTCTTCAACTTTTTCCAAGTCATCTGAATTCCTCCATGTCGCAACCGAAACCAACCAAGCCCCAAATGTGGCGACAACACCAGGAACAAACCACTGACTAACCACAGACAAACGACTCCACAGCGGCAACTTACTCCAAACATCCTGCCATGGTGTAGCAATACTGCTGGAAAGATCTTCGCTTAGAAAGACCTTGCAAGCACCCATAACTAACAAGAGCACGCTACCGATTGGCAGCCATAAAACTAACGAAGGTTGCTTGTTACGTCCCTCCATCCATGCGTATCCCAACGCTAGAATCGCCATCATCCAACTGGATACAACCCAAGGATGGATATCAACCGACAACGCACCCACCCCTTGCAATACAACAACACCTTCCGTTCCCAATATCCACATGCACAACCAAATCACTAATCCGATCAAACCACTTCGGCCAACACCCTCAATCGTGGACGATTTGTTCTCACGCGAAAGCCCCATCGCAAGCAAGGATACGGACCCAAGTGCCAAAACTCCAAGTACCAGAAATCCTGTGTCGCTACCGCTGATGGTCCTCGTAATCCCTCCAAGTCCTTTCAGAGCCCCATCCCAAACCATCGAGCTTACTAAAACCCGAAACGCAACCACCAAAGTTGTTATCGTCATCCCAACGATAGACAAATCGTGCCACGCGTGCCCCGCAGTGTATGACACCGGTTGCCAAATCCCCTCAAGTCCAGGCACTTTTACCAATCGACGCACTCCCCGCATCCCCAAATAGCAAATGCCACATCCCACCGCGATGTACCACGCCAGATTACCAACCGAAGAAAGATCAGGAATCAAGCCCGCAGATCGACTGATGGAATGCAGGCACGACGCGAGCCAAAACACTATTAACCCCCAGCCCAGTTCACGCTCCCCGTCCATGTCCGACGTGCTCTTTAGGATCTCAGACCATCGCAACATGCTCACGACCACCGCAATCCATCCACCCATACACACCGTGGGAAAAATCCAACCCGTCGCTCGAAAATAAACTCCGGACTCCCATTCCAGCCCACATACCAACCAAGTCGGAAGGGACAACGCGATTGCACTTCTCAGTAGCCAAACGAACCCTTCAGTACTTCGTTCCTTTGCAAAACACCAACGCACTAAAATCGCAAGTGCAACCCAACACAACGCCAAACATCCGAATCCTAAGGCGATATTGGGGAGAGATAATGCAATACCAGAACCGTTTCTCCACTGCGCGATAAAGGTAGGCAACCAAGTCCCTTGCGTGAAAACGCGATAAATCCCCAACATCCCAACCAACTGGCCCATCACCATCCAACCAAGAACCACCTTGCCACTTTGGTTCTCACGTACCATCATCCATAACACCAGTGCGAGGCCATACAACGTCACCAACGCTCCAGCCCAATCCCCTCCGTAAGGAGTCCGCCCCCAAGGTACTATGGTTGCAAACACCGAAAGCAGCATACCTAGCCCCAGTGCAACCGCACCTCCAATCGCTATACCGCTCCAACCATCGCGGCCTTCTTGCACGACTTGCCTTTTCCCAAGCATCCCAAGCCCCAGACGCTTAGCCCCCGATCGTGCAGCAACTTCCTGACCATGCTTCGACAAGCCAAGGCCAATCCCTAGACTCGCTCCGCCTAACACGGTTAATGTCAGCACCCGTTGCCATGAGAACCAATCGCTCCACCGCATTGCAGAGTCCGATAACCCTAAAACCTCGATTCCAAAAGTCGCTGCAAGCACACAGGTGAATACTCCCAGTGCAAGAGCACGAGCGTTTTCTGTACGCCACCCCAAGAAGCTCTGTGATACTCCAGCAACACCCAACAACAATAATAAAGGAACTCGACTCTCGGCCAGCAACCAAACTCCCCAAGCAAAGACAACAGCTGCGCATAGTCCGATAAGCCAGCTTAACACAATGGCACTACTAGTATCCCCACGAGGTGGAAGCTCTTGATCATCGCTATTTTCCCCGGCCCGGAACGATTCAGAAATGCGACGTGTCAGATCGCTATGAATCACACCCCACTGCACCCAGAAACTTGCAAAAACGCCTACAACTGCCCAAACCCATGGCCCCGCTTTAACAAGCGACCCAAAATGCAAACTCCAAAACACGAGAACCGCGATCGATGCGAAGAGGATCTGAATAGCAATTCCAATCTGACGCCGATAGAAACCAAATGTTCTCCGAGTTCGCATCACCCCTCGATATGATTGAAACCAACTCAACACGCCGGAACTAGCCAAAGCCGGCAATAGAATCCAAGCCTGTGCGATCTTCTCAATTGACTCTCCGCCCAAACCTGTTCTTGCCCCCCAACTAATCCCCACCAACGAAAGACTTCCAACAATTGTCATGATGGCCACAGGTAACCAAGCCCTGACGAAAAGCGACTGTGCTGCCGTGACCGCAAGACCGCCGTAAACACCAATCCCCGTTATCAACATCGTCCAATATTGCCAATCCATCGACATTGGACCTTGCGAGTCACCTGCACGGTTACCACGTGCCAGCAATATCCCAATCATTACCGCCAAGGGAATGAGCATCAGCGCAATGTGCAGAATCCCACGAGAGGTATTCTGTAACTTCCACTTCTTCAATGTGTATTGACCCGCTCCATGCACACCGACTGTTGCCAACATGAAAACCAACGATGGGAAGAAGCGGCTAGTTGCCGCCAATGTACTCCACAGGCTGATTACTAAGCCAACGGAACAAACAACCACCAAAGAAGCTGCGATCAATTCCATCCAGCGAATGTTGGATCTCTCCATAAACGCCGAAATCATCTCAGCAGTCCATTGCTTGGCCCCAAGCTGCATCTGCTCGACCGCTTTACGCCCCGATATGACTCTCTTGGAATCCTGTTCGCACTCCTCCACTTGATCGAGCGGATGAACTTCCACAGACTTTACCGACTTCACCGGTTCTTTGAGTTGTAGGCTATCAACCACAGGGGGAAATTCCCGTGAAACCACTAGGTCTCGGTCCGATCTTCCCTTACCTTCTGTACTCGCTACCTTCGCAGGCGTTTGAGAAATCTCCGCATTGGCAACAACACGATCCGGTCCTCCCGTTGAAACAGTCGTTCCTGCACTTGAAATGACTACTGGCTGCGCAAATCGCTCGATACTCGCTGT
>JBEICB010000323.1:0-4408 GCA_040373655.1 Pirellula sp. | reverse complement strand
TAGTTTCTATGTTGAAATGTTAGATGGACAATTGACTGGAAAGATCATTTTGCAATCCCTGAATGGTTCTATGGGTGGCATTGACGACATCCAAATCGGTGAAGGTAGAAACATCGTTGTTGGCGGGGCCGAGGGTGACTTGATCGATATTGATGGAAATAACCAGGGATCGAGCGCGGTTGTACTTGGAGACAACGGGTCGATCATCCTTACCAGCACGGGAACTCTTTTGGAGCTTCGAAGCTCCGATTTTGAGTTTGGCGGCGATGATGTGGTCAACATCGTGACAGGTATTAATGCTGTCATCGGTGGTCAGGGTGGTGACACCATCACGATTCAGTCTGGAGAGAACCTCGTTTTTGGCGACGATGCGGAAGCTTACTTCTTCGATGATGGAAAAGTTCGTTTGCTGCAATCGATCAATCTCGGAGATGGGGGTGCTGATACGATTGCGTTGTCGAGTGGAAACAATAAAGTCGTCGCAGGCCATGGGAATGACTTCGTGACCGTTCAATCCGGTGTGTTGTTTGCGATGGGAGACGAGGGGCGACTTGAGGTTACCGAAAGAGATTCTATTGGAGCGACAGAAGTAAAGTTGCAGACGATGGATACATCGTTGGGTAGCGATGATGTGGTGTCGATTGCGGGTGGTCGAATTGTCGTATTTGGTGGTGCGGCTGACGATAGGATTGAAACAACGCAGGGAAGCACAGGTCAGGTAATCGCGCTTGGCGACGGTGGTGAAGCGATTTTGGATTCTCAGGATCGACCGGTGAGAATTCGTACCATCGATGATTACGAAGGTGGTGAAGATACGATCACATTGGGCGATCAGGATGACATCATTTCCGGTGGATACGGGGATGATTTGATCAATACGGGTGAAGGTAACAACATAGCGATTGGAGACACGGTTGACTTGCTTTGGGATTTGTATGGAGCGAATCGCGTCCTGACATTCGTTTCGGTAACTAGTGAGGACCCATTAACGGCTGGGGAGGATATGATTGTCGGCTTGAGTGGATCTGATGTGCTATTCGGGGGGAATGGTAGCGATACGATTCGGGGAGGTGCAGGGGAGGATGTGCTTGCGACCCACAATGCCACGTTGTATCTACCGATACCGCAAGTTGGATCGGTAAGTGGTTGGGGTATGGATCAACTACCCAAAATCTTAGGAAATGACTTGTCCGTGGTCGCGACCGAGTATTTGGTCCCTATCAATGCGTCTGGTGATTTGGGAGATGGTGAAGATGAAATTTAGGGCGAGTCTGGAAACGACTTTATTTTGACGACTCCTGGGGGCCACGACACCATCTATGATTTGTCCGGCTACGACACGCTCAGCTTCCAATTAGGTGCTCAGGGAGTAGTCTTCGATTTGGATTACTTGAACAGTCGGCAGTATGTTGTTACCCCGGGTGTTGCGAGTGATACCTCTGTGATGCTCATTAAAGAGGAGTCGAATGGAAATCGGAGTTCGATTGAGAACTTCGTTGGTAGTCAATATTCTGATGTGATATATGCCAATCCGACGATTGAGGCGCGAACCTTCAAGGGAGGATTGAATATCGATCAGCCGGATGGACAGCCGGGGGACGAACTGCGACTAAGAACGTATGGGAACCAGGTGGTTGACAGCGGTAATATCTTATCGGTTGCGGGACTGGGTGTGATTTACCATTACGAATTCGATACGATCGAATGGATAGATGGTACACCATTGCTTTTGGACGATGGGGATCGAGAGTGGTTTGATGTCGGATCGGGGACGCGGATATTGCGACCTTCGTTGCTGGGTGGAGACACCTACTACTCAACGGCGACGAAGAGTGATTCGAGCAACGTTGCTGGCTGGACTTTCAGCAAGTTGAGTCCGGGACCATATCAAGTTTCGTTGAGTTGGCCCGATCCCGATCCCGCGAACATTTACACGCCACGAGTGACTGTACGAGACAGAAGCGGCAATATCGAATCTCAAAGGCAGATCAATCAGAGAACTGAGCCGACGATCGGAAATTATCTTGGACAGAAATGGTACGATTTCGGGAGCACTGTTGAGATTGATAAGGATCGGTTCTTCAGCCTGGATTACAACTCGAACAATCTGACCTATTTCCTAGCGGACGGTTTGAGAGTTGAGCGAGTCAGGGATAACTCCTCAGAGATCCGCGTGATCGATATCACAAGTGGTGGTGAAATCGCGAGTGGTTTGACCTTCACGGAATTCGGGGACAACTATTATGGTTCGGATGCATATCGGGATTTCCGCATTGTCAATCTTGGAACGCAACCGTTGAAACTCAATCTTGTCGGACGGCAGGAGTCGACATCCGAGACACAGTTCCGCGTTGTCGATGGATTGGTATTGGAGGGAGCTCATCGAAACTCGTTGCCAGACGGTTTTTCCTCGGCGGAGATTATTTATTCCAATGGTGATACGACTGGGATAGCACCGGGACAAAGTGCGGTTCTTCGAATACGAGTCGACACGTTGAAGCCGGGATATCATTCGGGAGATTTCCTCTTGGAGACGAATGATGTCAATGAGGCAGTGTTCAAATTACCGATAGCTGCTCGAGTGGGCAGTATTGCCCAGATCCCTCGATTCGTAGATAACCAATCTCCTGGATTTGTTGCCGTCACGGGGACAGTAACGAACACCACACAAGCTGGTACTTATGGTGGAACTCAGAGCGTAGGACGGTCGGGCCGAAAGAATGCGGTTCGTTGGACTCAGGCAGATCTGCCAACGGCGAACTATAGGATTTCGACCACGTGGAGTGCGATTCCTCTTGGGGATGCGAAGGCCACGTATAAAGTGACATGGGGTAATCAAACCCGGACGGTTGTTTTGAGTCAGCAGAAGACTCCAATCACGAATGCTTCGAGTTTCCGTTCGGACGGCGTGGAATGGGTTGATTTGGTATCTTCTGCGGATATCCGTGCGGGAGACGTTGTAAGCATTGAGCTTTCAGGGGGTGTTATTCTTGCGGATGCGATTCGCATACAGCAAGTTGGACACGTGAATTACCCGAGCACACCGATGCTGGAGTTACTCGACACGGCTAGCGGACAGAAGTTGAGTAGTCGCCAAGGGGTATGGGACTTTGGCAATTTGCAATTTGGGCAAGCCGCTGAGCGAACTCTTACCCTTCGCAATATGGGCAATCTGCCATTGAGTTTGAGTGAGCAGTTCAAGCTCGGACCGGGCTTTAAGATCATTAACGATTCCGGTACGCAACGGACCTTGCAACCTGGCCAATCGACAACGTTAATTGTTCGCTGTGAGCCAACGACGTTCGGGACGTTGCTTTCGGAGTTGGAGTTTGGAAGCAATGATGCAGAGAACGGACTGATTGGACTTGTATTAAAAGCAACCGTGATCGAGGAATTGATTACCACTGCTGACGACCCGTCCAAGTTCCGGATGGTAGGGGTATCGGTTCCGACGGGAACGGTTGCTCCGACTGGAAGTCCCTATAGCAAGAACATTGCGGTTGGGTACAACGATGGCGATTCGGCTACATGGACATTCCCAAATCTAGAATCTGGTTTGTATAAGGTCTTTGCGACTTGGGATTCGAAACTAGTAACCTCCGGCGGTAAGGACAAGCCACCTATAGCGACGGTTGTTCCTTATGTGATTCAGGGAGTCGATGACGAATTGCCCGTAACGACGGTAGTCAATCAATCGCTTGCGGCCGACGATCAGTACAGCAATAACCGTCGCTGGGAGTATTTATCTGACTTCCGAGTTGAGGGCGATGCTCTTAGCGTTACTATTAGAAACGTAACGCCTGGGGCAGTTATACATGCGGATGCGATTCGAATTGTGCGAGTTCAATACCCCGAAGCTCGGGTGTTTATGGATGGCAAATCACTCGCTTCAAAGAGTTTGATCAACTTTGGGAGAGTTGAGGAAGGGGAAAGTGCCACTAAGACGCTAACCATTTTCAATCCTTCGCCTGCGCCGCTCGAGCTCAAGGAAGTACTGGATATACCAGCAGGATTTACGACCGATTTCCAGCCAAGGTATTTGGCACCCGGGGAGTCAATCGATTTCCATCTAACGTTTACAGGTGATAAGCGTGGTTGGTACCGAGGGGACTTTTTGATATCCACTGGTGATTCTCTTGCGGGGGTATTTCAAGTAAGTCTGTTAGGCGAGGTCCTCAGTACGGCGTTGATAGTTGATGATTCCGACTCACGATTGGTCATTGTTGGGAATCAGCCAAGCAATAGAAATCAATCCGCAGCCTACCTCAGTGGTGCGAAGGGATTGTTGGTGGCAGGAGACCGGGCGATGTGGACAATCAGTGATCTCGTCGCAGGCAAGTATCGCGTTTCGATGACATGGGGGCCCCAGGCGACGGCGATCAATAATGCGAAGTTTACAACGCAAACG
>JBEICB010000215.1:0-7994 GCA_040373655.1 Pirellula sp. | reverse complement strand
GGGGTAGTTGGTTGCCAGACGATTAGTCTTGAGCCAGTTCCGGGTACATTTCAAAAATTGGTGAGGAACGTGAGGGCTAATGGGATAGATGGGTTAGTGGAGTTGCATCATTGTGCTGCGGGCGCTGGGGTAGGAGAGGTTTGGTTCCGCACGGATCACGACACGATGAATCGGGTGGTAGAGGAGGGGGATGCGGTACAGAAGGAGAGGGTGCGGGTATGTGGGATGGATCAGTTATTGCGGGGTAGGGTAGGAGAGATATGGAAAGTTGATGTGGAGGGGTATGAGTGGGAGGTCTTAAGGGGTTCGGGAGAGGCGTTGAATCAAGATGGTTTGCGCGCTGTGATGTTAGAGGGCGATGATGAGCGAATTGCGAGTTGCATGCGAGGAGCTGGGTTTACGGCGATGACTTATGATCCTTGGGAGCGAAGGCTATCGGAGGTGGTTGGAGAGAAGTCGAAGAGATTGATTGGGAATCACTTGTGGGTAAAGGATCGGCAGTGGGTGCAGGGGCGATGTGCGGAGAGTCGGCGGTATGAGGTTTACGGGGTTACGTTTTAGGAGATGGGGAATAAGAAGGTGGAGTTCAAGCGGATTGGATTTTATCGTGGGGGGATCGACATGTCGGCCGGTGGAGTTGCACCGTATGCCGATCGATTACTGCGTGCGTTGGGGGAGTATCGGTTTGAGCAGATGCAGGTGACGGTGATTGGAGGAGGGGAAGGAGGAGAAGGTGTGGAATCGGGAGGTTTTTTGCGTCGGAGGGCGAAACGCAATGGTGTAATGCGGAAGGTGATGTTCCATGCATCGGATTGTCTTTACCATTTTTTGCATCCGAGCGCTGGAGGTCGGATAGGACTGTATCGTGGTTGGTTATCGCGGGTGCACTGTGATTTACGGTATGACTTGTTGCATTTTCCGTTTCAGGTACCACCACGAGTGACCTTTCGTTGTCCTTTCATCGTTACTATGCATGATGTTCAGGAGTTGCATTTTCCGGAGTTCTTCTCACCGAAGGAGCGTATGTTACGGGCCGAATTGTATTGGGGTTCGATTGCGCAGGCGAGTCGCGTGGTGGTGTCCTTCGATCACGTCAAAGGGGATTTACTGAAGTATTTTAGGATACCGGAGGAACGTGTGGTGGTGATTCCGGTCCCCTACTCGCAGTGTGTGTTTGAGGGAGTAGGGGAGTCAGGGCAAGCGGAGATTGCGAAGCGATATCAAGAATTCGGTCGATACTTTTTGTATCCGGCGCAGACATGGAGGCACAAGAACCACTTGGGTTTGATCGAGGCATTTGAGCGTGTTTGCAGTGCGAGTTCGGAGCGATTGCATTTGGTATGTACTGGGGTGAAGAATGAGCACTACGACGAAGTGATTCGAGAGCGTGTAGAGAGGTCAGAGAGACGAGATTCGATTCATTTTCTTGGGGTTGTATCTTCGGAGGAGCTCAAGTGGTTGTATAGCAATAGTTTGAGCGTCGTAGTCCCATCGTTGTATGAGGCGGGGAGTTTTCCGTTGATAGAAGCGATGCAGTTGGGGGTTGCGGTGTTAGTAGCTTCGACAACCTCGTTACCATCGACGATTGGAGATTCACGCTTTGTGTTTGATCCTCGAGATATCGAAGAGATGTCGGGATTGATGTTGCGGATGGCGACGGATCAGGAGTATCGTCGGATGGGGGAGGAGAACAGTAAGATGCGGGTAGCAGAATTGGGTAGGATTCAGGTCGGTCCGATGGTTGAAGCGTTGTGGCGAGACACGTTGGAGCGTGTGGGATCGCGTTTGTAGCAGAACAGCAATTAGTGGAAGCAAGGAGATGGGGATGGGTAAGATCAAGATACCGGTATACAAGCCAACGATAACGGCTCTCGAGAAAGAGTATGTGATGGCTTGTTTGGATGAGGAGTGGATATCTTCTAGGGGGAGGTTTATCGGACGATTTGAGGAAGAGTTTGGTCGATACTTGGGGATATCTCATGCGTTGAGTGTTTCGAATGGGACGACAGCCTTGCATGTGGCATTGATGGCTTTGGGTATTGGCCCGGGTGACGAGGTGATTGTGCCCACGTTGACGTATGTCGCTTCGGCGAATGCGGTAAGTTACACGGGGGCGAAGCCGATATTCGTCGATTGTGATCCGGAGACTTGGAACATTTCATTGCATGATATTGAGAAGGTGATCTCGAGTCGCACTCGTGCGATTATGGCAGTTCATTTGTATGGTCTACCTTGTGACATGCATGGAATAATGGAGTTAGCCAAGCGGCATGATTTGTTAGTGGTGGAAGATTGTGCAGAGGCGATTGGATCGCGAATTGGGGGGATGCATGTGGGTGGCTTTGGGGATATTTCGAGTTTTAGTTTTTATGGGAACAAGACGATAACGACGGGAGAGGGGGGATGGTGGTGACGGGGAATCCGACGTTGGCGGAGCGTGTTGCGCATTTGAAGGGTCAGGGGTTAGCGAAGTTTCGGGAGTATTGGCACGATATTATTGGGTATAATTACCGCATGACGAATTTATGTGCAGCGATTGGTTGTGCGCAGATGCAGCGATTGGAGGCTACGTTAGAGCGGAAGAGAGTGATCGCGGAATTGTATCGCCGTGAGTTAGGTGAAGTGATGGAGTTTCAAGGTGAGGTGGAAGGGATGGATCATTCGCATTGGATGGTATGTGGGTTATTACCGAGTGGTTTGATGCGAGATCCGATGCGAGAAGCGTTGGGGGCTAGGGGAATCGAGACGCGTCCGGTATTTTATCCTTTGCATTCGATGCCCATGTATAGTGCAGGCTATCGTCGGATGCCCAATTCAGATGAGTTGTCGAGTCGCGGTATAAATTTCCCGAGTTATCCGGAGTTGACGGATGAGGAAGTGCGTTGGGTTTGCGAGAATGTGCGCGAGGTATTGAACGGATTGGTGTGAGGTCGCAAGGGTTGGTTTGGAGGGGGGAATCGATTTGAAAGTTTCGATTATTACAGCGGTGTACAATCGCGTGACGACGATTGCGGACACATTGGAATCTGTTCGCGGACAGGATTACCCTGACATAGAGCACATCGTCGTCGACGGCATGTCGACGGATGGAACGGATGAGGTGATCGCTCGATATCGATCGGGGCTCGCGAGGGTGGTGCGAGAGAAGGATTCGGGAATTTATGAAGCTTTGAATAAGGGGATTGGATTAGCGAGTGGGGACATCGTTGGATTTCTTCATGGGGACGACATATATGCTGACAGGGGGGTGATAACGAGTGTGGTGGAGGGGATTCTGGGGTTGGGGGTGGGAGAGATTGGTGGTGTTTATGGGGATTTAGAGTATGTGCAGTGGGGAGACTCTCTGAAGCGGGTACGATATTGGAGGTCTGGAGAGTATCGAGTGGAGCGATTTCGGCGAGGTTGGATGCCGGCGCATCCGACGGTATATCTACGTAGGGAGTGTTATGAGCGGTTTGGGGGGTTTAGGGAGGATTTTCAGATAGCGGCGGATTATGAGTTAATGGTTCGAATGTTGGCTGTAGGTGGGGTAGCGATGGGATACATTCCGCGGGTATTGGTGAAGATGCGTGTTGGAGGAAAGAGCAATGCGTCGCTCCGGAATCGATTGCAAGCGAATCGCGAGGATCAGCGGGCTTGGGAGGTCAATGGGGTTCGGGTACCGACTGGATTGCGATGGATCAAGCCGATGCGAAAACTGCTTCAGTATGTGATACGTTGAGAAGAAGTTTTATAGAAACTTCATGTTTGGTAGGTTCTCAAGCCGATGGGGCTAGGGAGTGGGCGTAGGGTTGCATGGAATTGGGTGGACATTCTTGTTCAGACACCCTACGATTACTTAAGTGCTAGCATCTTTCGGAGGATGCGATTGGAAGTGTTATGTGGTGGGAGAGGGGCATTCGATGGACAAGCCGCACTTGCAATATGGTTTTGACGAAACGGGGGCGGGTGGGCGTGCGACGAGTGTAGTGGAGGAGCGGCCGGTACCGAGTATCGATTTCTATGGAGCTCTGTGGCGGCGCAAGTCGGTGATTGTATTGTTGTCGTTGTTGGGGGCTGGTATAGCGAGTTTGTTGTATACGCAGGCGACACCTGTATATGCTTCGGTGTTGCGGTTGATGTTATTCATTCAGGCCCCACCGAGTGTGATCAATGGGGAGGTGATCCCGCAGACGGTGGCACTTGAAAAGCAGCGGGTGTTGTTATCGGGCCAGACGGTATTGAGTGAAGCGATGAAGCGTGGGCAATTGGAGAAGTTGCCGACATTTGTTAGTTCGGAGTCACCGTTATCTGATTTGCGTCGGATGTTGACGATTGCGCCGGTGGGAAAGGACTTGTCATCGGACGCTTTGGAGATTATTTGTGAGGGGAAGGTCAAGGAGGATTTGCAGGGGATCCTCAATCAGGTTGTGGCTTCCTATATTTCGGCGATTGAGAAGGACTCGGAGATCTCAGGCCGGGAGTCGGTCGAGTTGATTGAGCGATTGCAGAAGTCGTTGTTGGAGGATCAAAAGCGGGATCAGGATCGATATTATCAATTGCAGAAGGAATTGAATTTAACAGCGGAGAATGACAAGGGGCGATGGGTCAATCCGTATGTATCGGAGATCGAGAAGTTGCGGTTGTCTAGGGACGAGGTGGTTTCGGAGTTCCGTCAGGCGGATCAGCAGTTGGAGCAATTGCAGGGTGCGATGGCTTCGACGGGTGGCAGTGGCGAGAAGATACGTTTAGCGGTAATTGAGGCGAAGAAGTACTTTAATTTGGACAAGCAGCAGCAGGGTATGGATTTATTAAGTCCGTTGACGGATGAAGACCGGCAGCGGCTGATGCGTTATGAGCAGCGGATGGAGTCGGCGAATGCGGACATGGTGGTATTGGAAGCTGAGCGTCAGGAGGCATTGAATCGTTATGGGGCGAAGCATCCGCAGGTTGAGTTTGTGGAGGCGAAGTATCAGGCGGCTGTTCAAACGCGAAAGAAACTGAATGAAGAGCTGGAGACATTAAAGGCTTTTTTGCGTGACGAGGAAGAGATCAGCAAGAAGACCGAGGCATTATCGCGGGAGGTGCGGACGCGAGACCAGGAGGTTTTGCAGTTGTACTCTACGGCGTTAACGAATCAACGGGATCGAGCAAAATACAATTTGGATCGTATTTCGGAGGACATCTCGGATTTGACGGTGAAGTCAGCGAACATAGCGACGGACATTACCGAGTTGAACATGTTGCGGGATCAGATTGATGAGCGTCGGAACTCTGTAGCGCAGATTCTTGAGCGGTTATCAGCCATGCGAGCGGTATCGGATTCTTATTCTTCGACCCGGGTGAAGATCATTGATGAAGCTTCGAGTCCATTGCAAGTGTTCCCGAAGTTGTGGAAGTTTTTATTGGGCGGGATTTTGCTTGGGGGGTTGGCGGGGTGTGGGTTAGCGATTTTGATTGACCATTCGGATTTGGCTTATCGTACCCCGATTGACATTCAGGAGAGTTTAAATGTGCCGGTGATTTGTCGTGTGCCGAGGATCAAGAAGTCCAAGGTTACGGATGGTTTTGCTGGCTCAGCGATGTTGGTGACTACACACCAGCCGAATTCTTCTGTATCTGAATCGTTTCGTGCTGCGAGGACTTCGTTACTTTTCACTGGAGCTCAGTCGGGAGCGAAGGTGTTCATGTTCACGAGTCCATCTCCTGGGGATGGAAAGTCAACGACTGTTGCGAATCTAGCGATTTCGTTGGCGCAGACGAACAAGCGAGTATGTTTGGTTGACGGGGACTTCCGCCGTCCGCGTGTTCAGCAGAATTTTGGGGTGCAGTTTGAGCCGGGTGGAGTGCAGTATTTGGATGGGGATTGCACATTGGATGATGCCTTGAGGTCTTGTGAGTTCCAGCAGAACTTATGGTTGCTGACAACGGGTGGGCGACCGAAGAATCCTGGAGAGTTAGTGGCTTCGCAAGAGTTTGCGGGATTGATTCAGGAGTTGCGAGAGAAGTTCGATTATGTGTTGATTGATTCGCCGCCAGTGATACCGGTAGCGGATGCTACCTCGATTGCTGGGGTGGTTGATGGGATAATCATGGTATTGCGGATTCGGCGTGGGGTAGTTTTGTCAGCGCATAAGGCGAAGAGTCGTTTAGCGATGGTTCACGGAAATCTCATCGGCGTGATCGTAAACGGTATGGATGAGAATTTGTACTACAACGAGTACGGTACTTATTACCGAGGTGCTTATTACCATGGTTACAACTATGGCAAGTACTACGACAAGAAGTATTCTGATTATTCGGATCGCCGAGGGGGTGAAGAGCGAGCGGTTGGCAAGGAGCAGGTGCTCGCATCGCGGGAGCGTGGATAGTGGAGAGTTCTGCGGGTAAGAGTATTTTGTCGAGCAGAGGCCTCGTGCGCAAATAAGGTTATGCGGAGGAAGACGCGTCATTTCGATGACGCGTTTGTCGTTTTGTTGAGCGAGGAATTGGTGGAGTGCGGTTGGGGTGTATTGGGATTCCGAGCAGAGTGATTCGAGGTATAGAAGAATGGAACGCGGAGTGATTTTCGTAGTGGCATTAGTTGCGATAGCCGCGCATTACATCGGACTCTTTGAGCATGTGCAGCGGGTTGGAAACGCAGGGCGTTGGAATGACTTGGGGGTGGTATTGTTGGGTGCAGTTGCGATATCGATTTCGGCTTGGATGCGGCTGGGTGAGTGGCGAAAAAGCAATTCGCTTATGGCGGGGGTATGGAAGCTCTACGTCATCATGTTGTTGGGGTTGGGGTGTGGTGGGTTAGGAGTTTGGTTCGGTGATGCTCGATTGGTCTGGATGGGTTGTGGGTGGATTTTGGCGTTAGGATTAGGGGTGATACTTGGGTTTGGTGCGGGAGCGATGTTGCGAATAGGCCTGCTATTGGGGCTTGTGCCTTTGTTACCTTGGGCGTGGGAGTGGAGATTGCACTTGTATGGTCAGGCTTTTTCAAGTTGGTTCGCGGGTGTGATCTTGGATTTTGTGCGGGTGTTTTTTTATTGGCGTGGGAATGCGATTGGATTGGTGGATCGCGAGTTGGTAGGAAATGTTCAGGCATCGGGCTTACGGTGGTTTAGTCCGGTGTTTTTAGCGGTTCTGGGGTATGGGTTTGCGTTGCGTCACGGATGGTTTCGGAGCTTGTACTTGGCATGTCAGGCGATTTTTTGGGTGGTGATTGTGCAGGGGGTATGCATTGCTTACTCGTTGTGGGATTTGAGCAAAGCTGGGGTGCAGAGCGATGTAGTTTGGGGTGGGTGGATGGATGGGGTTGGGATTTTGAGTGTGTTATTTTTGGTTTGGAGTTCGGATCAATTTTATTCGGCATTTACTTATCGCGATGTCGAGGCGTCGCAACGTGTGGTGGTCGTGCGGGGATGGGGGGGGGCAGGGGTTGGGGCGTTATGGGGGTTAGTGGTGGGAGTTTGGGGGTTGGCGGTGATTGGCGGATTGGGTTGGTATTTGGGGAGATGGCAACCGGTTCAGGGTTGGAGTGTGTCTGACGTAACAGCACCTGTTGGTGAATGGAAGGGGAGGACGTTGACGGAAGTTGAGGTGATAGAAGGATTTGAACCGGTATTTGCTCAGGGGCGGCCTTGGTTGCAGCGTCAGTGGCGGGTGGGCACTGAAGATCCGCAGGAGGGTTCAGAAGATCGTTTGGGTGGGCAGGAAGAGTTGTTTGTGCGAGTCTTGGGGCCTTGGCAAGTTTTACCTGAGGCGACATGGATGTGGGATTGGTATGGGTGGAAGGTTGGCGATCGGAGGATCGAGGGTGAGTTGACGAGTTGGACGATGAGTCGCACGATTGCGGAGGAAGGGTTTGTTGTAAGTCGTTGGGGATCTCAGGGTGAGGGGGGGATGAAGGTCCAGTGGGTGTTAGAAGTGCGGGGGGTAAGGCCATTCTCTAAGGAGCGGCAGGAAGAGTACATCGAATGGGGTAAGGGGTTGGGGGAATAGGTGCGTGAGGGGAGTAGAATGGAATG
>JBEICB010000023.1:0-36269 GCA_040373655.1 Pirellula sp. | reverse complement strand
ATGCAAAAAGAAGTAGCTGCATGCACACCTGCTTTTCCTTCGCAGAATCCCTTTTATGGAGTCGAGTTGCCCCGGTTCAAAGGTTTTCTGTCGGAGGTTACTGAGAGATGGAAGTTTCTTGAACGGCAGGACTTGGAGTCGCTGTCTCTTGAGTCCATGTCGATCGATCATCGCGTTGGTCCAACAGAGGAGCGAGGAGGTATGATCGCGGCGCACAAGCAGTTGCGGCAATTTGCTGAGAGTCGGCTAGGTGATTACGACAGAGCTCGCAACGAGCCTGACGAACATGGTTCGAGTTCGCTTTCGGCTTACCTGCATTTTGGACATGTCAGTGCACATGAAGTTTTCGAAGCGATTGTATCGAAGGTCTCCGGGTGGGATTGGGGACGGATAAGCAAGCCGAACGGAAAGATGAATGGATTCTGGAATCTCGGGGAAAACGCCGAAGCTTTTATGGATCAGTTGATGACATGGAGAGAAATCGGCTTCAACATGTGTGCGTTGGATCCCGACTACGATAAATACGATTCGTTGCCGGGGTGGGCCAAAGAGACCCTGGGGAAACACGCGAAGGACAAGCGTCCTTACGTGTACACCCATGAGGAGTTCGAGGAGTCTCGCACGCATGATACGTTATGGAATGCCGCTCAAAGGCAATTGGTCCAAGAGGGGCGAATCCACAATTATCTCCGAATGTTGTGGGGCAAGAAGATTCTTCACTGGAGTCACTCCCCACAGGCAGCATTGGAAACCATGATTGAGTTGAACAACAAGTACGCGCTCGATGGTCGCGATCCGAATTCTTACAGTGGCATCTTTTGGGTGTTGGGCCGCTATGATCGAGCTTGGGGCCCCGAGAGAGAAGTGTTTGGAAAGATTCGCTACATGACTAGCGAGTCGACTCGATCCAAGTATTCCGTGAAGGGATATTTGCAACGATTCTCAATTGCTCAAGAGGCAGAACCTTCCAAGAAGAGCAGGCGGAAATCGTGATTGCAGCTTTGGTATATCCCCATCAATTGTTTGCTGATGGCTCGTCGAAGGATCGCGGCGTTGGTTTTGTTTCTCCTTCGTGGATGCAAGAACTCTCAGCGGTTTTTCTCGTCGAAGACCCACTGTACTTTAGGCAGTATCAATTTCATCGACAAAAGTTAATGCTACATCGTGCATCGATGAAAGCCTATACAGATCAGTTAACACGCTCTGGTAAAAAGGTCGTATATGTCGACTCGAAACGACTTGAGCACTCCGGTGATATCGCGTCGATAGTTTCTGAGCAGAAGTTCGGCAGAGGTAAGGTAGGCGGGGTAAGGGTTGTGGATCCGGAGGACCATAATTTAATGCTTCGGTTGAGAATTGCATGTCGTCGGCATGGGCTCGAATTAGAAGTCGTCGAGGATCCGAATTTTCTTACATCGCATGCTTCGATCGATTCATTTGTTGAAGGGAAGAAAAAGCTGTTCTTTACGAACTTCTACATCGAGCAGCGCAAGAGACTTGAGATCTTGATCGATGCGAAGCAGAAACCGATTGGGGGGAAATGGAGTTTTGATACTGAAAACCGCAAGCGACTTGCGGCTGGTATCGTTCCACCGAGCATAGGCCTTAGCGATTTAAATGAAGATGAACGAGTTGACGATCCTCAGGATGCTCAAGAACGTAGATATCAAGAGGAAGCGGCAAGGTATGTCGACAAAGAGTATCCAAGTGCTTACGGGGATAAAACCGGGTTGTGGTTCCGTTCAACGCATGAGGGATCCAAGAAGCATTTGCAGAGATTTATCAAAGAGCGACTTGGGTTATTTGGAGACTACGAAGATGCGATCGCCAAGGATCATCCGTTCGTCTTCCATTCTGTTCTAACTCCGATGCTCAACGTCGGTTTAGTGTCACCGAGAGAGGTGGTCGATGGAGTGTTGGGTGAGGCGGAGCGGATGTCAGGGAGGAAGGGGGAGATCCCGATGAACTCGCTTGAGGGGTTCATTCGGCAAGTGATTGGTTGGAGAGAGTACATGCGTTTGGTGTACCGAAAATTTGGTACCCAGCAGCGGACAAGAAATTACTGGGACCACTCCCGCCGTTTACCCGCTTCGTTTTACGCCGGTACGACGGGAATCGAACCGGTGGATCACGCCATTCGGACGGTGTTGCGTTATGGTTACTGCCACCATATCGAACGCTTGATGATTCTGGGGAACTTCATGTTGTTATGCGAGTTTCATCCGGATGCAATTTACCAGTGGTTTATGGAGATGTTTGTCGATGCCTATGACTGGGTAATGGTTCCGAATGTTTACGGCATGAGTCAGCATTCTGATGGCGGGATGATAACGACGAAGCCCTACATCAGTGGATCGAGTTATGTATTGAAGATGAGTGATTTCAAGAAGGGGACTTGGACGGCCGTTTGGGACGGGTTGTATTGGTCGTTTGTAGCCAAACATCGGGGCTTTTTCGAGCAAAACCCGCGGATGAAAGTCATGGCTAGTCAGATTGATCGGATGGGTGATAAACTGGGTGTACATCAGCGAGCTGCAGAAGCGTTCTTAAAAACGCTCTAGCGGCGAACCACCTGGTATCCCGGACTCCCATTAGAAGAAAATTTTATGAGTAACGCATTCGACTTGGCTGCATTCTTTTCGAACACGGGGGCAGACATTTCGCTTCAGACTTCAGGGAAAGGCCCTGATGGATCTTTGCCGCTTACCGATGAGATGCTCAAGACTTGGTCGAGCGGAGATCTTTTTGGCTGGACGCAGAATGCGGGGATGGGCTGGGATCCCAAGAAGATGCTTGGGCCGCAGTTCTTATTGTTAAGTACGCAAGGTGGGATGCGTGGAGAAGATGGTCGACCGATAGCGTTGGGGTATCACACGGGACACTGGGAAGTCGGCTTGTTGGTGCGAGCGGCGGCCGAGTGGTTGCATGACAAGGGTGGCGTTCCATTTGCGGGGTATGTGAGCGACCCGTGTGATGGGCGTTCGCAAGGAACGACAGGGATGTTTGATTCGTTGCCATATCGCAATGATGCTGCGATAGTTTTTCGACGACTGATTCGGTCGTTGCCGACACGTCGTGGAGTGCTAGGGGTAGCGACTTGCGATAAGGGATTGCCAGCGATGATGATTGCGTTGGCCGGATGCGCCCAGTTGCCGAGTGTGGTGGTACCCGGCGGGGTGACATTACCGGCTCGCAGTGAAACCGGTCCGGAAGAAGATTTGGGAAAGGTACAGACGATAGGTGCAAGATATACGAACGGAATGATCAGTTTAGAGGAGGCGGCTTCGGCGGGATGTAGGGCTTGTGGTTCACCCGGGGGAGGTTGTCAATTTTTAGGGACGGCAGCAACGAGCCAAGTGATCGCCGAGGCGCTTGGGATGACAGCGCCGCATGCGGCGTTAGCGCCGAGTGGCCAACCGGTTTGGTTGGATCTTGCGAGGCAGTCCGCGAAGATCTTGTGGGATCAGCATCAACGCAAAGCGAAGTTGTCTGACATCTTGACGGAGGATTCGTTTCACAATGCAATTGCGGTGCATGCGGCTTGTGGAGGTTCTACCAATTTGCTGCTACATATTCCGGCGGTTGCTTTTGCAGCGGGGATAAAGCGTCCGAGTTTGGAGATGTGGAGTGATCTGAATCGCAAAGTATCGAGGTTCGTGGATGTGTTGCCGAATGGTCCTCAATTTCATCCGACAATTCGTTTGTTTTTGGCGGGTGGCGTGCCAGAGATTATGTGGCATTTGCGCGAATTAGGAATTGCTAAATGCGATTGCAAGACGGTCACTGGAATGACATGGCATCAGATTTTGGATCAGTGGAAGGATTCTCCTAGGCGGCTTGCGATGCGAGCGTTGTTACGCGAGCGTGACGGAGTAGATCCAGATGAAGTGATTTTGCCACCGCAGCGTGCGGCGGAGGTGGGGATGACAAGTACGATTTGTTTCCCTCGGGGGAATATTGCGCCGGAAGGGTCTGTCATCAAATCCACGGCGATTGATGCGAGTGTGATCGATGCCGACGGGGTGTATCGAAAAACGGGTCCCGCACGTGTGTTTACCTCGGAGAAGGAAGCGGTGGCGGCGGCGAAGGGGCAGCATCCCAATCCGCTGAAGGCGGGAGACATCGCGGTACTGATCGGATGTGGGCCGATGGGTACGGGAATGGAGGAGACTTATCAATTGACGAGTGCATTGCGTTATCTGGACTATGGCAAGCACGTCGCGGTGATCACTGATGCTAGGTTTTCAGGAGTCAGTACGGGGGCTTGTATAGGACACGTTGGACCAGAAGCATTAGCGGGGGGACCGATTGGGAAGATTCAAGATGGTGACACTTTGAAGATAGTAATTGACAGGAAGAGTCTACATGCGACGGTGGATTTCATAGGGACCGCTGGGGAGACCTTTTCCCCGGAACGAGGTATTGAGATTTTGGAGAGTCGAAAGCTTCATCCAGCCTTAGCTGCAGATCCTCGATTGCCGGTCGATACGCAATTATGGGCTGCGTTGCAGAGAGTCAGCGGTGGGACTTGGGGTGGTTGTGTGTATGATCCGGAGCGAATCATCGAAGTACTCGAGGCAGGGATGAAAGCGTTGCGATGATATTGTTATTGGATAACTACGATAGTTTTGTTTACAACTTGGATCGTTATCTTCAACGTTTAGGCCAATCGACATTGGTACTTCGCAGCGATGCGATTGGGTCGGATGGGATTGCGCGATTAAGGCCATCGGCGATATTGATATCTCCAGGCCCGAAGGATCCGGATCACGCAGGGTGTTCGATGGAGGCGATTCGTCGTTTTCACGGTGTGATACCCATTCTAGGGGTGTGTCTCGGGCATCAGGCGATTGGGCAAGCATTTGGGGGGCGGATTGTCAGGGCAAGTGCCCCCATGCATGGCAAGCGATCGTTGGTGCGGCATAGCAGCGAGCGTCTACTTTGCGGCATCCCTGAGGAATTTCACGTAGGGCGTTACCATTCGTTGGTAATCGATCCGGAAAGCTTGCCCGAATGTTTGGAGGCGACTGCTTGGAGTTCTGATGGTGCGATCATGGCGGTCGAGCATCGTGAGCAAGCCGTGTATGGTGTACAGTTTCACCCCGAGTCGATCTTGACCGACTTCGGTTATCAGATTCTGGAGAATTTCCTGCATCTAGCGGGTTTGGAGCCGCGTGGTGCTCCCGCCTCAGATCTCCATTTGGGCTAATGACTTTTTGCCGATTTCTTTGGCGAGCCTAAATAATTCGGAGAGCATCACTCATCTAGAAAGGAAGAACGTGGGGTCCGTGTAAGGATACCGCGTAAGAGCTTTTTGAATGAGCTGTAAGGGAATTTTGGATTTCTCATGACAACTTCTCCAGCAACTTCTTCGGTCTACGATGAGGAGCCATCGATCACTTTAGGGGATCTCATGGCATTTAATGCCAAGCTAGAAAAGTTGGTAAAAGCAGGCGTTCCGATCCGTTTCGCGGGGGCACCGAATCAAATTGGGGTATGGCTCCATGAGATCAGTAGTCGCGTGGCGCTGCGAGTAGCAGCAGGCTTAAAGGTGCCGGAAGCGTTACGGGAACTCGAGAGTTCGAACCCGGGTTACCGCGAGGCGTTTTTGGCTTGGTGTCAATCAAAACAAGAGATGGGTGAGGGGAGCGAAGGGAATCTAAGTGTTGTCGAGTCTTGGGTGTCGCAGGGCTTGCAGGGGGATAGTCTTTTAAGGCAGGCCAAGTCGTCAATGCTCTCGCTCTGGCTGCTTGCTGCCTTGGCGGGCGGTTTTCTATGGTTAACGGTCTCGGTGTTGTATCAGCAGATTTCAAGAGTTTACGCACAGATGCGGATCGAACCGGGGCCGGGTGCCCAATGGCTGGGTTGGATTCATGAGAATGCAAATTGGTTAGTAGCGACTTTGCTACTTGGCTTGTTAGGAGATTCTTGGATTGCGCGTTGGCTCATAGGAAGCTCCGCGCCGCATCGATTAATTTCTCGAGTGACTCCAAAGTTTTGGACGGCAATTTCGCTTGGTTTAGGTGGGTTGTTAGTGTTACTGCAGGGTTTGATCGTGTTTTGGCCATTGGTTGAATTGCTGTATCGGGTAAGTGAACCGGGGGGCGTGTAACATGAGCAATGAATCGACAACGAGCAATTCCAATGTAGAAACGGATGGTTATCTAGCAAGGATCGATCGAGCAATTGCGCAGAGTGGTCCGCTGCAAGATTGGCTTATGAACCGAGTGGAGCAATCTCAGGGTGAGGATCGTAGATCTGTGGAGAAATTGCTGGATTCGCTACGGTTGAAGCAGCCAGCGCATCGATGGTTACAAGATCCGACGCTGTCGGCTTCTTTGCCTCTAGTCTTGCGCGCTTCGGAGTCGCCGCAAGCACTTGAATATTTGGAACCGTGGTATCGATTGCTCGTTCACGCAAAACGGGGATTTGGATCGGAGTTACGACGCGTTTTTTACCCGTTTGTCTTGTTGGTATTCACACTGACGCTGTTCTTCTTTTTGGCAACAGTGGTTGTACCGGTATTTCAGGAAATGTTCGCAGACTTTGGTCTACGCATTCCGCGTCCGACCGCATCTCTTTTCGTGTTGGCTAATTTGGTGACCAGTGCCCCCTGGCTAGTTATTGCATTAGTAGTGTTTTGTTTTGCTGCCTTGCCTTGGCTGCGTCCATTATGGAGTGGCGTTTTAGACTTTCTGGAGTTCTTACCTTTTGGCTCCTATTTCAGGAACGGTTCGCGGAGAGGTTTGTTAGCGATGGCTCGTTGGAGTGGAACTCTAGGAGAGCTATTGGCAATTGACGTTCCGGAATCGCAAGCGATTCTGACAGCGGGTATCGCAAGTGGTCATCAGTATCTTCGCGCGTGTTCTGAGTCGATGGCGATGAATGCCCAAAAGAAGCCTGATGCGTTATGGGTAAGTCGGCCTGAATCAGCAGCTTTTTCTGCAGTAGCGATTCAAGCGATGGATCTTCGGCGAGAAGGGAAAAATGTCACTCCGTTGTTAAGAGAATTGTCCGACAGTTACACAATCCGGTACTGTCAACGTATGAATCGTTCGATGGGTTGGATGGGGCCAGTCTTCATTCTGTTAATTGGTGGGCTAGTACTCTTCATAATTTTTGCGTTGTTTCTTCCGTTGACTTCCTTAATTGTCTCTTTAAGTGCGTAGAAGCGAATGCATAACGGAAGGCGCGAGATGGAGAATACAATGATACAAGACAAATCCGACACCATTCCGAAGCCTAGGAATTTCCTTGGTCTTTCGGCGGTTCATCCTTGGAAGAGCTCGACTTGGATCCCCGGAAGTGCTCTGCGTGATTCTCAAGCGTCCTTGATGGCGGTGCTACGGGCGGGAATACAACAAGGCTTGCCATTGCCGCTCCTCGTTCAATCGCTTGCTTCTGAGTATCGCGGTGGCTACCGAGTCACTTTGTTAAAGCTTGCAAAGCTATTGGATCAAGGTGTTCCGCTTTTAGAGGCATTAGAGCAAGTTCCTGATGCATTGTCTGAACATGATGTGCTTGGTTTGCGACTGGGCAACCAAAGTGGGATGCTAATCCCAGCTTTGTTAGAGATGAAGGCAAATGAAATCGAAAGCATCAGAACTCCGGTTTTGCGACATTGGCGAGATGCTTGGTTTTACTGGCTTGTGGTGATCGGCGTTATGTTGGTGGTCATCACGTATATCAAGTACCGAGTTGCAGGGATGCTACGGAACATCAATGCTGAACTTGGCATTTCGAATCCATTGAGATTCATGAGTGGATTTCTTGATTCCGTTCTCTGGATCTGGAGCATTTTTCTTCTTATTGTTTTGTTCTTGATTGCTTCGGGATGGTCGTTTCGATTTAGGCGTTGGATCCGGAGTATTTTTGGATTGCCAGTGAGTCGCGTTGGAGAGTCCGATGTTTCAGTGTTGAGACTTTTGGGAATGACAGTCAGGAATGATCGCCCGTTAGTGGGTGCGTTATCGACTATTGCTAAATACCACACGCATGGTGCTATTCGCAACAAAATGCTGTTGGCACGCAACGAGATTGAGCAAGGTGCAGAAGTATGGGATGCATTGCGGTCAGTCCAATTTCTTAGTGCTTCGCAAGCCGAAGCATTAAGAGGAGAGTCCTCGGTATCCCAGGCGTGGCTACTTCGTTCCTTTGCGATGGGTCTAAGGGATAACTTACAGGATCGTGAGCGGGTATGGGTGGCTTGGCTCTATCCGATCATGGTTCTCGCGCTGGGCACGATCGTGTTCCTACTAAGTGTATCGGTGTTCGGGTTTCTTACTAATTTTATTTCGTCGGTGGCTCGGGCTTAGTAGATGGGATGACGGAGACAACAACTATGAGAAGAAATAGTCATCGATTCGGATTTGTAAGTATCGAGATACTCGTTGCTGCGACCTTGTTAGTTGCATTGATTAGCAGTTTAGCGGCCATGCAATACCGATTGATTTTGGTTGCAAAGGATACCAAGCACTATCAGTTAGCGCTGCATGAAGCTGCCAACCAGATTATCGAACTTCAAGCGGCACCGTTACCCAAGTTAGACGAAGCAATTGAGCTTGCGACGATAAATGAAGAGGTTTTGCAATCGTTGCCCGGCGGGAAAATGCAGATTGAGAAGATTGCAGATACGAAGGGAACGCGAGTTATCGTGCGGCTGACGTGGGAGCGTTTAGGAGCTTCAGTACCTGTGGAATTGACGGGCTGGATTTCAACAGCCCCAAGCGAGGATCTGGAATTGAAGGGGGAGGTGGGATCATGATGCGAAGACGCGGTTCGATGTTGGTTGAATTGTGTGGAGCGATGGCAGGCGGCTGCGCGGTGATGTTGATCGGGATCAGTTTGATCGAGAGATCGCTGTATTTCGGAAAACAAGTTCAGATGCAAGCTGATCTTCAGCGCGAGCTTGGGCAGCTTGCGCGTGCTTGGCGTGAAGACGCAGTCTTTGCCGACATTGATAATCAGTCGAATGAAGTCGCCACGCTGAAGACTAAGGACGAAAGCATCACTTATCGATGGCAAGCAGGAGTTGTTCGTCGAGAGTCTGTGAAACTCGACGAGCCAAAAACCGGCCTAAAGAAGAAAATTTCCGTAGTGGAGCAATATCGTTTAGGCAAGGATTTTCGCGTTTCAATCGACGGTGCCGTCCTGACGGTTCGTAGTATCGATCCGTCGGGCAAAGATGGTGTAGTACGTCTACGAGTTGTTGGGAGGGGCAAAGAAAGATTACAAGGCGTCACTTGGCAGGAGTCAGCATTGCATGGCTTAGAACCTGGAACAAAGAATCAGGAGGTGGCTAATGTGCAGTAGTAAGACCAACGCAAGTAACTTACGACGTGCTGAGGCTTCTATATGGTGCATTCGAGCACGGGGAACCAAGCGATCCGGCTGGGTATTGATGGTAGCACTCGTTGCAATCGGGGTGTTCTTAGGAATCTCGACGGTGGGGATACGTTGGATGTTGAGATCCCGTCAAGAGATGAGAGTCGAGCGAGATTTACTTCAAGTTGGCCTTTTGATCGACGCAGGAATTACGAGGGCGATGTCGTCTTACAGTGCGGATCGTGAATATCGGGGTGAATTGTGGCTGGATCAATTCGATGTAGGTTCGGGGAGGCGAATGCGAGTTGAGATTCGGGAGGATTTGGGGGATGTGGTATTAGAGCAAGTGGACAATGTGGATGGGAAGGGTTTTGAAATTGTGGTTCGGATGGAACGACAGGATCAGACACCCAATAGCATCCAGCGTACGAAGCGAGTTATTTTGAATCGCTAGCAGATTTACATTCAAGAATTAACCATAAATCAAAGAGTGAGGGAGATTACGATGACTAAGAGAATTGGAAGAAAAAGAAGATTTCACCGAGGCTTTACGTTGGTAGAGCTACTAGTTGTAATCGCGATTATCGGCATCTTGGTAGGGCTTCTGTTACCAGCGGTACAAGCAGCTAGAGAAGCTGCACGGCGTATGAGTTGCGCGAATAACATCGCACAGCTTGGGCTTGCCCTTCACCACTATGAATTTTCTATGGAACATCTTCCGACAGGGACAATCAACGCGACGGGACCAATTCGCAATGAGCCGATTGGACAGCACGTCAGTTGGACCGTACAGATTCTTCCTTACATGGAACAGACGGCACTTGCTCGGCAAATTGATATTTCCAAAGGCGTTTATGATCCCGTGAACGCTACGTATCGCAAAACTCAGATCGCAAGTTTGATGTGTGCCTCATATCCCTATAGTCGTCAAGGCTCGAACGAGAATAGCATTGGGATGAGCACCTATGCGGCTTGTTATGGAGATTCCGAAGCCCCACTGGATGAAAACAATAACGGGGTGTTCTACCGAAATAGTCGTACAAAGTTCAGCGATATTGAAGATGGGGCTTCGAATACTTTGTTCGTCTCGGAGAAGGTTTCTGAGAATGGAGATTTAGGTTGGCTCTCAGGGACACGTGCGACGTTGAGGAATGCTGTGTTCACGAACCCAAAACGAAGCATGAACTTTTCAATGACCACGGAAACCAATCCTGATAATGGCAGCCTGGAGATGGGTGGCTTCTCTTCCTACCATTCGGGTGGTGCGAACAGCATGATGGGTGATGGAGCGGTTCGTTTTCTTCCGTTCAGCACTGAGCCTGTGGTAGTCCGTTCTTTAGCAACTCGCAATGGACAAGAGATCGATCATCTCAAGCTAGATTGGTGATCGATCTATACTGGAAACACATGGTCACAGAGTTTCCACACAGAGTTTCCACGCAGAGTTTCCACTGAGCACGAGTACGAAATCACTTCACTGGCCCAAGCCTGATATGTTATACCCACGACATTTCCTGAATAACCAGAAAATCGCTGTGCTCTCAGTGACGCTGTGCTCTCAGTGACGCTGTGCTCTCAGTGACGCTGCGTTTCAGGCTCTTTTGTGTTTCAAAAAAGACACCTACTCGAACTCTACTCCGCTCTCTGCACCGTTTCGCGATCCCATCGCCCACCAAACCCGAGGTTCGATCGATAATGAGATGTAGTGCACACTACCGTCGACAGCAATCAAGTGCACTCCGCTACCGTGCAAACTGCTGGCTGTAACCATGTTATTCCCGTTCGGCTCGCCTCCATAAAGATGGCAGTTACGCTGATTCGGGGGCAAAACGTGCATGTAGGTGTTTCCTGCAATCGTAAGCCCGGAAATCCAAGACTTACCGTGTGGCGCCGAATAGGCGGGGTCCGGGGTAGAAACTCCCTTGCAGTAACTGACCCAAGCGGGCAATGTTCTAACGGCGGAAGCCCCGCCGCAAAAAGACATCACACTCTGGGGACCGGCAGGCATAAACGAGCCAAAGCCACTTTGCACCGGTACTAAACTGTTGATGACTCGCTCAGAAGCTAATGCCGTATTCGAAGCACCATCTGTGAAGTCACGAAAGGACATCGTCGGCTTGTACCACATCTGATTTGCATCGGCAGGATTTGCAATCGGCATAGCACCATTCGTTCTCGCCAAAGGCAGATCTTCTCCGTTGATTCCTGTGGTTTGACGAATCCATCCAAGATTCCCCGCATAACTTCCGGGAGCCGGTGATGCTGTTCCCGCATACTCGGTCTGCACCCATGGATCCGAGGGGCACAAATAAGTGGCAATCCTTGCAGCAGCAGCCCGGGCGTTCACGTGGTCTGCACGGATGTTCAAAACAAGGTAATTCGGACTGCTATTTCCCAAAACGCTCGTCATAGGCGCAGAAAAATTAATCGATTGAAACAATGGTCCCTGTTCAATCTGAGGCAAAATCATCGCCAACCAACTGTACATTCCACCCCCGCGCGGATTCCCAGGTACACCGCTACCCGAAATCGTTGGTGGAAATGTCTTGAAGGCAGATTCGTACGACTGAACGGCTAATCCTAACTGCTTGAGATTGTTCGAGCATTGCATCCGACGCGCCGCCTCCCGCGCCGCTTGAACCGCCGGGAGCAACAACCCGACCAAGACCCCAATGATGGAAATCACTACCAACAATTCCACCAAGGTAAATCCCACCCTTTTACAACGCTTCATTTGGTGCATCATTCCCAGTGAAGTCCCACGAACCCCAAAAAACGGCTTTGGCCAAACAACTGGTGAATGAAAGTCCTTTCGAAACACCTGTTGCAATAAGATTATCCCACAAAAACACAGCGTAGACAATTGCACAAACGGCCAATTGCAACTAAATTGCATATTGAGTTCATTTTGAGAACCTCCAAAGCAAGCGTTCATCGAAGGAAACATCATGAGAAAATGGTTTGCAATCGTTGCCCTAGCCGCCTCATTTGCGTCCCCTGCGACACTCAAAGCGGACCTATGGATCGGTGGGCACGGAGATATTGGGATTGGCCTTGTGGGCAATACCCTAGACCTACACCTGCACTTCGCGGATGCGGTCGATAAGGAAGGTGGAGGAAGCATCCCTGCTGGGGAGTATGGCCCCGGTGATCACACGATTTTTGTCCCTGGCCCCACGGTCGATCGACCCGCCGGTAGCCAATGGGATTTCCTAGGTGCTCCTACCGATAAAATTTGGTTTATTCCAGCAAGCAACGATCCAAATAAACCCTACTTGGGCTGGGCAACAGAAGAACTCTCGCCCGCTGACTTCAACGGCAATATCACCGTTCGCCTCACTTCTATCGTCTCCTCTCCCGCAAATTCGACTTTTTCCGTTTGGTCCCTCGACCCATTCGGCAGTCCCAACAGCCTCATGTCGACTGCCAACGGCATCAGCAATGCAGATCAATTCCTCCTCGCACCCGCAAACCACGAGCACTTCTTCGTCGGTTTCACACGTGAGGGTCTGTACGACATTGAATTCACTGCGTTCGGTAATCACAAAACCCTCGGCGATATCTCCGGAACCGGAGTCTTCAAGTTCGCTGTCGGTGTGCCTGAGCCCTCCTCATTCGCCCTTCTGGCAATGGCAAGCTCTGGCGGACTTTTCGGTTGGTTCCGACGAAGACGCAATTCGCAAGCCCCTGAATAGATCTTGATATAGATTCGCGATCTACTTCTTCAGTTAGAACCACAAGCCTACGAAAAGAGGCGATCGAGAACCATGTTCTCGATCGCCTCTTTTGTTTTCTTCTTCGCTTAGTGAGCCGCCCTTCGCGATGTCTTTCCCTCACATCGCGATAGAACTTGCCCCAATTTAACGACAAGCTTATGCATTGATTCGGCGGCGACGATACGCGCGAATTCCCATCCCGCCTACGAGCATGCCAAAGACAGCCATCGATGCTGGCTCCGGAACAGGATCAGGAACGGATCCAACATGAAATGTGAAAACGCCGGATGATTCACGGAGCTCCGCGCCTCCACCGCCAACGTAAACTCCACGTGCCTTTATTTCTACCTCGTATGTTCCAGCCTTGGTGAAACCAAGATTCAAATGCGTGTGAACCGGTACCGCGATTTCAAACTCCGTCACTTCGCCTGCTAACGACGAAGCCATCACTACCGGAGATCCAAATCCGTCTAAACCCCAAATCGAAAACACTCCCCCCAAGGGACCAGTCACTATCCCCGCGAGCGCGAATTGAATCACTCCATCTTGCCAATCGCTCAACGTCAATTCTTCCGTCGACCATCCCAAATAGGGCCTCGCCGGATCAGACAAGTTCGACAACACCCATAGAGATTCTCCAGCTACCGCCCCCGTAAAGTCCCATTGAACACCCGCTGGTCGGACTATCGCAGGACCATCCACAAAAATCGACACTTCATCCCCTTCGTATTCCCCTTCCGGGATGGGATCCCCCGAAGTGTCATACACTTCGTCATGGAAATGCAACCCCACGTGAAGCTCACCCGCCTCGTAATGCACCGCCAAATCGCCGTGCCCACTGCCCCAAACAATCCCAGCCTGACTCTCTGCAACCGATCCGACGAAACAAGCCAAAGCAACCATCGACGCAACAAAGCGCAGTTTCATCATGGAACTCCTAGCAAAATGAAAAAGGGTTTAACCAACACCTCCACTATGGTATTGCCTATAATTTCTATTCGCAATAGCATTGCAAATGTTTTGTTTTGCTTATTCAACGCGTATGCAATTTCACCAATCGAGAAAAGTGAGGATCCAATGCAAAACCGTCCGCTACCCACCACCGTACTTTCCGGATTTCTAGGCGCTGGAAAGACAACTCTTCTGAATCACATCCTCGCTAATCGCCAAGGACTTCGCGTCGCTGTCATCGTTAACGACATGAGCCACATCAATATCGACGCGGACTTCGTAAACGGGCAGGGCCTTTTGTCACGCACCGAGGAACAACTTGTCGAACTCTCGAATGGATGCATCTGTTGCACCCTGCGCGAAGACCTACTGATCGAAGTCC
The DNA here is from genome assembly GCA_040373655.1 of Pirellula sp. Taxonomy (GTDB): domain Bacteria; phylum Planctomycetota; class Planctomycetia; order Pirellulales; family Pirellulaceae; genus JBKCUI01. Next base: position 21,896 of record JBEICB010000023.1, on the reverse strand, counting down.
GACGACTAGCGAACGAAAACCGATTCGACTACCTCCTAATCGAATCAACCGGGATCTCCGAACCGTTGCCCGTCGCCGAAACGTTTACCTTCACCGACGAACAAGGCCAATCGCTATCCGAAATAGCTACCATCGACACTATGGTCACCGTTGTCGATGCTCTGAACTTTTGGAAAGACTACCAATCCTACGATGACCTTCGCGATCGAGAACTCGGAATCGATGAGTCCGACCAACGCAACATCGTCGACCTCCTGATCGATCAAATCGAATTCGCAACGGTGATCCTGCTCAATAAGTGCGACCTGACCACAACCGACGAACTCGATGCCATCGAGTCCTTCCTCAAAGAACTCAACCCTTTTGCGACTATTCTCCGCACTACAAAAGGTATCGTCCCACTCGACCAAGTCCTCGGCACCCAATCCTTCAGCGAAGAATGGGCCCAAGGCCACCCCGACTGGCTCGCCACCCCACGCGGTGAAGAATCTTCCGAAGTCGACGAATACTCCATCCGTTCCTTCACTTTCGAAGAACGACGACCGTTCCATCCTAAGCGCCTAATGGAGAACCTAAACTTCGAAGACGGTATCCTGCAAAATGTCCTCCGCTCAAAAGGCTACTGCTGGATCGCTTCTAGACATGACCAAGCCTACCGTTGGAGCCAAGCCGGTGTATCCGTACAAATCGAACACGATGGCGATTGGTTCGCAAGCGTCAGTGAAGACGAATGGCCAGAAGATCCGCAAGACCAACTGTCCATCCGAGAAAGCATGCAAGAACCTTACGGCGACCGACGTCAAGAAATCGTCTTCATCGGTATCGATCTAGACGAGATAGTCCTGCGGTCACGTCTCGAAACCTGCTTGCTCACCGACCAAGAAATGTCCCTAGGACCTAATACTTGGAGCAAATGGGAAGACTCCCTTCCAAACCAATACCCAGCAACGCAAGAGGAATCAGAAGACGACGCATCGTAAGATCCACCGAAAAAGCCCTCCCTGATAATTACCAAGAAACCAAAAAACCCATTTGCAACTCAATTGCAAATGCGTACTATATGCAAAACAGCAATTACTCTCGGAGCAAGGATTTTTTGTTTCTCTACAACTATTTGGGAGGCCTTTATGAGCCGTCGTCGTCGCGGATTTACACTCGTTGAACTTCTCGTTGTCATTGCAATCATCGGCATCCTCGTCGGATTGCTACTACCTGCAGTCCAAGCCGCTCGCGAAGCAGCTCGCAGGATGTCTTGTTCGAATAACGTCAAGCAAGTCAGCCTCGCCATACTCAACTACGAATCTGCTTTCAAGCGACTACCAGGATTACTCGGAAGTAGCACATACTCCGCACAAGCCAGAATCCTGCCACATATCGAACAAGGAAACTTGAGCAATGGACTCGATTTCGCACGCCCCTTGTTACTCGGTCCAGCCTTCGCTGCCCGCTTCGACCCCGCACTACGATCTCTGATCAACCAACGCATCCCAACTTTCCTATGCCCAAGTGACGCCGAAGATCCACTGTTTCCAACAACTCTCGCAGATAACAGTTCAAGCTTCAGCGCTGGTGTTAACTACATGTTCAGCATCGGCAGCGGCCGAGACCTGAACTACGACGATCGCTTCGAAACCGACGGCCTGTTCTGGACAGGTGCCTTCGCCAAACTCGCAAAATGCACCGATGGCACCAGCAACACCGTCATGATCGCCGAAACAATCCTCGGCGATAAACAAGTTAGCCCTGATATGCCTATACGCCAACCAATCCGAAGAATCGCCAATTGGGCCGGAACCTCTGCAAACAACAACGGAAGAGGTTTCCTCGCAAACGGAAACCTAATCGCTAACCCCAATCTCCCAGCCCTCTTTCCCCGGCATCGTCAATTCCTATCGAGGCAATCGGGGAGAAAGCTGGATTCGAGGCGTACCACACGCCACCACTATCAACGGCTATCTGACCCCAAACCACCGTATTCCCGATATCGGCTTCCACGGAAGAGGTTTCTACGCGGCTCGCTCAATGCACGGCAGCGGTGTGCAGTTAGGATTCGCGGATGGTTCCGTACGTTTCATCGCAAACAGCGTCGACGAATCAGCCTACCGAAACACCTTCTCAGCCAACGGCTCGGAAATCAACGTTTCGATCGATGACTGATGCAACCAAAGTCCACTTACCCTTACTTCGCCTCCAGCCACAAAACCCAAATGATATTGCACTCACACTACTTTACTCGCCCCGGTTACTCCTTGCATTTCAGAATGCTAACCAGCCTTTCCGTCCTGGCATTGGCCGTTTCTCAAGTCTGCAACGGTCAGTCGCTTGAATCACCGCCTACGCCAGTATCTAGCACCTTTGCGAGAATTTTCTGGCAAGATACTCAATCTGGCTCGTTGCGCTGGGCAAACCTCGAACGCATCAGCACCCAATGGGATTTGAAGCCCAAAGAAATTCAGGGACTACCCAACCTCAACTCTGAACGTCAGCAGTTCTCCCAAATGCAACGCTTGAACGACACCCTCATCGTTGCCGTTCGCGACGATGCGCAAGGTACGTTTGGAAGCGGATGGTTCGCGATCGATTCGGGGGTGATCCTGGAATCCCATGATGATCATTACCACGCTCATTTCTCTTTAACACCTACCCTCCTGGAATCGCACATCGACGAACACCAAGGAAATCCCGCGCACGTGTATCGAGCCAACAGCGAAGTACTGCTCGCAAACGACTCCAAAAACGGCTTCACATCTATCGCGTTCGCGGATCCTTCACACCCTCGTAAGCTTACTTCGAAGTTCTTTACAGGGGGCGGTACCCATATCACGATCGCTAACTGCGAACACCATCTACACTTGGCAACCTGGCCTGACAAAGAAGGCCAAAATGCCGGACGTATCGATGTGGTTGATCGCAAGTCATCTCCAGCAACAACTTCCCAAATTACCTTGCCGCAAGGTGGCCTCCACGGTGCTGCGCACTTGAATCACCTAGCCTTCTTTGCTCCGAGCGATGGAATCATCTGGTTCGATACGCGCGATTTGCATTCCAACGCCGCCCCTGCGATTCACCACCTCCCCTTGGGAGCAGACCCTCAATCAAAGCGTCCATTTCGCACCGGCGCATTCAACACTATAGAAAACCTTGTTCTCTTCCAATCCGGAACGGAGAAACAGTCGTTTATTGGTATGATCAACACGGCAACGACACCACCCTCAGTCAATACGCTTGGTATCGATCCTGGCCAAGGCCTAGCGCTTTCGACACCGTTCTGCATACTAGCTGCAAACGGTAAGAAATATTCTTGGATAGCCAGTCATCGAAAAGAGCCGGGTATGCAAGAAGTACTAACCGCCGTAGACATTGATCCCAACAACGACGGAAACCCTCAAGACGCCATCGTTCATCGTACGCTTCCCATCGGTGCGAGCGCCATTCGCGGACATTCCGGCTACCATGACATTACATTTCTTCCCGACGGCCGAACCGCTTGTATCAGCATGCCGGGCGACGGAGAAATCTGGCTCGTATCCGTCTACGGCCTAGAAGTCCTGGCGAAATTCCATGTCGGTGGCACCCCCACTCGCTTGGTAAGTTTCGGTGGAGTCGCGCACTAGTAAAAACCGCCAGTTGAGCAACTGACGATTTGGTTTCAAAAATCCCGAGAGAGCTACTGAGGCTTTCTCGGTGGAGCAAACTTGATCCTTTCGACCAATCGCTGTATCTGATCCCCTTGCCGCTGACCCGTTACCGCCGATATCGCCGAAATGACATGCCCATAACGCAAGTTGTAATCTAAATCGATTTCAACCTCCGGACCATCCTCGGGACTCGGTGGTGCATTCCCACCCGTCTGCTGAAGAATAAATGCTCGCAGCTTCCCAAAGTCGTTCCCGAACGAACGCGTCTCGTCAACCACAATGTCAACCAACTCACCATCGGTGTTGGCTCGCAATCGTAACTTGATCGGCAAATTCGTATTGTCGGCAGGCCCATCTCCACCTCCGATCGGCATCCGAATATTGAAATCACCTTCCTGTGCAGCGATCTTGAACGTCATAACGAAGAAAATCAGCAACAAAAAGATGATGTCAATCATCGACGTTAACTGCATCTCCGCCTTGTCGCTATTCCTGGTCTTGAATTTCATCGGCTCTTCTCCAATCGCTCCCCTGGTACTCTTTTCTTCGCGACGCACCGCGTCACAACGCCTCGCTCACTTGCTCTACTGGCCAATCTCCTCCTTGGCCCGCAACGCGAATTTTTCGTAACCAGACTCCTGACATTTCTTGATCAACTCCTGAACCATCCCTCCAGCCGTATTCGCATCCGAACGAATGATTATGTTTGCATCCTTCGTTCCCTGCCCCTCGGACTTCAAAACATTTGCCTCTAATTCCAACAAAGGCCGCAAGCCTGCGATAGTGGCTGTCTCAGCACCCATATACACATTTCCGTTGAATGCCAAATTGATCACGATCGGGTTCTCCAACGGGGCCTCGGCTGGCTTCGCCAACTCACTCGTAGGCAACTTGATACTCTGATTCTGATCGTCCTGCGAGAAATTGATCAACACCATAAAAAAGATGATCAACTGGAACACCATGTCGATCATCGACGTCATATCTCCCTCGGCAACTTTTGCGTCAAACTTAGGCTTTAAGGCCATCGTGATTCTCCCCCCAAATCGCCATTGAAACCAAAGTCCAACTTACTTCGAAGCGTCTTGGAACTTTTCGATCAATTCCTCACCCTTCGTACCGGCCGCGAGAATTTGACGCTGCATAAAGTTTCTTAGGATGTTGTAAATCACAATCGCGGGGATCGCCAAGTAAAGCCCAACAAGCGTAGTGTAGAGGGCTTGCTCGATCCCTGTTGCCAACGCACTCGGCTTGGGAGTCTGCTGACTATTTGCAATGGTTCCGAAAGACGCAACCATCCCTTGAACTGTCCCAAGCAACCCTACCATAGGAGCGATATTCCCGATCAACGCGATGTATCCAAGCATCTGCTCGACTTTCATCGTCTCAGCATCACCAGCTACCTGCATCGCTTCAAGAGTCTCGTCCTTGCCCTTGGTCAATTTGCTCAAACCCGCATTGAGAATAGATCCTAGAAAACTTTCATCGGCTGCAACCAACTCCGCCGCGCCAACGGTGTTGCCTTCCGCAAGATTCGCCTCAACTCCCTGCACCAAATCCTCCGGCACGAAGTTGTTCTTCTGAACTGCAAGAATCGCTCGAACCACTAAAGCGACCAAAACGATCGACATGACCAAGAAAACGACCGCATACATTGTCCCAAGAGCATTCCATGCCTTGATCAGCATGTTTTCACTTGCCGGTGACACCGCCGCATCCGCTGCTGGCTCTTGAGCTAATACGGTGCCGCTCATCAGCAAAGCTACCCACACGGCCGTCATCTTTCGACCGACCTGTGCAACAATCAACGAACCAATGGAATGACACTTCGCTGGCATGAGAACTCCAGTTTGAACTATGTTTCGGGTGGGATGAAGAATCTAAGGAAGAGTTGGCAGGTTCAAGTGGTCTTTGTCACAACCATCTCGAACCCTCCGCGAACGCTTATTCTAACGAACTTCGATCCCAGCGGGATCAAATGTCTATCCAAATCGGCCGGGAAAGATTCCAGTTTTTCGATCCTTCCCAACCCAGCTTACTTTTTAACCCAAGGAGACGTTGGATACAATTTCTCGAGCTTCTGCTTTGCATCCGCTGCCCTCTGATTGTCTCCAACCTTGCCCCATAATTGGATCAAGCGATACAAAGCCTCCGCATGCTGTTCACTCTGCGAGCCATACAACAAATCGGTCTTGAGATACGACAAAATCGCTTCGTCATTGCGACCCGCGCTCGCCAACAAGGCCCCAAGCGTGTTAAACAACTCTGCGAATAACTCGGCGTCCGTGGAATCACCCTCGTCTACCATCTTCTCCAATTCGCCAATCGCTTCGCTCGCCTTCCCCTCCAATGCATCGCATTGAATCACCCCAATACGAGCCATCTTTTGATACTTGAGCGACACCGGGTCCGAAACCTTGGCCTCTAAAACCGCTTGGAACTTACTCTTCGCATCCGCATTCTGCTTCTGCGCCATCAACGCTCTACCCTGCAGAAAACTTCCCTTGGTCTTCGCCTCCGGAAACGGTGCCCCAGCTAATCCACCGTAGTACCGCGCCGCTTGATCGGGCACTCCACTTGCCACCGCCAAATCCCCCATCATCTCCGCGACGTTGTAAAACAAATACGATTGTGAATTGTCTTTCACCCAAGCCGTTAACAGCGACAACGCATTCTTTGGATCCCCCTTACCACGAAGCGCAAATGCACCAGCCAAGTACCCCCTGAGGTATTGGTAGTCTTGCTTCATGTCCTCCGATGGCAACGACGCTCCATCGATCTTCTTAAACTCTTCAGCCGCCTGATCGATCTGCCCATTTGCGACCAAATCTTTCGTCCGTGAAAGCGTCGGTGGTTCACCATCGAACAACACTCGCAAAATCTCGTTCGTCGGAAAATTCTGATTGTTCCCTCGAACTTCAACTACCACGCGATCCCGATTCTTCTCAACGATCTTCCCCGTCACCGCAGCTCCCTTCATCGGAAAGACTCGATCTCTTTCCTGTGCGTTCAAGGCAGGCATGATCATGAGTAACCCTGCGATTGCCATCGCTGAACTGCGTACCCGTGCAACGCTTTTGAGCTCTCCCCAAATCGCGGATGTCTTGGACTTCTTCTGGCTTGTCATACTGCTACTCGTAAAGGTACGGATGAAATTTGTAAACGATTTGAATTGGACGTGAAAAGCTTATTGTTACGGGTTCTTCGGTGCGGCCGATGGATCTTGAGCTTCCGAAGGCTTCCCTTCTGGTACAGGCAATCCAGCGATCCCCGTAGGTTGCTTTCCTGTCTTCTGCTGGATCTCGCGCAGCAAGCGATCAAATTCACCGCGCAGCACGGCCCCACCAAGCTCTGGGAAGCGAGAGTAGGTCTGCGTAATATCCGCGATCGCTGCATCGTAAAGTTTTTGCTTCTCCGCACCGCTATTCTCCGCGATCATCGCACGGCACTTGGCAATATTGAGCCGAGCTTCGAAAAACTCTTTCTGAAAATTAGGATATCGCACCGTGGTTTGCGCGATCTGGCCCCACCCCCAAACAAGCTTCTTTTTGTTCGCCTGCGGTTCCGCCCCCAACATCGCCATCTTGAGCTTCTCGACGTCCTTGCCTGCTGCCCACTGCTGCAAGTTCTTTGCTGCCTCAATCTGAACGGTGATGTTGTTCTGATTCTTCGTCAATGCTTCTACCAACAACTTATTCGCTTCCTCATACTTCCCTGCACCACGCTTCGTCATCGCCAACTTGAGCATCAACTCCTCGGGCTTGCGCTTGATCTTCTCTAACTCCGCTGGCGGCATCTGCGATAACTTTGTGTAAGCCTTTTCCGCAATCGCCATCATCTCCGTAGCCTTCGATGCCAATGCAGGTACCTTTTCCAAATTGCTCGCCAATACAATCATCGCCGCCCCACCCGATTCGATCACTCCAGGATCCGAACTGACCCCTGTCAACTGATCGATCAAAATCTTGAAGCAATTCGCTAACTTCGCTTGCTGCTCGGGGTTCTTACTTGTCTCTAACTGCCCCTGCAATTCTGCTGCTAAATTCTGTAGTGACTTCGACAACATGGTCGTGTCGCCCGTCTTATCACTGAGTTCCTTCATCACTCGTATCGATTCGTCGACTTGTTCGGCCGTCAGCTCACTGCGCCCCTGACCCGCCGATTGAACCATCGCTTGCAAATTCAATCGATACGTATCTAACTGCAACGAAGGCTGTATCTCTGCGATCCCCTTCGATTGCGCTACCGCCCCCTTGCTCGGCTCATTGATCACCCGCAAAGCATCATCCAGTCGACCTCCCTGCAAATACAAACCGACTAGATCATTCGTCCCCTCTAGCGTTCCATTTGCGAACTGCTCCGGCGTAAGCCCCCCCCAGGCATCAGTCAGCAACTTCTCAGCTCGCTGACGCATCGCTTCTTCCGCCGGCGTTGCCTCCGTCTTCGCTTGACGATGCGCATACATCGCCTTGCGATACTCAGCCCACAATATTCGACCTAACAAAAAGGCATTCTTTCCACCACCACTCTGCTTGAGCCCTATGTACTTCTCCGCCTTATCAAAGTCTTTCTCACGCAGTGCTAAACTGACCAAGATATCCAACGCTTGCTCACCCTCTGGAGAACCCGGTGCTGTCTCGCGAAGGTAATTTGCTAACCGCTCAAGTTGCCCAATCAGTGCCCCCTGCCGCTCTGCAGGTGCACTGTCAATCAACTGACCCAATGATGCTAACGCAAATGACCCTGCTTTCTGCGCTGTCTCCGTCCCCTTCGCAGAGCGAATTACTGTATCCGCTAAAGCAAAGGTCTCCCAATACTTCTGCAATCTCAAATGCAAATACGCTTGCAGAAACCTCGCTTGCAACAAATCATCTCTCGAATCCTCATCGCGATACAAACGCAAAGCCCGATCATATAGTTCAATCGCTTGCTGACGATCTCGGTCAATGTCGGCTTGCACCAACTTGATCTGATCCTCCATCCCCTTGATCTCGGATTCCGGCGCGGTCTTTAGCTGCTTCTCTAACAACTCGATCGTCTGTTCTCCTTCTTCCGCACGATCCAATCGCATCCGCCCTGCCTTCGTCGCCTCGGTGAAATTGTTCACCTCAGGTAACTTCGTGTCCTCCGTGTTCCCTTTGACTTCAATCCCTAAGTCCTTGAGGTACTCTTTTGCAACATTGCTTGTTCGCCCATTCTTTTTGGCCAAGTTCTGCAACACTTCTCTAGCTTCCCGACGGATGTTGCGAATCTTCGCGTCTTCAGCCTTCGGGTCCAATGTCTTCGCCCAAGCCAATCGAGCTTCGGCAACCGCTAACTGCAAATCCTGCCACTCAGGTTTCTCTCGCTCCCTGAAGTCTCCAAGCTTCAGTTGCTCTTCCCCCACCATTATCGCAGCTTCGTACTTCCCAGAAGCCGGCGTACTGTCCATTCGAACAATGTCCGCTACCGCCTGAATTCTCCAAGTTCGAAAGATTCCCGCATCTTCATTCTCAGCGACTCTCTTTAGCGTCTCCCTCGCCGCATCGACTTGACCTAGTAATGCTTGGACACGCCCGCGATTGAGCAAACTCAAATACTTGGCCCCCGCCTGCTTGCTGCTCTTATCCGCTACGTCACCTAACTTCTTCTCTGCATCCTCAAGTCGCTGCTTCCAGTCAGGCGTGTTCACATCAAAAGTCTCCGCCGACAACTTGATACCAATTGCCTGCAGAATCTGTGCCTGACGATACTCACGCTGCAACTTCTCTCGCAATGCCAAACGATCCGTCTCATTCGGCTTGACGTTCGCGCCCTGCATCTGCTCCAACGTCGGACGCAACGAATCGATCGTCGCAGTGTAAGTGTCCACCGCTTGCTGCAATGACCCACGCGCACGATCCCGTTGCTCTTGCGCCTTTTGTGCTAACTCCGGCTTCCTCGCATCCTCCTTGGAATCCTCAAGCAACTTCGTCCCACGATCCAAATACAAATCCGCTAACTTGAGCAACGTCTCCCCCCGCCGCGGATGCTCCGGACTCGCTGCCAAAAACTCCTTGTAGCCCTGCTCAACCTGCGCTAACTTCGCATCTAAATCCTTCGTCGTTCGCACCTCGGCTAACGACATCTGCAACAACATGACCTTCTCTAAACCAATATCCCCCTTCATCGATTCGGGCAATCGATTTCGCTGCGAACTAATCTCCAAGTACTTCAATGCCTGATCGTAGTACCCCTCCTCCTTGAGCCTCTCGAGAAACTTTGCCGCTGGCTCCTCAGCAATCAACCGCGCCGGGGCTCCAACCGTCATCCCACCCCCGATAAGCAACCCGCTCAATAAGAGGATTTCCGATTTCCTGACAGCCTTCTTCTTGTTCCGACGCATAAGGTTTGATCGCTACTAGGAAAAGATGGATACAATACTGGTGATTCGTCCGCCCGTATTATAGCGGTACGGACCGACTGATGGTACTTCCATATCCCCGATTCATTACCAACGAGTTTCCATGACCCGCAAAAGACGCGAACGCTGGTATTCGCTCGATGGGCAACGCAAAATCCACGAAGCCTCCCTGCGCGATAATAATGGCCCAAGACGCGTGGTCTCTCTTGTCGTCCTGCTTATCCTCGTTCTGATGATGATGCAACAAGTCTCCGACCCCAAGAAAGTCCAAAAAGTTGCAACCGCCGTCGGACTCATGCCTAACCCGAATCAAACAACGGAAGCCACCCCCCAATCCTCATCACAAATTTCCAACCTCTCCGCCACCTCTGAACTCCCTCCTACCCTCGCCAATTCTCTCTGCGATCTCTCGAACCGTAGCCCAATACCAAAGGTGGAGTTCTTTGCCCAAGCCCTCGAACGTCTCCTTCAAGACGCCACCAAAGAAACGATCGCTGACTTTGTTCACCATGCATTCCAGCTCTCCGACGAATCCTTAAACCAAGCAGCTCCCGAAAATTGGATCTCCAAGGCATCAACCAAACTCCAACGTTGGATCGAACTCTCGGACTCCACGCACACCTCAGAATCACACCATGATCAGTTAATCGAACTCCTTGCCGCTCTTGAGCAACTCGCCCCAGAACGTATCTCCACGGAAAGTATACCCACAGACAACGACTCGATCATCGAACAAGCCCTCCGACTCGCGCTCGATCGTGTTCTGCTCAAGTCCTTCGCGGATAACACCCCCTGGAAATCGACCGAACGTATCCCCCTGGCTCGCTTACTGCAAAAAGCCACCTCACTCTCCCAACCGTTCGAAAAACAAACCCTCCTCCTTGCTGATATCCCCACACTCTCGACTCAACAACTCATGTCCCAAACCGATACCCTTCGCGGACAATGCTTCCGGGTCGAAGGCACCGTCGGCCTGATTGAAGTCTCTTCATCCCTAAAACTCACTAGTCCTAAAACCTCCAACTCACAGTCGGAGAATCAATCGTTCGCCTACGATGTCCTCTGGCTAAAAACTGACGATCCCAGCGGACAACCAATTCAAGTCTATATCCCTCAATCCCTGCGTCCCAACTCTGAAGCGACTGCTGAAGCTCCCTGGAAAATCGGCGATTCAATCTCTATGGCTGCCCTCATCGCTAAACGACGCGCCTACGCTTCCGCTCGCGGTGGTGACATCTCTCCGGTTGTCATCGCAACCTACATCCACCCAGATCGCTCCGGCGCGACATCCCCCTCCGAACAACTCGCAAACCCATTAATCACCCAAGCACTCGCAAAACTGCGAGCTACTCGCGACTGGTTACCTCCGATCGATTGGAAAATCCCCATGGAACTTGTCCAATCCAGCCTTAGCAAAAGACTCCCTTCGCTACCAAGTTCTATACAGTCCACGCCAGAGACCGTTCAGGTACAACCCGAGGCTCTCTCCCTAGACCTTCTCGCCACCCTCGCCAACGCAAACAAATTCCGAAACGAAATCCGACAAATCGTCTCCGCAAACTGCTACTCCATACTCGCCTCCCCACCCCACTCCAATCCTGACACGGACCAACCAAACAATCCTCCGACCAGTAAAGTCTTAGGACAATGGAGCGGGCAAATCAGCTCTATCAAAGCCATCCCGGTCGACACCTCTGAAATGCCTGGTCTCGGATGGTCACAAATCTACGCCCTACACTTCCTGCCTTCTTCGCCTCCAAACAGTTCCAACCCTAAACCTATCCTCGCCCTCTGCACCGAAATACCTCAATCCTGGAAAAATCAAACGTCGCTCACCCAACCTGTGACCATCCAAGGCCTCGGTGTCTTCCCGATCGAGACGACTCCACAACCCTCGGAAGCCCCCTCCGACAAACCTTCGTACATCCTCGCCTCACGTCTCCTCTGGACCCTCGCATCCCTACCTGCAACTCCCTGCGACGATAACCCGTCAGACCCTAATCCCACTATCGCCAATCTCACTTCGCTCGATTGGACTTCACCACCTATTTCCGAAGGTTGGAAAAGTCTCGCACTTGCCAACTGGGACCTTTCCCAATGCGACTCCCTCGAACGACTTCACGGTAACGCGATATCCTCCGCCGATACAGAACCCTTCTACTCCATGCTCAACCTCACACGCAGCATAACTTCGGAATCCTCTCCATTCAAAAATCCACTGTCTGCTATGGAATGGATAAAACGGACCGAATCGATGAAAGCAAATAAACAATCCATCAATGACCAACATAGAAGCGTTGGTGAACGCATCAAAACCCGCTTCCTCGTTCGACGTATCCAACGCATCGAAGTCCGCAATCCAGAACATCAACGTTGGCTCGGTGCATCTGCGTATTACCAACTCGATGGACTCGCCAGCATCGGAAACAATCGCATCGCTGTGCGATACGGAAAAGGCGTTGATCCCATCACCTTCGAAAAAGAATTCCCCATGACTCTCGTCGCAGCAAATGTACCTGCTTGGGTCTTCCAAGATCCAAATCCAACCTCTCTTGAAACATCGACTAACCCTCCACTCCCAACCGAACAACCTTCTGCAGATCAAAACTCCAACGATCCCTCCACAAACTCTATCGCTTGGTACCCTAGAATCCGCGTTGATGTCGAAGGCTGGGCCTACCGAACTTGGCGATTTCGAACTATCGAAGTCAGCGCAGCGACCGACGATACGGGGTTCCAACAAGCTCCCATGTTGATGGTCGACCGCTGGCAACTTGCACAAGGCCCTGAACCTCGAGCAAATGGGAACAATTCCCTGAACCCACAATCATCCACAAGCCCTGCAAGAAACAACAATCTCGCTTCTATCCTCACCACAATCCTAGGACTCGCAGCGATCGCATGGTTCGCCTATCGATTCATTAGCAGTTCCAAAAGATCAATCCGATAGCCACACAATCACCATAAGGAATGACGACAGATCATTCAGCGCCGACTTCAATCGCACACGCCTTGATCGAGCGCAATCTGTGCTGGCCGGCCTACGATCTCCAATACACACTCCGCCGCAAGAGATCCAGACCGCAAAGCCCCCTCCATCGTCGCCGGCCACCCTGTCTCGGTCCAATCACCAGCAAACACCAACCCATTCGATGCGCCTATTCCTATCGGTAATCTTCCCGATCCCGTAGATCCCGCACTTCCATTCGCTGACCCAAAATCCGAAAACACCGACTGTGGATCCGTCACAACGCGACCTCGCAACATCGTTGCTCCACTCCGGCCAATCTCCGGAAAAACTTCTCGCAAATCTTGCTCAACAGACCGCAAGATGGAATCGGTGTCCCCCTTGGGCAAATCTCTCGAACCACTGATCACAACCTGGTAATACACCTCTGATCTAGCTCCAACACTCACCTCCATCTCGCTCGTTCCAACTCCGGGAAATACCCACTGACTCATCCGATCAATCAATATCGCATGGGGGCTCGGCAACCAAGCCGTACTCCACCACGTATGCACACCGGTTATAGGTGCCGCATCCATCCCACTTGCTCGCTTCCAAGCCTCTTTCTTCGCTTCATCCCAACCCAAGGAGCTCAACTGTTCTTCTCCTAGAATCCCCCCTAGCCGATGCCAAGGCACAGCGATCACCACCGCATCGAACCCATCCACCTTCCTCACCGTACGCCCAGTTGAATCGGTACGTCCAGTCGAATCGGTACGTCCAGTCGAATCGGTACGTCCAGTCGAATCGCTACGCCCAGTCGAATCGCCACCTGCAGTCGAATCGCCCGCATCCCGCTGTCCTGCCCGTAATAACACAGACCAAGTTCCCTCGTTGTTTCGCTCTAATCCCTGCACCACCGATCCAAACGAACACTCCACACCCAAATCCTTGAACAACGCCTGACTGGTTTGATCCACTAACTCAGACAATGGTCGCTGTGGAACGAATAAATGATAAGCGTCGCGACTCGCCGCAAATCCATCCACCATCACTTTACGAACTGCCCCCATCCGGACACGAGGCAACTGCTCCCCTAATGCACTGACCAAGATCGTCGTCCAAAAACGATTGATCGCGCTCGCACTCTGACTTCGCGCCCGCAACCAATCTAACGCAAATTCAGTCTCGAACTCGCCTCCAGGCTTCGTGCGCAATAACGCAAACAAGCCACGGGCAATCGATAACCGATCCAACATCGAAAGATCCGGCCACCGAAGTAGCAATCCAGCTAAATGATAAGGTGCGGGTAAAGGCCAAGCCTTCACACAAAACGACTTTCCATCACGAGATCGAAAATGCAACTCCCTTTGCTCAACCCAGTCCCCGCGCTGCCCTTGATCCCCTATCCATCGCAATAACTCCTTGCAACACTTCATCCCAACATGCTGACAGTAATCGATCGGTTTCGCGGAACCTACATCCTCAAACGAACCAACACGCCCTCCTAATCGTTGCCTCGCCTCGTAAAGCACCGTCTTACATCCATGCCTAGCTAGATGTCCCGCGACTTGCATCCCTGCTAACCCACCCCCAATCACGGCAATTCGCGGACTCGCGAGTCTCGATTGATCCAAGCGAATGCGTGGAGAAGCATCCGATGAATCAGCAGCCTGCAATACACCGCGATGCCTTCGCGTCTGCAACCGTTCCTTGAACCAAGGAGTGAAGACATGGGTACCAATCAACCAAGCCTTCCTTGCACTTCCTAACCGCACCCTACCCATAAGCGCTTTCCGTGGATCCAGGAAGATCTTGGACAACAACGAATGGTAAGTCTCCCACATCATCGAGAACATTCTCAAGGAGTCAGCGGACAATCCCTTCGCAACCTCCCATCCACTTGCGTAACAACCCTCTGCTCGCTGCTGATACACACGCAAAAGCCCTTCCCAAGCTCCCACGGCCCCCAATCGCTCGATACGCTCCTTAGGTTCTGCCTGCGACAAAGCCTCGACCCAAGCTTGCGGCTTGATTCCAAATCGCTCCAAATCCTCGGTTGCGAAGTACACTCGCCCGCGTTTGGCATCCTCCACGACGTCTCGAAGTATATTCGTCAACTGAAACGCATGCCCACAATCCACAGCATGCTGCCAAAGCGCACTTCCCTCCGCAGGTAGCCCCTCTTCGGACCAAATCGCTAAACAACATAACCCAACTGCGGATGCAACTTGGTCCATGTACTGTTGCAAGTCGACGTAACGCTCCAACGACCGAAACTCAACGTCTCGGTCAACTCCAGCCACAATCTCCTTGAGCAATCTCTGAGGGATCGCAAACCGCTGAATGCTGTCGATCAGAGCCTCACGTATCGATCCTAATTCCCCACAATCACCCTGTGATAATTCACTCGCTCCCTTAATCTGAAAATCATCCGACAAACCCATCTCTGCGTTCGAAGTTTGCCCCCGAATCGAATCATCACTCAGCACCAAACCGTCCACCCAAGACAACCAAGCATCCTTTGACCATCCCTTCGCAGGCTCTCCTTGCGAGCCTCGATACTCTAAAGAATCCGTTGCATCATCCGCCAATCTAGAGAAGGCGTACAACGCGTACATAGCACGACGCCGATCCTCTCTTAAAAAATCGAACGATCGAACAAAGTTCGAACCACTTCGCTTCGCAATCAACGCGCAAGCTTTATAAGAACGCTCAAGGGATGACGTCATGCCAGTCCACCTACAATATGCCGCCCCACTTTCACCTCCATGGGACGCCCAAGACTTGCACGAAACAACAACTGTACCTTCTGGAACTTGGTCACCTCTATAGGGCGACTCCATACGTCAAAACCTGCGGCTTGTATATTCTCTAACAAACGCAGTCCGCCACCGATGAATAACCGCATACTGCGACGAAACCATCCCGGCCCCGTACTCGTCAAAGGAACACCCCCAATCAATAATCCGCGAGCTTGCTCTACCCAACTAGCCATCGCTTCCCGCGATCCACTCCCCCCTCGCCCCCAAGTCGCCGCATCGAGGTTTGCCGCAAGCATTCGTTGCTGCGGTAGGTACCATCTCCCTCGCTCCGCATCAAGCCGCACATCTTGGCAGAAATTGGCAATCTGTAGCCCCGTACACACGGAATCCGACCAAGCGATCGTTTTGTCATTCACACAGCGTCCAAGTGCCAGCACCAGTCTCCCGACAGGATTCGCAGACCGCCGACAATAATCCGCTAGGTGCTCGTCATCCGAATAAGTCCGGACGGTTTGATCCTGCAAAAAAGCCGACAACAAGTCTTGAAACGGCTCGATAGTCAATCCAAAATTCTTTTGAGTCACACGCAAAGCCACAAACACTGGATGCAGAGACTCCCCTCGAAACCCTTTGTGCAACTCTTCACGCCACCATTGCAACAATTTCGTCGCAAGCTCCGGATCGCTCGTCTCATCCGCTAAATCATCCGACCAACGGCAATAAGCGTAGATACTCGTAAAGTGCGGGCGAACCTCCGAAGGAATCCAGAGGTTTGTTACGGCGAAGTTCTCGTAATGACTCGCTGTTAACTTTTGACAATAGGCAAACGCTTCATCAATTCCTAAACGCTTAGGACGCGAATCCGGACCACACCAAGCCAAGTCGCTGACCACTTGTTTCGAACCAGCTCGCGAACTCAAAGATGGGCTCCTGCCCACACCTGGGCGTTCCGGGTTTTAACACACAAACAATCCTGGAAACGCCAAAACCGCCGACTTCGTTTCCCGCTCCCTCGCAGAATCCGCAAGAGCAGGTAAGATCTTACACGAAAGAAGCACTTTCTAGAACCGAAGCAAACTACAGAACCGATAGGCACGACGATGAAAATATTGCTTGCCGCTCCCCGCGGATTTTGCGCTGGTGTCAACATGGCCGTCAGAAGCTTAGAACTGGCCCTAAACCATTTTGGCCCCCCTATTTTCGTCTACCACGAAATCGTTCACAACCAATACGTCGTCCAAACGTTCCGAGGAAAAGGGGCTGTATTCGTCAATGAACTCGACGAAATCCCCCCCAAATCCACCGTCCTCTTCTCCGCGCACGGCGTCTCACCAGAGATCCGCCGCCACGCACAAGAAAGAGAACTGTTCGCAATCGATGCGACCTGCCCATTAGTCACCAAAGTCCACCTCGAAGCGATCAAGTTTGCCAAAGAAGGATTCACCATCATCCTTATAGGCCACGAAGGGCATGACGAAGTCATCGGTACCATGGGAGAAGCTCCAGAAGCAATTCATCTTGTTGAAGACAACGACGAAGTCGACGCATTGGACTTCCCCGAAGGCACAAAACTAGCCTACCTAACACAAACCACCCTAAGCGTCGACGACGCAACGCGCATTATCGAACGATTAAAATCCAAGTTCCCCTGGATCGTCGGACCTCCAAAAGAAGACATCTGCTATGCGACGCAAAACCGGCAAGAAGCCGTACGATTGATCTCCGAAGATGCCACCAAAGTCCTAGTGCTCGGTTCCCAAAATAGCAGCAACTCTCTGAGGCTAAAAGAACTCGCTTCCGAACGCGGTAAACCCTCCTACCTCGTCGATGGCCCACAAGACCTTCAAAGCGATTGGTTCGCGTCCGACGATGTTGTTCTTATCACCGCAGGGGCAAGCGCACCCGAAGAAGTCGTCCAAAGCACCATCGCTTGGTTGAAAGAACGCTTCAACGCTACCGTCGAACTTCGCGAAGTCAGACGCGAAGATGTCCAGTTTCCACTTCCACGCGCTCTACGTTCCCTAGCATAACCCCCTGCGTCACAAGCAGCGGGGCGACGTAGGGTATGTGCAGCGGTCCGCACCTAAACAATCATTTGCTACGCACGATTCACCAAGCAACCTATATTCAATTCGCACGGTTGAAGCAATGGACCGCGGAACATACCATTGCGCCAAATTTCCGTTTAGCAGTCAGCCGAAGGCGTACCGCGATTTCGTTTAGCAGTCAGCCGAAGGCGTACCGCGATTGCGTTTACTCTATCACGCAATCAAGACAAAAGCGGACATGCACAATGATAGGTTTTGCGGTCATCCTTGAGTCGTTGCCTCTTGGCGTGCCCCATCTCACACGCTCTTTTGTTGCGACCAACCGCTACTGACTCCCCTTCTTCTCCTGACGGGTCACAATCGGCACATAGCCAATTTCTAACCCCTTCGGAGGAACTACTAGCAACGCTGGATCAATGTCTGCCAATGCCCCCCGACTCGGTGGTGGCAAATACTCCCGATCCTTCGTCCATGAGCCATGCAGCTTTTCAACCCGCTGCTGCACAACTTCTCGCTCCGCATCCGTCAAGTCCGCATTGAGTAGTGCTGGCTGTTCGCAAAATCGATACCAGTAATATGTCACCGTGCTACCATCTCCCAACACAACCTCAAAAGGACCTGCCGTCGGGCCGGGCTTTTTCCAACTACTCTTCAATTCCTCAGGAGTTTCGTAAGCCCCCTGATTCTGATTTCGGATACGGGGAAATTCCACTTCCTGTAACTTCGTTTCAGCGGGGATCGCACCTGAATCGACTGCTACCCACTGACTTACCCTTTTCTCCCCAACCTGGCGATCTTCCAATCTATAATACTCAGGCAACGTAACGTGCCGCTGTGCACCGTCAACCGATCGCTTCACAAACTCCTCACTCCATCGGTATCCATACGTGAATTCATCGATCGCCGTCGGATTTGCAAAAGCAGACCAACCGATCGGAATCTTGTCCTCTCGCTTCGTCTCGGGCAAATAGATCCGCCAAGTCGCACCACCCTTACCGTCAAATCGATGACTCGCAGAAGCCTTCGGATCAATCAACCCGCTAGCCTCAGGTCCCCCATCAAACCAAGCCTGCACCGAATCCCATAATGCACTTCGGCCATAAGCCGTTACGCGATGAATCAATACCGCTTCCTGTCCTTGGGCCCCCGCCCCATGCGGAAACCAAGTCGGGGCAACGCGAGCGTAAGAAACACCAGACGCATCCTTCGATAAATATGCCGGGATGTGCTGCGTCTCCATTTGAATCGCTTTATTCGGATTCGAAGGCAATGTATCGAGAAACATCCCCGCTAGATCCGGATTCTCAGCCGCTGGTTGCGACCAGAAATAGGGCAAGAAAAACGTGACTGGTCCCTTAAAGTTCCCGCTATTGAGAAACAACGTCCAGCATTGATTCCCCGTCACAACCTCCTTCCCCTCCGTCGTCCCCTTCACATCGGTCAGCGGCAAGGGCAGATACCCATAACCGAATAGCTCGCCACAAGTCCCCTGTTTGAGATTCAAACCATCGGGAGGCCACAAGATCGACGGACTTAGCTGGGCAATCGCATAATGCCCCGAAGGCTTATCCCAATTCCTACCTTTACCTGCCCCAGGTCCGTTCGCCCACGAACGGAAATTCAAAGCGACACCTCCCATGATGAATTTGGGGGTCTCCGTCGCAAATCGCGTATCCCGCCACCAACCTAAACCACCCTCGATGTCCGAGTAGTGATTCTTTGGCGCTGGCCCAGGAAATTGTCCAAACATCCAAGTCCCAAACAGGCCACTTTGAAATTGCGAACCAGGATAATTCTCCAGCAAGGGCCAAGCCGCCACATACATCGAGAAACCTGCGTTGAACTCATCAGCGACTTTGCTGTGCGGCACCAACAAATATCCGGCCATCTCCCCCTTAATCGGCTCTTCAGCTCCGATCGTTCCGCAACCGCAGGCCGCCAACATCGCAATGATACAATTCTTTACCCAGCCAGTTCTTCTCGACACCATTACACCCCAATTTAAGATTCCCCAATACAACGCATTTGGCAGTATTAAATAATTGCCGGTGTGACACAAACCCGCTGCCAAAAGCTCTCAAGGACCAAGTTTCATACCTGCCCAGTATAGCGTAAATCGACATCCCCGCTGCTCAAGTTTGCATGAGTCCGCTTCGCGCAAGCCGCCCCACCAGCCATGAATGCTGATGTGGTCGCGACCGCTACTCTTTGCCACTATGCGTCTTTGCGTGAGACCGTTTTCACTGCTTCTTCGCAAGTGATTCGGGAGTAGAATGCAGATTGCCACCGGCTGACCGCTAAACGAAAAAAACCAACCCGGAGCTCGCGCTATCCGGCTCAAAGACACAGAAACCAACTCCACTCCATGAATGATCAGACGAATACGATAACAGAAGCCCCCCCGCAGGTTTCGCTGCGCGAGTCGTTCTGGACATGGTGTCGTGTTGCTGCTTTGAGCTTCGGTGGACCAGCTGGCCAAATTGCTGTAATGCACCGCATTATTGTTGATGAAAAAATGGATTAGCGAAGAACGATTTTTGCACGCTCTCAATTACTGCATGCTTCTTCCTGGCCCGGAAGCCCAACAGCTTGCGACCTATATCGGATGGCTCATGCACCGCACGCTCGGCGGCTTGATGGCGGGTGTTCTATTTGTGCTTCCCGGATTCGCTTCAATACTTGCGTTAAGCATCATTTACACGTCGTATGGGGATTCAAGTATTGTCCAAGCCTTGTTGTTTGGCTTGAAACCAGCAGTCATGGCAATTGTCATTGAAGCCGTACTTAGAATTGGAAAACGTGTACTAAAAAACCAAACGATGATCGCGCTGGCAATCGCTTCTTTTATCGCAATATTTTTCTTTGATATTCCATTTCCGATTCTGATTATCACCGCAGGACTGATAGGACTGGTCGGTAGCAAAGTCGCTCCGCAACAATTCAATGTCATCAAAGGACACGGCAAGGTATCTGATAACGGGCAGCCGTCCAGACTTCCTGCTCGCATAGATCATGATCACTACGAATCTAACGCTCTTTTTCGACCTACACTGTTGCGAAGCCTGAATATCCTGGCCGTGTGCCTCACACTGTGGTTCGCACCATTCGTCGCAATCTGGCTCTTACTTGGCATCCATTCGGTTTACTTCCAAGAAGCTGCCTTCTTCAGCAAAGCAGCCGTAGTGACGTTTGGGGGGGCCTACTCTGTGTTGGCTTACATCGCTCAACAAGCCGTCGAAAAATACGCGTGGCTTCGACCAGGTGAAATGCTTGATGGACTCGGAATGGCGGAGACAACCCCAGGCCCGCTCATTATGGTTGTGCAGTTCGTCGGCTTCCTTGGTGCATATCGCAATCCAGAACCGTTTAGTCCCTTGGTCGGAGGTATCGTCGGATCGGTGCTGACAACATGGGTCACGTTTGTCCCCTGTTTCCTTTGGGTCTTTCTCGGTGCACCATATGTAGAGCAATTGAGAGGAAACAAGCGACTGAATTCCGCTCTCTCGGCGATCACTGCAGCCGTTGTCGGTGTTGTTTTAAACCTTGCGGTTTGGTTCTCCCTGCACACACTTTTTGGAAAAGTGACAACAATAAACACTTTCGGATTACGACTTCAAATACCCGACCTTGCGTCTGCAGATCTCGCAGCGTGCTCGATTGCAGTACTCGCTTGCTTTTTAACCTTCTACCTGAAGAAAGGACTGTTCATCACGCTTGGAATTTCAGCCCTCGCAGGCGCAACACTGTACCTACTTCGATGACCCGATCAACCACGAAAAACACGAAAGACACGAAATTGGAAAACGACGATGGAAAACGACGATGGGGAACTACAGTCTACTTTTCGTGTGGTTCGTGACTTTCGTGGTTCCAACGTTCAAGTGATTCTGCGGCAGGATCAACCACGAAAAACACGAAAGACACGAAAGGGGAAAACCACGCTGGGGAACTGCAGTCTTCTTTTCGTGTGGTTCGTGACTTTCGTGGTTCTAACGCTCCAGTGACTCTGCAGCGGGGTCAACCACGAAAAACACGAAAGACACGAAAATGGAAAACGACGTTGGGGAACTCCATTCTGCATTTCGTGTGGCTCGTGACTTTCGTGGTTCTAACGCT
>JBEICB010000383.1:0-2752 GCA_040373655.1 Pirellula sp. | reverse complement strand
GTTCATTCACCTCCAGTTGCTCTCCACCTTGCCTCGCGGCAACGCAGTTACTCTTGGTTACAGGGTGGTAACGATTCCCCTGATTGGGACTTACACCCAATTATTCAATCGCCTTCACAGGCGCACTAGCCACCGTTCGCCAGACGGTGGACATTTTCCTAGCAACTTCCACCGCTTGGCAGCGGATGGCTACCTTCACCCCACGTCGCCTTCTTCACCTCTCAACCGCCGTAAATCCTCAACCGTATTAAAAGATCGCGGAATCATCGCTTCGTCATTCCCCTGAATGGGCACCCAAGCCACTTGTGATTCAAATCTCGCAAACACTCCACGCAACGAGCGTTCCCCAGCATCCCAAGAATCTTGAACTACGCGATACAAATCCACGTGGAGCCAACAGGGAAAGGGTGTAAAACCTTCACCTCTCCTCACTTGGGCAGTACCTCGCATAGATGCAATCTGAAGTTGCACAGCTTTCGGATAATTGTCCTCCAGACAATCCGAGGTCGCCTTGAGAAATCCTTCCGTCCAACGCGGATTCCAATTCCAAAGATCACAAGGCAACAAAAGAGCGTAGGGCAATGACTCTTCGAAGCGATCTTGTGCTAAGACACGCAGTCGCAAATCGTGAAGAGACGCTAGCGCCCCTGCGACCGGTCCCTGATCGGGTTCATGATCTGCGATCACCGGCAACGACAAATCCGCATAAGAATCCAGCGTACGAGCGACCACTGTGACCGACCAACCATCGGACCGCAATGCCTCTGCTAGTCGCAGTAGGTGCAGTTGGCCGTCGAACTGCACCAATGCTTTATTGCTCCCAAATCGAGAACTCCGGCCCCCTGCGAGGATGTAGGCATATCGCTCCATACAGGTACCTTAACAAGGACTCCACGAGCACAGACATCAACCTCTAGGATCTACCGCATCACTCCCAAGACTAGCTGTGATGACTTCCATCCCAAGTGTTATTTTCCCAGTGATTCGATTCCCAACCCTGAGAATCGACGGCATTTGCCTCCATCGTGTGGTGCGGGAAAATTGCTCCTAGAATCATCGCGCCGAGACTTGCTGTATGCAATAGCCAGCAATGATCATCTGCCAAGATCGTTCGCAGTGTAATCATCGCAGCGACAATCATTGCGCCAAAATAACATGCTTCCGCGACCGAACGTACGCGAGCATCTTCGCATAGCCTAGCGATCCAAAGTCCAGCAAGTGCAAGAACCGGGACGATCCACGGGGTCCAAGCGGAAAAGGGCTCAAACCAATAGGGAACGTAAGGCATATCACCGATCCTTCGGGGAAAGTGAACCCGAGCCTTATCCATGACTGGACTGACTCGCCGGAAATCGTTTCGTCGCGTCCGTGCAACGAGCGTCCGCCAATGGAGACTCCCGATTTCTTGAGGGAGTTTCACAAAATTCCCGGAAAAAAACAAGGTCGAAAAACGATGACCAATTCCGAAAATCGCCGCCCGTTCATTCTTCTTCTGTTGGCTCAGAAAAGTGGGCGTTTGGGGAAAGCGGCTCGAAGATCACGATGAGAAACGTTGCTACTGGGCCAAGCAACAGAGACAGCAGAAACCAATTCAATCCACTTCTCCCTTTGCCCTGTGCTAAACCCGCATTGATCAACGCCAAGGTACCCCATCCAACAAAGAAATCTCTACCGTTGCTGATCATTCTCTTCAACCTCCTTAGTTCGGCCTCTTACCTACCCAGCAGCTGCACAAATTCGCAGGCCTAAAACAACAATGAACAGGGCGCAAAAGCGAACCCGCGAAATTCATTTGACCATTTTGAACCCAAAAGGGGGCTCTTTTTTATAGTAAAGAAATCGCTGAAATTCGTTGAACTGTACTCGTATTCCACCAACCGACGTCGCGATCCAGGAGATTTCGGATGTTCGAAGCCATCCTACCACGCGTTCACGGCCAATGGCGACTCCGTCGCCGTCACCTCAAGCGGACACTTCATGCCATACGGTCGAACATCAAGTCTCTTTGGCGGAACTGGAGATGCTCATGGCCATACCCAAAACAACGAGGCGAGGAATCTGTAGGCGACTACGGCGAACGCTTGGCGTTGCTGTTCCTCCGACGTAGCGGCTACATCATCCTCGAGCACTCCTACAGCTGTCCACTCGGAGAAATCGATATCATCGCAGCCTGGGAGAAACGCTGCGTCGTTTTTGTCGAAATCAAAACCTGGGGCAAAAATCGCTCCGATCCCGGTCGGCCAGCCGAAGCCGTCGACGAGACGAAGCAGCGGAAAATCTGCAAGACCGCACTTCACTACGCAAAACGCCACGCTCTGCTCGACACACCCGGCCGATTCGATGTTATCGAAATTCGGCTCACCGACTCCAACCCTGACTTTGTGCATATTCAAGCTGCATTCGAAAGCCCCGATCGCTTTCAACTGCACTCTTGATCCAAGCCGCTACGTATCCGTAGCCACCGCTCGCCAGACGGTGGACATTTTCCTCGCTACTTCCACCGCTTGGCAGCGGATGGCTACCTTTAGCGCCACCGCTCGCACCCGTAGCCACCGCTCTCATCCGTAGCCACCGCTCGCCAGACGGTGGACATTTTCCTCGCTACATCCACCGCTTGGCAGCGGATGGCTACCTTTAGCGCCACCGCTCTCATCCGATAGGGGTAGGGAAATCCGGTTGAGCCGGACTCCCCTCCCTCCGAACCGTACGGGCGGTTTTCCCGCATACGGCTCTCCGGTCAGTAGTGTCCCTG
>JBEICB010000161.1:0-10566 GCA_040373655.1 Pirellula sp. | reverse complement strand
GACGTTCAAATGGGTATCGGCATGGTGGTATGGGGACTAGCGAGTGTCATCATCGGGGAGTCGCTCGTCGGATCCGCTTCATCGAAATTCGGAGTCCTCATCGCTGGCACAATTATCGGTTCGATCCTATTCCGGATGATGATCGCTATCGCATTGCGATGCGGACTGAATCCAAATGACTTAAAACTCATCACTGCATTCTTCGTCTTCATCGCATTAACCGCTCCGAAATGGCTTCAAGCCACCTCGACGTCGAAACTCGCTTCAGTCACCGACGAAAAGAAATAGGTTTTCTCCCATGCTCATCGCGACCGATGTACGCAAGACTTTTTTCGCTGGTACTCCCAACGAAGTCCGATCGCTACGCGGCGTCACGCTGGCGATCAAACAAAGCTCCTTTGTGAATATCATCGGAACCAACGGCTCCGGAAAATCGACCTTCCTCAACGCCATCGCGGGTGTGTTTTTAGTCGATCAAGGCAAGATTGAACTCGGAGGGTTCGATATTACTCATCAGAGCGAACACCAAAGAGCGCAACGTATCGGTCGTGTCTTCCAAAACCCTTTCTCCGGTACCGCTCCTACCATGAGCGTCGCCGAAAATATTGCCATCGCTAGCCGACGTGGAAAATCGCGAGGACTCGGCTGGTCCCTCAACAGATCCCTACGCACCGAGATAGCCGAACGCCTCAGTTCCTTGAAAATGGGATTGGAAGACCGTCTCGATTCCCCCATCGGCAACCTCTCCGGCGGACAACGCCAAGCGATCACGCTCCTGATGGCAACTTGGAACAAACCCGATTTGCTCCTACTCGATGAACACACCGCCGCACTTGATCCCCGTTCGGCCGACCAAGTCATTCGCGTTACCGATGAAATCATCGCTAGAGAAAAGCTAACGGCCCTGATGGTTACCCATTCGATGCAACAAGCCGTCAATCTCGGTGACCGTATCGTGATGATGCATCAAGGAAACATCGTTAGCGATCTCCAAGGAGCGGAAAAAGCTCGGTCAAAACCCGATGATCTCCTAAGCCGCTTCGACGCAATCAGACGACGTGAACAACTGACGCCTGCCGTCGCTGACCTCCTCAAACGCTCGTACGTCTAAAAGTAACTCCTCCATGACAACCAATTTTTCGGACCTGACCAAACTCTTAACAGACTCTCTGACCATTCTGACACTCCTGCACCTCGCCGTGACTTGGTACCTCGTCGGTCTGATCTGGACAATCCAACGAGTCCACTACCCTTCGATGGCTTTCGTCGACCCCCATCCAGAACGGGCAGTCCAAGCCGAACGGCAACACTGCGATCGTATCTTCTGGATCGTCGGCCCCATGATGCTCATCGAAGGTGCACTCGCAGTGATATTGTTCTTCGTAATCGGTTGGCTCAATGGCAATGATGCTAAATCGTTGAGCTTGCCGGGCCTTGGCATCGTGCTCTTACTGGTCATCTGGCTCAGTACAGCCTTGATCCAAATGCCCTTGCACGAACAGCTTTTGAAGCAACCGAATCCATCAGCTAATCATCGTCTTGTCAACTCGAACTGGATTCGCACCGCCGCTTGGTCTGTGCGAGGGCTAGTCGCTCTTCTGATTGCGTTGATGCACTGACCAAAAGTAAGCCAAAACCAAGTGCACAATACCTTCAAGCCCTCCCTAGAGTTCTATCGGTCCATGATGGTCCCACACGCGTGAGCGGTGGGATTATGGACCAAGGGTTCAGGGAACTTCGGGGAGGTCTTGGCCGCCGAGGGTGTTGCCCTCCTGTGCTGGCTCCAAGTTTGCAGGCTCTAAGTTTGCAGGCTCCCTCTTGGGTTCCGGCAACTTCGCAGACGCAGCGGGCGGAACCAATCCTCCACCACCTTCGCTACCAGGCCCTCCAGCCCCAGGAAAACCATAACCGCCCGGCGTCCCACCACTTGGTTGCACACCACTTGGTTGCACACCACTTGGTTGCACACCACCTGGTTGCACAAGACCGGGTTGCACAAGACCGGGTTGCACAAGACCGGGTTGCACAAGACCGGGTTGCACAAGACCGGGTGCTGGTGCTAAGCCACTGCGATACAACTGCGTCTGAAGCGGTGCGGCAAGCCCTCCCCCCGGCCCCCCCATCCCCGGAGAATTGTTGCCGGGTGCTGACGTTCGGGGCGACTTCTGCAAGGACATTGCTTCGAGCTTTCCTAACAACACCTCAACTTCCTCATGCACCATCTCCGTCGTGGATACCACTAGGACACTTCCAATACCCATCAGAATTCCTTGACCTCCACCCTCTTGCCATGCATAAGGCTCAACCATCCGCTCCACCATTTTGGTCACGGTCTCCATGTCATCACTATTGCTTACAACATACGCCAAGTTATACGTTCGCACCGATCCATGGCTTTTGCCTACCTCAACGATCTCCAGCCTGTCCGGACGTACGACATAATCCAATCCCAACGGACGCAGCACTCGACTTAATCCATCGCGCACAAGCCCTCGAATTTCAATCGTCACGAACTGATTCTCCGATTCGGCATCAACCGTATAAGCGACATCAGCAGGACGAAGCATATTCTCTAGTGCTGTGCTCAACGGGGCATCAGCCAAAGTAATCTCCAATTCTAGCCGCAAGCTCCTACGCACAACATCCTCGGCTTGGATCGCCTGCTTGCCTCGTACCAACCACTGAGGCTCTTCCCCCTCGGGCTTGCTCCACTTCACACCACTACCGCCCACCCCAGGAGGAATCGTCATCATCCCACCCAATGGACTTGGTACAAACACTTGTTGGGGTGCCGACGACATACCACCAGGCAATTGATTCGGATTTGGAACCGCTGCACCTGCTGAATTGATTGGCTGGTACCCATAGTACCTTTGCGGAACTGAGTTAGGCGACGCTGGCAAGACACCACCCATGCCCCCTCCAGGCGTTTGATTCGGCGGAATCAATTGGGCAGTATTCGCCGGATAGTTTTGCACTTGGTTTACGGGAACCTGAATCCGTGGATTACCCTCCGCATACGACCTAGTGTTCCTTTGTTTTTGAACAACGGTTTGCGACCAAACATACCCGCCCAGCCCACCGATGCCACAAAGCCCAGCCATCACAGCCAACACGCCCAACCTTTTTATCCATTTTCGAGCCGCCATCTTCTATTTCCTCATTTCCTGGTTTGTATTGCCATCGTTACTAGAGTCGTCTTTGAAATCCAACTCAACGCCAAAATCATTCCTCGGTCTTCAATCCTTCAGTCTGCCTTCCCATAGCGGCAAGTAACTCGACCAAGCGATCCTGCTGCTGCTCGGTACCTTCAAAGATCAACACGTCACCCTGAAGCGTCAATTCGGGCACCGGTCCTCGCTGTTTTCCAAACATTGTCCTCAGTGCCCCTATCAACTTTTCCGCCTGTTCTGCGTTCTCTGTCACATACGATAACCCGTATGCACGCACCACCGGACGCTCTTCACCAGCTTCTTTGGTCGCAACCTCAATCCTTGTCGCATGCACGATATACCCAAGATCCTGTTCGCCAAGAATGCGTTGCAAGATCTGCCGTCGAGTCCCTGACCCATAAAAACTCACCTGAAGCTGATCCAACGACTCCAACCCACGCTCTCGACGTTCAGCAAGTTCCTGAGCAGTGAGAACCAAATCGACAGGAATCTCCCCAAACAAGATCTTCAATGCCTCAGGCAACGTCGCCCCACGTAAGTCCACTTCGATCGGCTCAGAAAGCAGTCGCAGGATACGCTCCTCCGGTTGCGGTGGATAATCACTAAGGTCCTTCAACTGGGACGATCGCTTCGTCGACATCAATGGTTCCCTCTCTCCCGCTCGACTTGCTGATTCTGCAATACCAGCAGTACCAAGTGCACTTGAGATATCGCGAGTCGGGCTACCGGAGGGAACAACTGCGGGAATACGAATCGTTGAACTTGGTTCCCCAGAGAAAGTCGTGAGCTTGGAACTACCTGTAATTTGATTGCGAATCCACCATTGATTCATGGCGATGAAGCCAATAGCAAAACACAGTATTCCCACAGCAATCGTCGCCAGTGCTTGCTTCGTCAAGAACCTCTTTTTCGTAGAATCCACCCGAGCTAACTCTGTGAGTTCTTCGGGTAAACTCACGCTGAGTGGGTGCTGCACGTGAGCCAGGCACTGTTCGAGGAGTCGAGACACCTCCGCTGCGGATTTGTAACGCTGCGATGGATTCTTGGCCATCATCTTGGAAATGACCCTGGAAAGCCACTCTGGAATATCACCTTGCAATTCTCGAATCGGCCTGGGCTCGGTTTCTTCGATCAGCTTAAGCACCTTCCATGAAGTCTCACCGCGAAACGGTGCGCGGCCGGTACACATCGCATACAGTACACTTCCTGCACTAAAAAGATCACTCTGCTCGCTCAATCGTTCGCCTCGTGCCTGCTCTGGAGACATATACGGTGGAGTCCCGGGCATCATCCCGGAAGCTGTCATGCGTGCCTCGTCAATGGTCTGCGCAAGTCCAAAATCAGTCAGCAACGCGCGATCGATACCTTCTTCTAAAAGTACATTGGCTGGCTTAATGTCTCGGTGAATCAACCCCTGTGCGTGCGCCGCCGCTAAACCAGCCATCAACTGCTTGCCAATCCTCAAAATCTGTCTGAGCTCCAAAGCTCCCTCACGATCGATCTTGGACTGTAGCGACTCGCCTGGAATAAAACGCATGACCAAAAATGGGATCTCGCGCTGCGTCTCCACATCGTAGATCGGTACAACGTCTTCATGAACCACTGCCGCTGCTGCTCTAGCCTCTTTAGAAAAGCGTTGTCTCGCCGCTCCATGAAACGCCAATGTCGGCGAGAGAACCTTGATCGCCACCACCCGATGCAACTCTGTATCAAACCCCCGAAATACGATCCCCATACCTCCCGTCCCAAGCAACCGCTCAACGTCATAGCGGCCAATACGCCCCAACATCTCGGGATGAGTCGAAGGTGAGAGTAAACGTTTCGATAAGGACTCTGTCCAATCCTCCTTCGTATCACTAACGCTTGTTCGCGAGATCGATGGGGCAAGTAACTTGGCGTGTCCATAGACGCCCGATGAGAGAACTTCGCTCACCTCCTGCCATTCGTGCGGCTCTGCCGATAAAACTTCGAGTGAGGTACGACAATTCACACATTGCTCTATATGGCTAATCGCATCCGCCGAATCAGCGGAACTTAATTCACCTTCAAGCAATCCAAGGAGTTGCTTCTGATCCCAACAAGCGTTCCTTAAACGATTGCGATTCTCATCATTGGCGTTGCGGTCGTCCCCTGAGGAGTTTCGATTCATTCTTCGCTCTCCCATTGCTTGACTAACTTGCGAATGCGATCGGTGACTCGACAACGACTCAAGTAGACCATACCTTCGCGCACCTTTAATTCTTGGGCGACATCAGCCACCGGTCGGTTCTCGATAGTGGAGAGCCAAAACGCTTGCCAAGTCGCTTCTGCGACAGACTCGCGCACCCTAATGGATGCACGAGCAAAGAGTTCCCGCCGGTATTCGAGATCCCAGTACGAAGACACATCCGAATCCGCTGCCGCTAGCGCATCCCACCTGAGTCCAGGACTATCTTCTGAACGTGTCCCGCGACGGCTTAACAAATCCATTGTTTTGTTTTTTGCGATTCTCTTGAGCCAGCTTCGAAAAGAACCACGATCGGACCGATCGAGCCAAGGTTGAATCGACCGGGAGACAGTCAATAAGACTTCTTGAAGGACATTTTCCACATCTGCCGTTTGCAATCCCATCCGCGCAGCGGTTCGGCGGATCACCGGAGAATACAACTCCGTGAAATCCCGCCAAGCGGCGGCATTTTCGCGATCCTGCAGTTTGACCAGCAAGCTCGCACGTGTGTCGGGTGGAATATCACTCATGACAATGAAAGAAAAATAGTAAGTTCGTAGCACTCCATCGTACCACAGCCCTTTGCAAAACAACCGCCTTTACCCACCTTCACAAAATCCTTGACCGTAGGCCTCACCCACCGGGAGCGAATTGACCACTACCGACTAGACGCAGCAGAATCCAGAATCTTGCACCCCCCATCATAAAAATTCCGTAAATACACAAACGGCAATTCCACCCGTAACACAGGCTGAAGAGGCCCCATGTTACGCTTCGATGTGTGAACCACTGCAAAGTTCTTGCTATCGGATTCGATAAGGACCATAGCACAGCAATCGCAAAATGGCTCTAGGACGAAGATGCCAGCTTGCCCACGTAAGTGGTGAATCCCCATGCATGTCTTTTGCATCGACACGAGCCCCCGCATCAAGAAGCATCTGGATTGTCTCTTCGTTGCCATACGCCGCAGCGCGATGTAGAGGTGTTTCGGCTCGTGTCCTCACATCCCGCATGAATGCATCCATTTCCACCGATGGGTTGGTGAAGCAGTTGGGATTCGCTCCATTAGCAAGCAGAATCCTCAACACCTGATCTAACTCCCCCCTATGCGACTTGCATAGCGATGCATGCAAAGGAGTCTCTCCAGTATCCGGCATAGGCTTGTTGACGTCAGCCCCTTGCTCAATCAAAAACTGACAAAGCCTCGGATAACCGTGAAAGACCGCACCATTCAAATCCAAGTTATCCCCAAGTGACTCCAGGGACTCGCCGTTTCGAAGCAGGAATCGGATGGCACTGACATCACCATGGTATGCACACCACTGGATCAGAGATACACCTCCATCATCCCGCGTGCTGGCTGCATTTCCCGCATCGATGAAATCAAATACCAAATGAGTTTCACCGTCAGTGATTCTCTCCAGAATGTTTGGCTTCATACTGTTGCTTCTGCTTCAACTGCAGATTCTGCCTTTCAAACGTTCGGGATAAACTCCGCGAGTTGCACGGTTGTAAACTACAAATCGGGCCATTCAGTCTCTAGCCCTCATAATATCGGATGGGCCACTAAGACCTAACCACCAATTTGATAAACCTCAATTCGACCGAAGTCCGGGAACTTTCCGTCAGCCTCTTTGCCGGGCTGCCCCTGTCCTCCAAACACCAGCAACTCTCCCTTTGAATTGAACAACATCTCGGTAATTCGATAACCCGACTTGATCGTCCCGAGTCGCTCACCACTCTGAAAATCAAACATCGCTGCGTTCCACTCCCCACCTCGCAATCGCCCGCCCATCAAGAAACTATCTCCCTGAGGACTAAGCACCAAAGCTTCCATTAGCCCCTCACCGGACTGCTTGTCCTTGGTCTGAGAAACCAGTTTTGCCTCACGCCAATTCCAGCGCTGCCACAACTGTCGACCATTGCCTGCCATCGGATCTCGCATATCCCCCATTCCGCAGACAATGATCTCGTTTCCATCCGGAGAAAATCGGATTCCAAAGACACCTCCTAAATAACAATGACTCTTGATAATCCCCCAGCTTGTAAAATCCTTGCTCTGAAACACCCCGACTTGCTCGCCTGTCTCCACGTTCCAGATTCGCACCTCTCCCATCAAATTCCCAGCAGCCACCCACTGACTGTCCGCGCTGAACGCTACCGCTTGTACCGAAGGGACGTGCGATAAGCTATGTACGGTCGTACCATCCTCAGCCCGTAGAATCTTCATCGATGGCTCGGTCTCCGCTGCAGGGGTGTATTTATAATCCCCAGCGATGTACTGCCCCGTCACGCTAGCGATCCATTTCTGATCGGGACTGATCGTCATATCCCATGACCAAAACCGATGTACCTGCGTCTCGCGAATGAATGCGTTATTTTCCTCGGAAAACCACTTCAAGGTTCCGTCGTAACCTGCGGTGATAAACGCCTTACTCGCTTCATGATACGCCGCCGAACTGACGTAACTGCCATGCTCACCTATACGTTGATGAGTCTTCGCTGCCACATCGACGCGGTACACGCCATCCATACAAGCCACCGCAAGTTGATTGTCATCTCCCAACAAACATGCGCCCAAGATGGCGGTTGGTAGTTTGAAATCATGCACTCGAGTTATCGTTTTCTGTACCATGGCTGAGCACTATCCAATTAGCAATTCATCAATCGGTAAAACATTCCCCTCCACACGATGGAAGGTTGGCAACTCGGGCAAATCATACTGCTCGTGAGGATTGATCCCTAAAGCTTTAAAAATGGTGGCGAACAATCTTCGATTGTCGATCGCATCTCGGGTCACTTCGAACCCCAACGAGTCCGTCTCCCCATAAACCACGCCACCGCGAATCCCCCCACCCGCCATCGCCAAACTCCAAGCCTTGGAATAGTGATCCCTCCCCCTTGCCTCATTAAGCCACGGAGTACGTCCAAATTCTCCCATCGCGATGACCAATGTATCGTTAAGCATCCCGCGCTGTTCTAAGTCCATCACCAACTGAAATAGGACATGATCTAACTCTGGTACCAACATCTGATGCATTTCGTGCTGAAAAACATGATTATCCCAAGGCATGCCATTAGCAACCATCACAAAGGTCGATCCGTTCTCAATTAAGTGACGGGCTTGCAACGCATGCTGCGCGAACGCACCGTGCCCATAGCGTTTGCGATCCGCTTCAGGCAATGTCTCTAAATCAAACAACGGAGCACAACTCATCAATCCTTTGACTCGCTCAAACGCTGCGTTGTACCCCGATGCTGCCTTGCTCCGCGATTCGTTCTGAAATTTCCGACTGAGAAACTTGCGCAACGCCTCCCTGTCCTCATGATCTACCGCGTTCAACGTCTCGGGCTTGAGAATGTCTGGAATAGCAAACTCTCCCCCCGATCGCACAGGCCCATACTCCGCGCCCAACCATCCAGCCCAATTCCCCGCCTTGAAAGACCTGAACTCATTCCCCTCAGGACAAGGATCCAACAACACAAACTGAGGCACGGGACTGTCGAGTTGCCCAAGTTGCTGCGCGACGACCGAACCCAAGATTGGACGCGTAAATGGCGGACGGGGTTGCTCCCCACGTGTCAACACATCAATTCCTTGAAAGTGCTCGTTCGGTTCCGTACTCATCGACCGAATCACCGCAAGCTTCTCCATGATCGTCGCGCATTGCGGCATCAAGGAACTGATCTGCACTCCGGGTATCGATGTAGGTATCGCACCAAATGGCCCACCAGTGGCCGTCCCCGGTTTCGGATCCCATGTTTCAAACTGACTCGGTGCACCACACAGCCACGATAATATGCACTTTTTACCGACCTTCTTCGTCTGCTCCGCCAACGCAGGTATAGAAAACAACCCGTTAAAACTTCCAACCGAAGCGACACCTGCGGCCATCGCTCCTTGCAAGAACAATCGACGGTGCGCTTGATGCTCCGGACTGCCACAATCCTTCCTTCCACCTGCCCCTTTGTCATGAGCTCTCACGCAATCACCCCATTGCCAACTTCCGTTTCCATTGCTTTTTTCCTTTGTCCTGCACTTCAAATTTCTGCCCATAGACTCTCAATCATCGATCGCTCAAACATCTTAGGATACCGATCAATGATTGAAACGAAACTCGGCAGATGTCAATAACGCCCAAATAGCGTTGCGCCAAACATCTTCCGACCGGGCAGCATCCGCTCCCGCTAAGCCGCGATGTAAAAAACCACGAACCATCTCTTGTTCCTGAGCATCAGGCTGCCGAACAAGCGTACATAAAAACATGTCTTGAATCGCCACATCCAAGTCAGATTGCTTGGCAAGAAGATTCGCAATTCCCTCGGCATTGCTCTTGTCAAAAACTATGGCATGCATCGCCGGATTGTTCGTCAAAAACATCGCATCTCCAACATCAGTAACGATGGTCTCCGGCATCACTTCCGGTATGCGATCTCGCAACTCTTCCAACAGCGGATGGTCGTTCTTGAAGCTCTGATTCAAAGCCACTTGAATCGACCTTGCCAACTGTTCAGCCGTAAGTGACTTTTCCAAAGCCCAAGCAAACGTCGCTGGATCCTCAACCCCTTCCGGACGTACAGAACTTAGCTGATAAGCACGACTCGATACGATGCCCCTTACCAATTTGCGAATGTCATATCCCGATGCGATGAAATCCTCGGATAATCCGTCGAGCAAAGCTGGGTGAGACGGATCATGCGCAGAGTCCATTTGATCGAATGGATGAAC
Organism: Pirellula sp.; assembly: GCA_040373655.1. GTDB lineage: Bacteria > Planctomycetota > Planctomycetia > Pirellulales > Pirellulaceae > JBKCUI01. Next base: position 458 of record JBEICB010000161.1, on the reverse strand, counting down.
AATCCCGCGACCCATGAGCATGGCCCACAAACGATTGACGAAAGCTCGAGGAACCATGCGATGCCCATTGAGTACTTCTTCGACAAATCGCTCACGCCGAGAAAACTTAGGTACCTTCGGATCCTCCGGATTTGTCGCAGCAACATAGAACTCTTCGAGATCCTCTTGCTTCGCGTCCTTCTCGGGACGCGACTCATCGATCGTCTTCGACTCGTAGAAGGTCAACAGATTTGGATAGCTGGAACCATGAATGTTTGCGAAATCCGAAAAGCCCCCCACGGCGGACTCGCTGAGTCGAGGACCTGCATTCGTCTTTTGATTTTTACTGCGATGAAAGAAAGCGACCAACCCCCAGTAATGGGCTTGAGGAATATCCGAAGCGACCATGTGGTCATGGCACTGCGCGCAATCGATGCGAATTCCAAAGAATGCTGGTGCTACTGCCTCTGCGATCGCTT
>JBEICB010000129.1:0-13409 GCA_040373655.1 Pirellula sp. | reverse complement strand
GATGGCTAAAACGGTCTTCGGCAAAGAAATCCACGTAATGCTGCGTGACTCCCGTGTGACCGTAATACCTTGGGACACACTTATCGAACAACTCAAATCCCAGGTTCGGACCAGCGTCGCCAGACAAGCCAACCGGCCAAAAATCGAAGACACTCTCGGCCCTATCGACGGTTTCATGATGCGATATCGACTCCTCTCAAAAGCAGGATTGATGAGCGACGGACGCGTCGCAGCCATGGGTAGGATGGTTGAACTCGAACGCTTCGAACTGGAACCCACCCCAGAAATTTTCCACGAGTCCGTTGCGCAAAGCCTTGGACCCGGTGGACGCCTTCGCACCGAACTCGATGCAAGCCGCTCGGGACACACAACCGTCACCGTCTGGGTCTACCCCGAAAGCTTCTCCGAATACCGCACCCTCCGCGATCAGTTGTTCCAAGAAGGCTTCCTCTCGGCCGCTCGCCCCCTGCCGAGAAACATGCGGATCGGTGCTAGCCCGAACGGTTCGAGCAGTGCGGCCCAATAAATCACACCTCCCCCACCGAGTCGCCACAGTATTAAAGCCGCGACCGAACGAGGCAATCCTCCAACCTGCGATTGCTTTTCCACACCCCCTGGAGCATAATTCGAAAGACGTCGGGTTCGAACTCTGGACCGGGGACTTACTCGTTTAGCCCCCGCTCGCACCCTCGATGTCAATCCCTTGCCAATGCGACGTTTGTGCGTCCGTGGAGCCCCCGTGGCTGCGTTCATCGACTTTCCACCCCGCAGAGCCCTATTGCCACCTTCCGACAGTGCCTCCCCCTGGTGCCGCCTGACGGGCCAAAGCCTCGCGCTCGTGGCGAAATTAGTGAGTGGATTTACGGTTCGCTGGATCGGTGCAGAACCCGATACACGCCAACGTGTCTATTTTGCCAATCACACCAGCCACCTCGACGCTGTCGTGCTATGGGCTTGCCTGCCCGGCCAGTTGCGTCAACTTACTCGCCCCGTCGCCGCACAAGACTACTGGGGCCAAAGCCCCTTTCGCCGGTTCCTCGCAAGATCCTTCAACGCGATCCTGATCGATCGTAAAGAAATCAAAGTCCATCAAAGTCCAGTGGAACTGATGCTTCGAGAAATCGGCACCACCTACTCCCTGATCGTCTTCCCCGAGGGAAGTCGCGCGATTGATGGAGAAATGGGAGAATTCAAAAGCGGCTTGTACTACCTTGCAAAAAAACGGCCCGACCTCGAACTCGTTCCCGTCTACATGGACAACATGAATCGGATCCTCCCTCGCGGCGAGTTCATGCCCGTCCCACTCTTGAGCTCAATCTCCATCGGAACACCGATTTATCTCGAGCCCAAGGAAAGCAAACAAGACTTCCTCGCACGCGCCATGCGCAGCGTCAAGGCACTCAAAGAACGCTAACGGTCAAGCTTCGCGGATTTCATTCTTTCTCCCACCGAATCCATGAAAAAAAACAGTACTGGCAAAAGCGTCAATCGAAGTTCCAATTCCAGTTGGATTCCTTGGGTCCTGCTCGGTGCTGGGGTCGGCTCCGCTGCCGGCCTACTCGCTTGGCTCGGCCCCAATAGCAAACCGAACGCGACAACTTCCCCCCTGAGCACCACCGCCTCTCCGACAGAACCAGGACTCGCCTCTGGTCGCTTCCAACCCACACGCCTCGCCTCTGAAAAGCCTTCTGCGGAAGCACCCGATGGTATGGTCTGGATTCCCGGTGGAGAATTCTCAATGGGAAGCGACTATCGTAGCGAATCCCTCTGCGGCCTGCCTGGAATCACCAATGACGCAGTGCCAGTGCACCGCGTGTATGTAGATCCCTTCTGGATGGATGCTACAGAAGTCACCAACGCTCAATACCGAGCGTTTGTAGAAGCCACCGGATACGTCACCGTCGCCGAAATCACTCCAACCATCGAAGAATTCCCCGGTGCCAATCCCGAAAACCTTGTCGCCGGCTCAACCGTATTTCGCCCCACGAACGGTCCCGTTGAACTCGATAACTACCTTCAGTGGTGGACCTACGTTCACGGTGCCAACTGGCGACACCCCACCGGTCCAGATAGCTCCATCGAAGGTAAAGACGACTACCCTGTAGTTCAAATAGCATACGAAGATGCCGAAGCCTACGCAAAATGGGCCGGTAAACGGCTACCCACCGAAGCCGAATGGGAATTCGCCGCACGCGGTGGCCGCGCCGGAGACCTTTACGCTTGGGGCAACGAAATCCAACCCGACGGGAAATTCCAAGCCAACATCTACCAAGGTCGCTTCCCAGTCGATAAGGGTGACTCCGGACTCGATGGCTTCGTGGGACTAGCCCCCACCAAACAATATGCCCCAAACCCCTTCGGGCTCTACGATATTGGTGGGAATGTTTGGGAATGGGTCAGCGATTGGTACCGTCATGATTACTACACCCAATTGCACAGTTCAGGCAAAGTAACACGCAACCCACAAGGCCCAGAAGACAGCTTGGACCCAATGGAACCCGACCAAAAGAAACGAGTCCATCGCGGCGGCTCATTCCTCTGCAGCGATCTTTACTGTACTCGCTACATGGTCGGAACCCGCGGAAAAGGTGAAGTACGCACGGCAAGCAACCATTGCGGCTTCCGATGCGTACAAGATCCCAAAACAACCAATTCTAAACCTTAAACATCTTCGCAATCATCAGTCTCTGAAGGCGTACACACGCAATCGTTTATCCCTCAGAAGTCGCATACCCGCGATTGCGTCTAGCCCACAGCTGGTGGCGTCGCCGAGTTCAACGACTAAATGCACTTGCAAAAAAAGGCCTGCTGAACGATCGCTCAACAGGCCTTCTTTGTTTACCATCAGATCTGACTACGAGTCGCCGTACTCGCGCGTGGTCAAAATACCTGGTTGCGGAATCGGGTAAATACCCTCAGCATTCGATCGCACGGGTGCTGGACTCTCATAGGTCATCATGTCGAGACCTGGTGCGAATTCATGTTCGCAGTTGAGCATATCGTCGTAGCTAATCTCCACTCCGGTATGAGCAGCCATCCGGCCCATGCTCGTAACAACGCTCGCCTTCACGCCACGCTCAACTTCGTTGTAAGGCAAATCCTTGCGAATCGCATTGATCAAATCGTTCCATTCCAATTGGTATGGATTTGGCTCGCTCTGAGGTCCTTGCCAAACGATGTTGTTACGGGTCATGTTCTGACCTGTGTAAATCTTGCACTTCGCAGGGGCGTGACCCGAAGCAGAAATGACCGCGCTGCCCTTGGTTCCGTGCGCGTAACTCGCGAACTCGTTACGGCAACCAGGAATGGTCCGACCGTTGACGAACATCTTCGTCCCGTCCGCAAAAGTGTACTCGATTGAATAAGTATCAAAATTCTGATCCACACAATCGTTGCGATAATGGCGTCCACCAGAAGCGATCGCGCGAACAGGCCAATCTTCCTTCATCCAGCAGCATTCATCGATGTTGTGGATCAAGAAATCGCTCACTGCCCCACCACTCGCCCAAAGAAATCCGTGGAACCGGCTAATTTGATAGAGTAACTCACTCTTCATGTCCTCAGGCTTCTTCGTCACCGCAGCCGAACCGGTTGGACCTGCCATTCGGTAAGCCCGCAACATCAGCAAATCGCCGATCTCACCGTTGCGAATCCGGTCGAGCAACTCGCCACGCACCACGCAGTGACGGCACATCAAACCAACACCAACCTTTAGGTTTCGCTCAACCGAAAGCTTGCCCAATTCAAACATCCGCTTGCTCGTCGGCCCGTCGACGGTAACAGGCTTCTCCATGAATACGTTCAATCCCTTTTCAATGGCGTACTTGAACATCACCCAACGAAAAGCTGGCGGCGAAGTCAAGATAGCTATATCGCCAGGTCGCAACGTATCCATCGCTTGCTTGTAGCCGTCAAAGCTAACGAATTGTCGCTCCTTAGGAACGTCTACCTTCTTTGGAAAGTTCTCTTTAAGCTTGGCATAGCTACTGCTGAGACGGTTCTCAAATACGTCGGCCATCGCGACTAATTCGATCTCACCATTGTCGACTTGCAACGCGTTTTCGGCAGCACCCGTACCACGACCACCGCAACCGATCAAAGCAACGCGAATCTTGTTATCTTCCGCAGCGTGCACCGATCGCGATAACGTGCTGGTCAAACCAGCAGCAGCAGCCAAACTAGTTCCCGTCTTAATAAATCCGCGGCGATTCGAAGCGTTGTCGCTCGATTGTCCCGCTGGTGTGCTATCAAGTGTCATCGAATTACTCCAAGTTTTGTGTGGAAAGGAAAATAAAAAAGCAATTGGACCAGATTATCGCTCAAGGGGCACTGGACGTTCTTTCTGAATCGGCTCGGAATACTCCCAGAACTTGTTTTTCTCTTCTTCGGACGGCTCCTGCAAAGGTCGCACAACCCGAAAACCAACATGCAAAGCATCGGTCAGATACCAGATGCTCACCGGCGACTGAGGATCCTGTGCAATCCAATCCTCCGTCGATCCCTCACGCGCCGCTGCACGCAAAGCCACTGCATCTTTGTCCCAACCTCCACCCCGCACAACGCGAGGATAGAGCGTCTCTGGAACAAATAAAGGATTGACCTTGGCCAAATCCATACGGTATCCATCCGGCGTGTGCTGATCGAGTACCCACTCCGCGACATTGCCGTGCATGTCGTGAAGCCCCCAAGGATTCGGTTTCTTCAACCCCACCTTGTGATAACCCTCCCCAGCATTGTCAACAAACCAAGCGTGATTCTCGAGTTCCGCCGCATCGTCGCCAAACGAATAAGCTGTCGTCGTTCCAGCTCGGCAAGCATACTCCCACTCGGCTTCCGTCGGCAATCGATAATATCGCCCCGTCTTGCGCGACAACCACTTGCAAAACGTTCTTGCCGCATGCTGAGTCATGCAAATCGCCGGATAACCGTGCTTGCCCATCCCAAAGGTCATGTCCGTGTACGGCTTCGTCGGCTGACTCTTCTGAAACTCATCGGCCAACTCATCGCGACGCGTCGCCTTAACCTTGTTCACCTCGCGATAGAACACGTCCAAGTCCGACATCCAGACATCGTACGAATCCCAAGTAACCTCGAACTTAGCCATCCAAAATGGCCCGACTTGAACTTCATGCAAAGGTCCCTCATCGGGGTTCCGTCCCTCTTCGGTATCGGGACTGCCCATCCGAAAAGTCCCGCTGGGAATCGGTAACATCTCGATTTTGGCAGTCGAATGCTCGATCTTTTCGACGTATGGCTTCATCTCCTTTTCCGAAGCGGCAATTGCATCCGGAATCTCCAGGATTGACCGCTCCGTAACCTCCGCTTTTACCGCATCTTGGCCACGGACAAGTGCAGTCGTACCGGCACAAGACATCCAAAGCGCTGGGAGAACCCCAAAAGCAATCCATCCGGATCGAATCGCTTCTCGAAAATACTGTCGGTTCAAAACCATCCCTTTCATGATCGTGATATCTATCCCCACACCATCTATCCCAACACCATCTCAGTGTCGATCCCCCCAAGAGGAATCGACAAAGAGATTAAATAACCTAAAGGCTCGCCAAACTAGTTCGCTGATGGCAAAATTTCAACGTTGCGGAACTTCACCGGATCCGAGTGTCCCGCGAAACCAATGTGACCACTCGCACGCTCCTTGCCTGGATGCGGAGTGTTCGCCATGTATTCGGTCACAGTCGCTAAATCGGCATCAAGAATCTTGGTTCCGTTAAGCTCCACTTGGATCTTCGATCCATTGACTGTGACGACTTGATGATTCCACTGGCCTGTCGGACGCAGATATCCTCGTTTCGCTGCAACCATGCCGTAAGCACTTGCATGCGCCTGACGTGGGTCAATGCTCTTGTAGTTTGGATGCCCATCATCAAGAACTTGCAACTCCGTCATGCCAACATAAGCGGCATCGCCATGTCGCTGATCTTTTGGCAATTGCTCCAACTCCTCCGCACTTGGATATCGAATCGCTAACCCATTGTTTCCCGCGGGCGGCAACTGAAAGTCAACCCGAAACACAAAGTCACCATAGCTCTTCTCTGAATACAAAACGCCACCCTTACCTTGTAAGCACTGAATGGCTCCTTCGGTGACCGTGTAGTTGCCAACCGCACCCTTCCAACCTGCCAAGTCCGTTCCATTAAACAAGACGTCGAACTTCTTGCTGCTCTTGGACAGTTCTTCATCTTCTGCTTTCCGCAAAATCGCGTTGGCTTCCTCTGCACTGAACTCTTGCAACTTGACATTCTTGAATCGTATTTCTGCGCCGTGCGTCTGCAGTTGAATCGGCCCACGCTGAATTAAAGGCTGCCCAGGTGCAAAGTAATCATGAAGACGTGCATTGACCACGACCGGCTTGTCGTTAAGCCATACCCAACATCGCTCACCAACCAAACGCATTCTCATCGTGTTCCATTCGCCTACCGGCTTGTCCGCTCTGACCAGTGGGTCTTTACCCGCCCAACCGGCTGGATTGTTCCAAAGACCTCCACTCCCCTTCTCATTGCCGTTCTTGCGATTGTTCTCCGCATCCGGATCCCAAATCTGCACTTGCGGAATCCCACGCAAATAAATCCCCGAATCGCAATCCTTAACAATCCTGTAATCCAACATCAAATCAAAATCGCCAAAGTCCGCGTTGGTGGTCAGATAAGCTCCCTGACCATCGTTGACGATCTCGCCATTGTCGACCTTCCAATGATCCGCAATCTCTTTATTCCACTTCGCTTTGTCCGCCTCAGGTGTCGAATCCCACTTGCGCGGATCCACCGTCGGACGACCATGCCAGCCATCAAAGTCCTTGCCGTTAAACAACGGAATCGGATCGGCAGCACTGACGAAACTCGAAGCAAAAACACACAGGCCCGCAAACAACATTGTCACGTTTTTCATAGGACAGAACCAACTGTTCCAAGGGGAGAGAGACACAATTCGGTGCATAAGAATTCGAAAAAATAGAGGGTTGCCAGAAGTAGGGCGGTGCCAATGCACAACGCCTCAAAAATAGTTCCCGACGAAAGTGGGAACCCACGGGTGGGAGGCCAACTTCGCTGACCTTTCTCAAATTCTACCAAGAATTCAGGCTCTTGGCGAAGTCTCCCGCTACCGTTTCCATAATTTTCACTCGTTCCAACGTCTGATCCATTTGCGTTGCTGATTTTCCCATATTGCTTGCTACTCCCTCGCGATTCAGCAAGATATACAGTAGAAGTACGAATACCTGGACTCGCACCAATCCTTTTCCTCCACGGACCGCTATGGAACCAGCCTCCGCTATCGACGCATCCCTCGCTATCGATGTTGTTCAACTTTCCAAGTCCTACCGAGAAGGTCTGATATTCCCCCGCGTACACGCCGCGCTCAAAGAAGTCTCGCTGCAAGTGCATCGAGGGGAAGTCTTCGGACTTCTCGGCCCCAACGGTGCCGGAAAAACCACACTGATCAAAGTCCTCCTCGGGATACTTCATCCTTCGAAAGGTACGGCCCAAGTCCTCAAACTGCCGGCAGGCAGCAAAGCCGCTCGACGTAAAATTGGATACCTTCCTGAAAACCTCGTCTTTCCTAGACACCATACAGGACGAAGCGCTCTGTACTTCTACGGCCGCCTTAGCGAAATGACCGACTCTCAAATCGCCGCCCGCGAAAAGGAACTCTTCGAACTCGTGAGCCTTAAAGGACGAGAAAACGAAGCGGTGCGTCGCTACTCCAAAGGGATGCGACAACGCTTGGGACTCGCACAAGCCATGTTGCACGATCCTGATTTGCTCATCCTCGATGAACCCACCGATGGGCTCGACCCCATGGGCCGGTCCCAAATCCGCGAAGTTCTCGAAAAACTAAAACAACGCGGCAAAACCGTTTTCCTTAACAGCCACATCCTCCAAGAAGTCGAATTGATTTGCGATCGCGTCGCTATCATGGCTCTTGGAAAACTACGAGGTATTGGCACCATCGACGGCCTCGTTCGTCATCACACCCAAGACGAAACCGCTCGGTTGAGCATCGAAGTCCTCGCAACACCTTCGACTATTGAACAACTGCAAATACTCCCCTCCGAAGCGATGGTCGAATCGATTGTCTTTGAAAGCCGCACCGAAGCCCCTCAAATGCAATCAACCACCGCATCCACTGGCCTGTCGCGTATCACCATCCCCGCTATCGATCAACCAAAGACCGACCAACTCGTCGATTCCCTCCGCGCAAATCAACTTAGCATCCTGCGAATGGAACGAGCCCGTCCTAGCCTTGAACAAGTCTTCATGAATATCGTCGGAGCAGCCAAATAATGAGACCATACCTCGCTGTACTCTACGATAGCTTCATCGAATCCATTCGCTCCCGCGTCCTGTGGATACTCCTAGCAGGCTGGACTCTAATCCTCGCGGCTCTATTTCCATTATCACTCTCCGAAGGCGAAACCTATCGCGTTGGTACCGGTGATGTAACCAATGCTGGTGCAATGATGGATCAACTTGCACAAGCTTCCGCAGGTCGAGGCACTCGCTCTCAACGCGCAGTGTTCGCAAAACTGGATGAAGACTTCCAAAAAACTCTCAAAGATCGTGAACGGTCTTCCAATCGTAAAATTGCTGTCGGGCGACTCGTCGCCTCACTCAACGAACTCCGAGAAAAACCAGACCTCTACGAAAAAGAAGCTTGGCCAACCGCCGAACGACGCGAAGAACTCAAGGAACTTATCGCTATAACGAACAAGTCCCCCGATCAACTCCAAAAACTCAATCGACGCCTTCTGGATCTAGCCTTCCCCGGTTCAATCCGACCAGCGACCGGCCAAGCTACTTGGCTGACCTACGCCGGTATGCGCTTTATGGATCCACTGCCGTTCACCTTGCGCCAGATCCGACCATTCATCGAAGCGAACTTGTTTCCTTTTATCATGTGGCTCGGCCTAGGCCAAATCGCCATGATGATCGCAATCATCATCACTTCTCCCATGATCCCCGATATGTTCCAAACTGGCTCGTTGCACTTGTTGCTCAGCAAACCGCTCTCGCGAAGCCTGTTGTTCCTTAGCAAGTACATCGGCGGTTGTATCTTCGTCGCACTCAATGTCGCCTTCCTACTCGTCGGACTCTATCTTTACTCCGGGTTGCAACTCGGAATATGGAACCTTGGTATCCTCTGGTGCATCCCCCTGTTCATCTTTGCATTCATGGTCTTCTACTCCGTCTCCGCATTCGTCGGCTTAATCTGGAAGAACCCCATCATCTGCGTCGTTCTCACCGTACTCTTCTGGGGTATCTGCTTTACCATCGGAATTGTCAGAGGAATTGCCGCTGGCTTCCTAAAAGGCCCTCCTGAAATTCAAAGTATCCTCGCAATAAACGATCTACCCGTTACTGCTAACCGCCAAGGTCGAATCCTTTTCTGGAATCCGAAACTCTCGACTTGGCAATTCGCCTTCGGAGAAGTCAACGGACAACGTGTCCTCGGCCCCTTCTGGGATGCTAAATCTGGAAATCTATATTTCGGACGTACCCGATTCGTACCCATGGGACTCGGTGGCTCTAGCTCCCCAAAACTTGAATTCGCGCGCTTGCCTGAATGGGCAGAACCCTCTGCCGAAATTAATCCTCAAAACGCCTCTGCCGAAATTCAACGCAACCCTTGGGATGATATTCGTCTCGATGCTGCTCCCGAATTTCCCTTGGATACCACCGAAGTCCTCTTCTGGGAAAACTCTCTCCTCTCTATCACCGCCGATGGAGCCTACCTCTTTGACCCCGAATCCACTTCCGTCAACGATCCACAAAAAATCTCTGTCTTCGGTTTCGATGTGAAACTCCCCAAAGCCAAAGAAAGCCACCGAAAAATTACCGACGCCGATTGGGACTTCCGCAAACCTCTCGCCGCATGCCCCGTTCCCAATTCCAAACAACTTGCCGTCGTCTCGAAAGGCTCCATCTACTTATTCGATTTCGATGGCCAAAAACTAACCAAAATCAAATCCCTCGACCTAGACTTTCCCACTGAAACAGTCGCCAATCTTACCGTCTGCGAACGAACCGCCATCGTCTGCCCCGAAGACTCAGTACCCATCGTGGTAAACCTCGATGCAATGACCGATTCCTATCCACTTGATGCTCTCGGCAAAGTTACCATTAAACGAACAGCACAAGCCCCCGATGGACGCATCGCATTACTCAGCAAGGAAGGCCAGATTTGGATCCTGAAAATAAACCACTCAGCCCAACCGACCGCCAATCAAGCTCCAGCCTTCGACATCTCAATCCCCGATCTAACCGGACAAGCCTTCGCATCCACAATTTCTTTCGATGCAAAAAACCGCCTCTGGGTCGCTCACCACACCAAACAAGTCGACGCTTGGAATGCAGATCTCTCCAAAAGCGAACTCACCTTCCGCCCCGTTAGCACAACCCCAGAATTCCTATTCGATTACTTCATTAACCCTTTCTATCTCGTCAATCCAAAACCTTCCGCAATCCAAGAAACGATCCAATATGTCCTGAAAAATCCTGACAACAAAATCACTGCTATCGATCGCGGTGATCTCGATATGCCAAACATCCAACGTGACCCCTGGCAACCTATTTGGACCAATGCCATCTTTATCGCCGTCATGCTCTCGGCCAGCTGCTGGCTCCTGTACCGCCAAGACCTGTAACATCCATTCCTAAGCCACCCCCAATCTTTCCGCCAATCCAAAACTTGTGCAGTGCGACAAACAACCGTGCAAAATTTGGCATGAAAATGGGGGCATGAAAATAGAAGACTATAAGTACAGGAATTCTGTATCAACAATCGTTTCTGCTATCCGTTTCAGTCTCATAAATTCCCGTTGAGCAGATCCCGTCTCCCTCCCATTTTCTTGCGCCCATTTTCTTGCCCCCTACCGCAACGTCACACTATCATTGTGATTCAGCAAAGCCCAAACCAACAATACACGCTCGCGTTGCCGATGCCCTTGTCCTAATCCCGTCTCACTCATTTCCTTCCATCGCCCCATCGCTGTACGACTCGCAGCTAACATCTGCGCATCGGCACGAATTCCCAGCAACCATAAAAATGCGTTCTTCATGAACTCCTCGTCGGAATCGTTAACGGCGCTAATCCGATCTGCAATTGGACCACAGCTCTCTAAAACCAACTTGCTATTGCTCAAAGCCAACGCCTGTTGCGGCACGATGCTTTGTTCACGACGGTAACACTCTTTAACCAATGCTTCATCAAAGGTCGTCAGCAACAGATTGCGTTCATTATTCGAATGGAAAAAATATAAACTTCGACGCGTAGAATTCGCTTGATCCTTCATAGCGACCGAAACGCCACCAATCGTCCCATCCAAACGGCCGGCAAAAGCCAAAATCGAATCTCGAACTACTTGCGACTCCATTCGCTGTGAGACTCGACGCCACATGAAACGGTTGTCCGGATCGAGCTCCATTCCTTTACCCTCGGCGAAGACCCTAGAATCTCGTCGGTAATGCTCCGAGTCCAAGATCAAGCGATGAACATGCTTCATACTCCATCCGTGCTCCATCAACTCAGAAGCTAACCAATCGAGCAATTGAACATGTTCACTCTTCGCTCCTTTATTCCCAAAATCAAAAACCGTTGGGACCAAAGGTTCGCCGAAGTGCCGACTCCAAAGATGATTGACTGCCACGCGGGCCGTCAACGGATTACGGCGATCGGTAATCCACTTCGCTAAAGCCGTGCGACGTCCGGAGCTTGTTGCACGAAATTCCACCGCCGGATCATCTGCTCCAGAATTCAGAAAGCGGGTTGCACTCCATTTTGCACCGACAAAGCGAACTAACTCTCCCTGAGGCTCAGTTGCCGATAGGGCGCTCTGCAATTGCACATCGCCGTTGGAAACTCCTTCCATCGCGGCCGCGACTTCCTTCTCCGCTGCATCCCTCTTTTCCGGAGTGCTCTTCGCAAGCTGAATCTTTGCGGCTAATAACCGTTCTTTTGCCTTCCCTAACCCTAATTTACGATCCATCCGCAAAGAAGCGGTTTTTGATTGAACCGCAGTCTCTTTCAATTTCCCGAGCGATTCCTCCGATTCGCCAGCTAACTCACCATCCTCAAAGGCCCAGCGAGCCAACCAAGCAGCATGGCGAGATTGCAATACGTCAACTTCCAATTTGGCATTGGCCAATCGTTGCTCTGAGAATTCCATTTCCGATTTGGCAATCTCAAGCTGAGCTTCTGGATCCAAGCTAACCGTCCCACTAGGCTCACGCATCACAACGCTAGCCGGCAACGTACTGATTGCGATTTCATGAAAGGCGACTTGAACGTCAAACGCAGTAAATCGTAAACCACCCTCGCGACGCCCTATTGGAATTTTCCAAGCCAACTTAGGCTCTCCGTCAACGTGTGCATTCACCAAATCCCCTCGGACTTGAACACGCAACGTATACGGCTTCTGCAGCATCACAGGCACCGAGACCCGCCCTTCGGCTGGGTAATGATAAGCTCCTTGAGTCGCATAAGCCCCCTGAACTTTCGGGTCTGGAGCGTGTGCGCTCAAATACACCATAACCTCGCTGTCCTGAGGACCCGGCGCCAAGCCCTTTGCACCCTCTTCGCTTCCCTCCTGCGTCGAATCAAAAGTGATTCCTACGCTGCGATATGTACTGCCACCCTGAATGGTAAACTTCAAAGTCACATCGAAATCTTTAGGAGGCTTGCCTAGCCATCGCAAAACACTTCGATCCTGACCATCTCGCAATTGCTCAAGCTTGCCAGGTTCAAACTTCCATTCTCCACCTAACGTTTGCCAAACCAAAGGATCGAGGGCTTGAAAATTCTCACGCAGCAACTCCTTCGCATGTAATTCAGTATCCGTTTGAACCTTATCAGCATTCTCAGAACCTGCCATCCATACACGATGCTCGTCGCTTGCCTTCTGCATCGCAGTGCGAGCATTCTCAAGATTTTTTTCTGCGACAGGCACTTGTGCACGCGCTTTTTCAATCACTGCCGGGATTACCCATTCTCGCCGCTCCGGTTGCCAAGCAACTCCTGGCAACCGAACCGGTTGGACTTCAAACGGAATTCCAGAAAAGAACTCAGGTACGCTCGGTGTCATCACCGTCGATTTGTCAGGGTTCGACTCTTCACCGCGAATAAACCGATAGGTCGGTGTATCGAGCAACGTATCGAAAACCCGTGGCAAACCATTCATGCTTAGATCCGACTCACCCTCGACTTGATCCAACCGCACATGATAAGGCTCGAAAATCGCACGCATGCGGTAATAGTCCGTTTGCTGGATTGGATCGTACTTGTGATCGTGACACTTTGCACAATTCATCGTCAAACCGAGAAAGGCCTTGCTCACATGCTCAACCGTCTCATCCATCCATTGGTTGCGATTGAACAAGAAGTAGTTACGAGCTAAGAAT
>JBEICB010000173.1:0-10045 GCA_040373655.1 Pirellula sp. | reverse complement strand
GTTCCTCCGAGTGGAGGGTGAACTCCAAGCATAATGTCTTGAGGACAACTGGACTGGATTGACTTTGGATTCGACAATTTGGGGAACGAGATGGCTACTGCGGATCTTTTAAGTATTTCGTGCACTTGGGGGCTTATACCGTTTCGTCACTACGGTATCGATATGGGGGACGGTACCGTGATCCACTTGGCGACTTTGTCGAAGGAATCGGCATGTTCCGAGAGCTTGTTGTACCCTGATCGCGAGACTGTTTCCTCGCCAAAAGAATCCGTGTCGACGCAAAAAATGATGGTTCAGCGGGTATCTTGGGATGTTTTTTCGGAGGGTAAACCCGTCCGGATCGAACGTGTCCAAGGCTGCTTGCAGCCAGATGAGGTCCTCATGAACGCCGAGGGTGCACTTGGTCAGACATACTACAATCTTGCATTCGGGAATTGCGAACATTTTGCAAGAGAATGGAAAACTGGGAAACGTGAGAGTTACCAGTCTGATCGCTTGATTCGCGGTGCGGTACGAGTGGGGCTCGCGGGGCTGGCGGCTTCTGCGAATCGTACGTTGCGGTCGATGGCTTTCTCAGGCACGCCTGGAGTGGCCGCATCTCGAGCGGCAGGTGCTGCATCCGTCGTTGCGGAACTTGCTAGGCACTCAGCATACGCTGCATCGAGACAAGCCGAGATTGAGCATTCAAAAGCTGAAAAGATCGGCCGGGGGGCAGGGGTTCTCTCCGCCGCATTGACTGGACTTTTGAGCCGAGGTCCAGTTGGGTGTGTTTCCGCCACGGCGCTCTATCTAACTATCGATGCGATGAGTCATCGTGCAGTAGCAAATCAATACGAATCGGTACCGGATAGCCCTTCTCAGGCTCATGCCGAGGCGGATCAGATCGCACGCGATTCGACTGAGTGTTGAGCGTTACGGAATCGATTCCTGATTTAGTACATTGTTGATTGTGTCCGGCAGGGGATTGGATGCTAGTTGTTTGCAACAAGTTCGACAAGGATGTCATCTCCAAGCCCCATTTCAGCGGTTGCATTACTACCGCAATTGTAAAATCGACATCCCTCGCACGTTTTTTCATATCGGATTTTTGCGTTTGTAAAGCGATCAATGGTCATGTCCGATGGGTGCTCCGTTTGGAGTCCATCGAGTGTTTCAGGGTAGTGGCCTTGTTCGTAGAAAAGATCCGGATGGCCTTGAGGGCCAGCTGCCTGAACCAATGCAACCAGTGCATTATTTTCAGGTGAAACTCTCGGATAGCGTTCATTCAGAATTTTCAAGAAATCGTCGTGGCAACCTGTTTCCTTCCAGTCTTGCCCAATACTTCCGCTAGTAGTCCAAGCGAAAATCAAAAGATGGACGCTGTTCGAAGGGATTGAATTGGCAACCGAATTGATCGGGCAAAAACCTCGTCCAAGCTGTTAGCCTGTGGCGTTCTTAAGCGATTCATGATTGATTGGATCGAGTAAAATGAGCAGGCTGGATATGTTCACACTTCGAGTCCAACGGGTCGCACGAGTTGTTTGTTATTGGATAGTTAGTTATCAGGTATTCATCATGTCGACACTTGTTCATGATACTTCCCGCAAAATCATTACGAATGTGGAGAAGTGCATTGTAGGAAAACGCATGCAGTTGGTGTTGTCCTTGGTGTCCTGGTTCTCAGGCGGGCACATCTTATTGGAGGATGTGCCTGGAGTTGCAAAAACCATGCTCGCAAGGGCTTTAGCGGCAAGCGTGGGAGGACGATTCAAGCGGATTCAGTGTACTCCGGATCTGTTACCTGGCGACATCACGGGTTCTTCTATCTTCAATCAGAAGACCGTTGAGTTTGAGTTTCGCAAAGGGCCAGTGTTTGCGAATATCTTGTTGGCAGATGAAATCAACAGAACCACCCCACGTGCCCAATCGGCCCTTTTAGAAGCGATGGCGGAAGCTTGCGTTACGGTTGACGGGCAGACTCATCGGTTGCCTCCCCCCTTTCTAGTGATTGCGACACAAAATCCAGTCGATCACGAAGGTACATTTCCACTACCCGAAGCCCAGCTAGACCGATTTTTCATGAAATTCACGCTTGGTTATCCGTCGCTCGAGGAGGAGCTTCGGATGCTTCAACTCCTCGAGTCACAGCATCCCATCGAAACGTTGGAGTCCGTCGTGTCGATCGACGAATTGCTGGATGCTCAAAACGCGGTCAAAAAGGTATATGTTGACCCCAAGGTTAGGCAGTATTTATTGAGTATCATCCATGAAACACGATCCCATGCCGAACTCGCTCTCGGCGCTGGGCCTCGCGCATCGATTGCTTTGTTTCGTGCCTCACAAGCGATGGCTGCAATCCGAGGACGCAATTTTGTGCAACCAGACGATATCAAAAAGATCTTGCAGTCGGTGTTAAGTCATCGTTTGATACTTCGCCCCGAAGCGAGGCTCCGGAAGCGTACTGCAAATGGAATTCTCGATGAGATCGTTTCTGAGATCGCTGTACCTACTTTGGAGGAATCGGGGCGTTAACCGATGGCTATTCTCCCGATTATCACATTCATTCTCTTCCTAGGACTCCTGACGGGCGCCAATTTTTTCGCGCTTGGAGCATGTACATTCCTCATCGTTATGCAACTTGGGCGGTACCTTTCCGACCGATGGATCGAGGCGATCTGCGTTGAGCGTGAACTTCCGAGTGATACTCTTGAGATTGGCCAAAGCTTGGCAATCGGATTGAAGCTAGAGAACCGGTCAGGTTTTTTGATACCTTGGCTGTTAGTAGAGGATCGCATTTCTAAACGCGATACACATGCGCCTCCCGTGGCGATCAAGTTGCAGATGTTACCGGCTCGCTTGCAATGGTTCGCGTCGCGTCGCATCTACCTTAAGGCCTACTCGATGACTTTGCAGCGGCGTGGTTATTTCCAAATTGGGCCTACGCTGATCGAAACGGGTGACTTGCTTGGTTTATATCGCAGTTTTCGAATTGCTTGTGAAGCGCAACACATCACGGTACTTCCTAAGCTGATTCCTCTCGAGGGAGTTGAGTTTACGAGTCGACGACCTATGGGGGAATTGAGAGTCGATGACCGTGTTTTAGAAGATCCCACTTTGATGGTTGGTTTAAGGGAATATCAAGCCGGGGATCCGATGAATCGTGTCCATTGGAAAGCGACGGCTAGGACTGGTGTACTACACACGCGGGTTTTTCAGCCGACATGTGTTCAAGGGGCTGTTCTTTTGGTCGATATGCACGAGGTGAGCAATCCGAAGAACCACGAGCCGGTGCGAACCGATTTAGCAGTTACCGCTGCAGCATCGCTAGCACATTGGCTTTACTCTAATGGGGAGCCTTTTGGTTTGATTACTAATGGACGTGATGCGGCGGAACGAGTTCGTTCGATTCGAGAAACAAAACGCTTTTCATCTCGTTCAGAGGCAACTCGCGGTACGGAGATGAAAATACAAAGCGATCGATTAAATCCGGTTGTTTTAGGTGCGAAGCGAACCCCCGAACATTTCGAGGAAATGCATCATTTGTTGGCCCGCTTGGATCGTGCTAATGGATTGAGATTGCACGAGTTACTCGAAGAGACTGAAAGCCGAATTCCGAAGATGTTAAGCTTGATCGTTATCGCTCAGCAGTTTGATCAAGCTGGAATCATGTCATTGGATGCGTTGGCAAAACGAGGATTTTCAATCAGCGTACTCCTGAATTGCCATCAGGAGGTTTTTGTGGAGCGCTGCGGCCCACTTGTGGCCGCAGGCATTCGTGTGGAAAACCTTTGCGATGAGGAGAGCTTGAAAAACCTCAATGCTCTCACTTTGTTGTCGCGTTGAAATCACCCCTCGAGCAGCGGTAGCGAGCCCGTTACTCGCGACCCGCTGTTACGCCGGCCCAATCGTCGGTGCGGAATGGCGTCAAAGGCAGTCCACCTGCGCTGTACATGTTGCATACGGGATTGTCAGCCCAAGCATAACGAACGGCTACAGGTTTTGCGACGTTGGGACTAGATACTCTAATTTTGCCACCATCAAGTATCTTCGCTTCGGCCTTGACGAATTTCTTGTCTTCGCCAGCAATGGTGAAGCCAACCGGTTCATTCACATCAAAGGGCCGCCATCCTGAAGGAAGATGTTGGAAGGTCAAGACAATGCCGTCTCCATCGGCTTGCATCGTTCCATAACGTGGACTTTGGAAATCAATCGCAATCCCATATTCATTCGCCAAAGCCCATCGAGCTAGTCTTCTACCAACATCGACCTTGTTCTTTGGATGGATGTCCTTTCCTTCGCCAATATCGATGATCACGGCTTGTCCAGTATGAGGTAGCTTGTCCAAGGTCATGGTTTGGGCTTCTCGCAATTCAGCCCAATCGCTCTCTCCTGGTTCTTTTGATTCTGCTTTGAAGTCGGCTAGTTGAACCCAATAGAAGGGGAAATCACCTTGCCCCCATTCGTTTCGCCAATTTTGGATCATCAATGGAAACAAGTCACGGTATTGATAAGCCCTTCCCGCGTTGGATTCACCTTGATACCATATAGCCCCTCGAATGCCGTAACCGAGGTGACTTTTGAGTACACCGTTGTAAATGTTCGCCGGCCGTTGATTGCCGCGCATTTGTCCAGAGAGGTTCTTGAACTGGGCTTCTTCATCCTTGTTCCGGTCGGTCTTTTCGGAAAGGGTTTTGAATGTATCTGCGTTGCGATTCCAATTCTCAATCATCTTGTTAAAGCGACCATCAGATTTGAGAACATCGAGATTGACCCATGCTTCACAAGCCGAGCCGCCCCAGGCATTATTGATCATTCCAACGGGGACACCCGTGGTTTGATGAATTTGGCGAGCAAAGAAGTAACCCACGGCTGAAAACTTCGGCGCGTTTTCTGGATTGCATACCATCCATTTTCGCTCGTCGTGGCTCCACACAGGTTCTTGCGTTCCAACCTGAGGGAAATTGATCATGCGGATGTTGGGGAAATTTGCAGCAAGTCGCTCCAAATCTGGATCATTGGATTGAGCGACCGACCATTGCATGTTGGATTGACCAGAGCAGATCCAGACTTCTCCAACAAGAATATCATTGAGAGTTACCTTGGAGCTTCCCTCGACCGTCATTGTCAACGGAGCACCAATCTCCATCGCGGGTAATTTAACTTGCCAATTACCGGAAGCGTCTGCAGTACCGCTAACCTTGGCGTTGCCAATCGTTACAGTCACATTTTGGCCTGGGTTATCTTTCCCCCAAACTTTGTTCTCTTGTTTCTGTTGCAATACCATCGAGTCGCTGAAGACGTTCGGCAACTTTACTTCCGCGTAAACTGAGTTCGTTTGGGTTGCTACGGAGAAAACAGATCCGGTCAGCAAAGCTGCGCGAAGGGTGTTTCGCCAACGAGTCAACGAACATAAAGAAGTCATCACTTGCATGGAGAGGGACCTTTCCATATCGGAGGGAGGTAAGGAAGGAGCGGGTGGTTTTAGGAGAAGTGCCACAGGAGGACAACCCAACGCCACCAACATAGATGCAGGAATAGAGTACCGGTCAGAATGGCCAATGCAAGCACATCAACCCTTAAAACCCGATAGTGTGCAGTCGATGCACTAAATCGCTTTGGCGGAATTTGGTGGATTTCAGTTATGAAATCTGACCGTTCCTGTGCGTCTATTTGGGGCTCCAACCGAGGCGTTAAATCGTTGGTTGGTGATTCTCGTTCGTCCGATGCACTGGCAATTTCGTTGGAAATGTTCATGGCATCGGTCTTGTCGACTCGTTTTGTACCGGAGTAAAACTTCGTCGCTACAATCAGGGACACTACTGCAACGATACTGACCACTACAATGGCCTGCCAGCCAAATAGGCTTCCGGCGATGGTGTGGATCACCAGCCAATGCCAACCCCAAGAATTTTCAACTGGTGTACATGCCCCGTCCTGTTCCGCAAGGTGGTCACTGGTAGGCTGTTGCCTGTTTATGTTTCGCGTAGAGGGGGATTCGCACTTGCTGGTGACAAATAAGCTGAGACATTTTTGGGTGCAAGCTCCTAACATCCAACCGACGAAGCCTCCTAGTATTGTCGTGATCAGCAGCTCTTTCGTCGGATGAGGGAATTTCGGTAGCTGTGCGCCAAACGGTTCTCGCCAACCGATTGGACCTAAAGGGCGGAGAACGACAAAACAGCTCATGCAAATTGACAAAATGACGAGTAGTGGAATCGTTGGAAAGCGCAATCGATCGAGTTGTGATCCAAGCAGCATCACGCAAGTTGCAAAGAAGCCGCAATGAACGGCGAAGGAGCCGATTAGATCCCATTTTGGGTAAAAGACTGTTGATACGATTCCTGCGCCAAATTGCCAATCGCGATAGGGTAAGTTCCAGCCGTTCCCGATAACCTCAATGATCCCGAGCGTTGTGAAGCAAGCTCCAACGATGAGCTCCATGATCAGATATCGAGGAGATATAGGAATACGACAAGCTCGGCAGCGACCACGCAACAGGATCCACCCAAAGACAGGTGAGTTATCGATCATACTCAAAGGTGTATCGCAAAACGGGCAATGGGATCCTCTAGTGACAATGGTCTTTCTTCGAGGGGTACGGTTTGCCACGACGTTGATGAAACTGCCGATGCTTGCCCCAAGATAAAAGAACCAGAAGACAAACAGATACTCCACGGTACGTTGAATGAACTTGAAACGGTAACTAATCTCCGGATCTCTCGGCGAATATTTCCATTTCGTCGTGGCTATCTTGTGCCTGATTTCAATAGCTGGATATATCCAAGCGTAGAGGATCCAGCCGACCACAATGGTTGTGATTAGCAGAACAACCGGCCAGTCACGACGTATCCTGAACCAGCTTTTGCGTCGGGGTGGCAATGGTTCCGCTTGTGCAACATCGAAAGGAACCGCAGTATCGATTTCGCCTTGACTCAAAACGCCCCTCGCTTCCCTTGAAGCTGTTGTAGGATGTCCTTTAAAGGATCGCGCGGTAAGTTGGCCTGAGAAGACGAATTTTGGTAGTCGCTTGGGGCTAATCGGCGTACCGATCCAGGATTCCTAGAGTCCGTAGCCGCGCGATAAACATCTAGGACACTGTTATCCTGAAGCTGATCACCGGGTGGCAGCAGTAAGAAGCCCACGCTGCGAGGTTGATAGTTGACGTCTTCAATTGCATTGGGACTTTTTCCCGTTCGGTCAATTGCAATTGACTGCAAGAACTCTTCGTACACACTGACATCATAAAGTACGGCTGGGGGGACTGGTATCTGATAGTTCTGGCGATTCCAGTTACCAAAACCATCGAGAGCTTCGGTCGTTTGCTGAATAGTTGCTCCGCTATCCCGTTCTAGCATCACAACTTCCGAGCCCCCTGCCGGAATGCGAAGTTTTCTAGGGGCTGCGGGATTGCGTCGGTCCGCAAGTAGTACGATCAGTGTATCTGAATGTGTATTTGTGATGCGGAGTTTGATTGGAGGGAGTGGTGGATTGGCGACAATTTGCTCATTTGCAATACGGTACTGCGGTTGTTGAAACGTAAAGCTCGGTTGCTGTGCCCACCAGATTTGCCAGGGAGAGTAGACGATAGGTTGAAGCCATAAACCTTGATTGGGAATACAAGTGATTCCGAAACCGGGCATAGCAACACTCTCGAAACAATAGCCTCCTCCGAATTGTTGTTGGATACGCCACAACTGATTGATGGAATTATTTACGACAGTGAAACGGATTTGAGCTCGGGAACCTCGTTGTGCAAGTGCACCATTTCCAAATCCCTGGGTGTTCGCAAGTTCCTGCAGGTCCCGCTGATCGATTGCCAGTGCGGCCCACTGATTACCGACGGCTTGCTGGACTCGAACCATGTCGCCTCCGACCGGAGTGATAACCCAGGATGCTTGCGCATCATTGGCTTGAGGAACCAGTTGTAATCCTCCGTTCCCCGATCCAGCCACACGCAAAAATCCCTGACTGGTGCCTTCGCCGGTCCGTAACACAACAGTTGGATACCCCCCTGGTTGTCCACTTTGCATCTCTTCGAATGTGTTCGGTAGATTCGGTTGTGTTCCAAAAGCTTGATTTACTGCTTGGTTCGATGCAAAGACCGCCATGCGACTGGGTGCAAATTCGATACGACCGTTTTGCAAAGTCCCAATCTGCATGTTGCCGCGATTAGAAGTTGGCCATTGAATGACTCGTTGTGCTTCCCGAGACGCGTAACCTATGAACTGACCATCTGGGGTATCATACCTTCGCAACCGACTGTAAACCGTAACGTTTCCAGAAGCGTCCTGTACCAGTAACTGTTCTTCGCTAAGACTGGCCAGAGATCCTTGTTGTCCGGAGTTGATTGATCCCTCTGGAATCCTAAGTACGAAATTAGACTGAGCCATAGTGTGTGTTACCGAAAAGGCGAAAACAATGCCCCAAAAAACCAAACGGAATGAAATGTAAGTTCGCGGCATATGAGTTCTCCTAAGAACTAGTTCCCTGCCGCGGCATTTTTGTAGCATCACCTGCGAGCCGAAGCATGAATTCCTCAAGGGCAATACGGGATCGATCGTCCTGGCTATGTGTCCCCTTAAGTTCTATTTCTAGTTCCAACAACCAAGATAGCAACTTTTTTGCGCGGACACGGCCGATGCGCATTAGACGTTTTGTGGCTTTTTCAAGTTCGAATGACCGGAAACCTCCGATGGTCAGACCCCTCGCGAGATCGGGACGATTGGGTGCTATGCGCTCCGATTGTTCGATTGCGTAAGCTGCGACGCCATAACGGCGAAGGCTCCATGACATCTGGGCAGCAATTCCAGTCGGGGATTGTCCGGCCATGATCAGTTTATCTAGTTCTTCGATAGCCTTTCCGATCTCCCCATCAGCTACCCAATCGGTCAATTGCCAAACGGTCTGGGTGCGCCAACCGCCGACCAATTCGTCGACGCGAGCATCGGAGACTTCGCCGGTTTCCGTTCGAAACAATGCGAGCTTCGCAAGTTCACAGTCGATTAATCCTCCGACGAACCCAATTCGATCGATGATCACGTTAATCTGGGCTGCCGAAAGACTCATGCCATGCCGCTCCTTTCCCCAGAATGCAATCCACTTCTGCAATTGAGAAGGTGTTGGTTCTTTGTCACCAATGATCCATCCGTTCTTCAGCGCTAAGCGGTGTACCTTTTGGGTTGATGGAAGCGATTGCAGGTCCAGAAAGAGGATTGCACCGGATGGACCTCTTTCGATCCATTTTTCAATCGCTTCGCGGTTTTTGGAGAGAAAATCGTCTGCTTTACGAACGTATGCGGCTTTAGGCCCCCCAAGATCAAAGAGACTTTGGGTGGATAGTTCATCGTGTACATCTACCCAATTGCTATCCGTGCCATCAAAACGCGATACGGACAGAGGATCTAACTTGAGTAGTTCAATCATGTGCTCAATGACTTCCCGACGAAAGTATTCGTCGGCTCCAAAGCTGATCGCAACGGGAGGAACTTGGGTGGAATCGCCGGCTAAACAAGCGCAATGGGGAACCGTCGAAGATTGCAGGAAGTCCAGTGGGTTTAGCACTGAGGCATCCTTTCCTTCTTTTTGTTTACCAGTTGGTTTTCCTGCCATGTTGCGCTTTCCCAAAAAATATCTCGCGACCACTTGCCTCGATTCTACACTAGGGCAAGCACCTAAGGCATAGGTCGCTCCCAGACAAACTTCGCACGGGCAAGGCGGAGTCTGAGCAAGAGTGGCGGGATACCGAATTGTGTTCCGAACTGAAGTTTGGTTGCTTACGAGTAACTGCACACACAAGGTGGGCGAACAGAGAAAAATGGTAAGCAGAGTAGGTTGATAAACCGCTAAGTTTGCCAAGGATAGAGAAAAGGAAAATTGGACTCCCCAACGAAGTCCGATTAGGAAAGTTCCTCAAGCTGCCAGAGGCTTGAGTAGCGTGTGGTGGTGCTCGAGGTTAATCCTCGGGACCTTTTTTTATCAACGTTTAATTGCAATGGAACGAGAATCTTGATCGGGATCATTCACTCGTGTCTTTTAGTATGCGACCCGGTGAAAGTTGAGATACTCT
>JBEICB010000356.1:0-3424 GCA_040373655.1 Pirellula sp. | reverse complement strand
GAGGATTCAGTTCCGGTGAATTTGCCGATACAGGCATGATCTTCTGGACATCGACACCTAATTCACTAAGCCGACTACGGACTTGTTGCATGTCCGTTGGGTTACCAGCTTGATTCGCCTGGCGGATTTCCACCGAGATTTTCTCAATGATGTCGGTCGAAATATTGAATGCCTGCAAACGCTGTGATACCGCGTAGATGAAAGGATTAAACTCCACAGGATCGTTCTGAGGAAGTGACGGTCGATCATCTGATCCCGGGGCGTTGTCTTGGCCCCAGCGAAGCGATCCGTATTCAACCCTATCGCCAAGTTCTGGCCTGCCACCTTGTCTGAGCGTTTCTAAAATTGTGTTCGCATCTTGGATGCTAAGCTCGGGAGGTAGGGTATTTAATTCAATTGCCTTTTCAATGAACTCGATGCGTCGTTGGGAGTCAACGCGACTGGCAAGCAAACCGTTGGTCCCGATTGAGTTTTGAGTATTCAGTGCATCGATTACAACGAGTGCATCAAGTGGCGTGACCGTCTGGTCAGCATCGACATCGACCATGGCACTCTGAGATCCGGCGGGTGCAACACCGGATGGATTACCTGCAAAAGATTGGTTAATCCGGTTGATTACGATTAGTGCGTCCAAAGGCGTAACCACACCACTTGCATCCGCATCTTCCGGCATTGTGAAGTTGTGAAATGCATCGGCTGCCATCATTGCTCGGTTTTCAAGACTCTCGACAAACATTTTTCGCGAAAGCGACTTCCGCGATAACCTCGACTTGCTCATACACAAAAACCTTTCGCATTCTGGTCAAAAAAGAGAACCTTCTTGGTACGTCCTATGAAGTACGTAAGCAATAGTACGAATAGTTTCGTACAAAGGCAACCGAATACAGTAGTTTTTTTGCCAATTTCATTCCATCGGGGGCGGTAAGCGTGTTTCCACTGCACTTTGTACGTGTCCGACTTGGCAACTCGTTTCGTAAACTACTGCCGACTTCCACGGTTTCTCTCGCCAATTCGGCAATTCGATCTTGGGTAGCTGCACAGCTCGGTCGCGATCCGCACAGAAGATGGGAAAGCGATCTCCATGTCGCTCTCGATGAGTTGCTAAGGCAACTTCCGGTGAGTTGTTCTGGGCCGACAAGTGACCCAAACACGCCCACTGCAGCTTATTAGCATCACATGCTTCGAGCAACTCTGCAGCTTCTCTGTTCGAGATGTGCCCACGCTTTCCTGAGATGCGATCTTTAAGATGTTGGGGATATGGGCCTTGGCTCAGCATCAATTCATCGTAGTTGCTTTCAATCAACACTGCATCGAGAGTCCCCATCAGGTTTTTTAGCCCGCTAAAGACATGCCCCAAATCGGTGAGCAAACCAAATCGCTGCCCGGACTCGATGTCTTCGATCACGAAGCATACGCCTTCGATCGCATCGTGCGGTGTACGCAATGTATCAATCCGCAGTGAACCGACTCGAAACGGTTTGCCGGACTCGAAATAATTTGGCATTCCTATACAGCCCGTTGATCGTTTTGCACGAGTCGCGTTCCAAGTTCGCGGATTCGCGTAGACTGGCAAGTCGAACTTACGGTGAATCACGCCGACACCGCTGATGTGATCCGAGTGCTCGTGGGAGAGGATTAATCCATCACAATCGCGAATGTCGTAACCGTACTCGGCCAAACGCATCTCAGCGTTGCTTCCACTGATGCCTGCATCGAAAAGCAAACGCGTCTTGCCACTGCATACGAACACGCAGTTGCCGGCACTACCTGATTGCAATGAGATAATTTCCATCGCAGAAGTGTAACAATTCCAAATCTAGCAAGCCACAAGCAACCAATCGTCTCTGCAGGACAATTTGGAAAAATGCGTTCGAGTCAGCGGCGAGCTGCTGGGCGGCTAGAATGTGAATTGTAGAAAGTTGAAAGTAGAGGTGAACGAATCTCTGATCGTCGAAGTCTCTTTTCTTCCGCCAACTCGAACCTCAGCCCGGTAGGTAAACACTTGGGCCAATCCCGGCCACTAGGGATTCGTTTCAAACGGAACCCATTGAATGTCTTTAGGGTGCTTATCCGATTCCAAACGAGTCGAATGCAAAAGCTGGACTTTCCAGCTGTCGCCCACTTTCGTAATCACTGCACTTTCGAGCCAAACGACGGTCCGCAGTCCGCTATTACGACGAATCTCAGCTTTGTTCCAATAGCTGATCCATGCTACGTCACCTTCTTGTCGAGCGCGAATCTGCTTGAAGAAGTTTTTGCGTTCGTACGGATCGCCCTTGGGCTGAACTGCATCCACGAGTTTCTGCATCGTCCACTCTTCACCATGCTCGAGCAATTGGAAGTCCTCTGTTGCAGTATCCCGCATTGCTTTGCCATCGTGTTTGGACATCGCGGCAAACAGTTCTTTCACTGGTTGAAATGCAGGATGGTCCTCAGCTACCGCAATCGCGCTCAAGAACATAAATCCACCAAGCAGAAATCCGACGTGCAAAGTTTCTCGCACCAAACGACTATTTTTCATGACTTGCACTCTGATTAGGTGAATGAATCCTTGTCGATCGTAACTTTACTTTGAGGCACAAGCGTGCTTCGAGAAATAGAGATCGTGATTATGACGAATTTCTCAAATCTGCACACAGGTCACACGTACGGTGCTCGCCTTTCTCTATCGAAGACGAACCCGGATTTTTCCCCATCAGCTTGACTTTTGATTATCGTCCGATAATTCCAAAAGCATCATTTCAATCGCTGGCTCGCTCTGTAGACCTAGGTTGCCCGAAGGAACTCGATGCGAACTGCGAATCAACTGAATTCGAGGATCAATCTCATGCAACCACGTGAGCAAGTCCTTTTCGCTACGGGCCAATTTCCGTCTGACGCGAACCCTGCTTTTCCGGCAGCCCAGACAACGTTGAAGGAGTAGTCATCAGGCGAATTCGTTACAGCCTCTTCAATCGCTGACACAAGCTTCTCGCCGATAACTCGATAGAGCGAGTTGTCGACGCGAAACGATTCCCAGTGGATTTTGAACGAGTGGATCGACCTGTGGCCTCTGAGTAGCAAATTGCGAGCTATCGCTGACCCGATCATTCCCTGTCCAAACAGTGCCGTGGTTCGTCCGGGAGCTGATTGTTGAGCAAACAGGATCATGGTGATTCCGATGACTTGAACCAAACACGCATTCGCTCGTCGCTTTGGCGATCAGCGACAAAGAAAGTTGGTTTACCCTGCGCTCGAACCAGTAGGACACTGACGTACTCGATGGTCTCGCGATAGAAATTCCTCGAATCGCTGGGGTCGATTCCCACAGCATCTGCTCAATAAAAAGGGTAGCGACTGTCCCCCTTTTTTCTCTGTGTCCTCCGTGTCTCTGTGTTTCCAATCTCTAACGCAATTGAAGGCTTTTTAAAACACAGAGGCACAG
>JBEICB010000267.1:0-5892 GCA_040373655.1 Pirellula sp. | reverse complement strand
TGACAAGATTGACTGTGTTGACGGCGGACAGGATTGACGTAGGTGCCAACGTAGATGATTTCTACGAAATCATCTACGAGCGCCAGAGTGACCGTAATTGGGCGAGTGGATTTTGGGCAGCCGCCTTGCGGCGGCGGTTTTTTGACGGCATTGACGGTATTTACAAGATTGACTGTGTTGACGGTGGACAGGATTGACCAAGTGGACCTCATCTGAACTGTACACCCTGTCAATGCCGTCAATCCAGTCAATGGCTAGGAATATTCATCTTTACGATCAGGGGTCGCCCCTATTCCGTTGAAATCAGTGAGATCCGTAAAGCTTGCAAAAAACCAATCTTGATTGAGGCCGCCTATCAAACTATCAAGATCGTTGTCGGAGAATACGGTGTCGGCAATATCATCCGTAGAGTTGCTGTTGAGGTAGTACTCAGCATTCGCTCGTGTCCCAATCCCATTTCCCCAGATGTTCGCACTTCGCTGTGAAAATGTTCGAGTGGAAATCCACTCGGAATAGATTCCGATGAGTGCTACGCGATTGGTGTCGTAGACCGTAGAGCTAGAGACCAGTAGATCGTCACCGGCAAAACCTTGGATCGAATCCGCTCCTACACCACCCAAGAGTAGATCTCTCCCCGAACCGCCTGATAGGTTGTCGTTTCCTCCAAGCCCAACTAAAACTGTACTCAGCGATGCTCTTCCCCTGAGAATGTCATCTCCCATTCCCCCTGTCACCATTTGGATATTGCTCGTTACTCCACCAACCGCTGTAACGCTTGCATTTGCTGTGGAACTGAGATTCACAGTCACACCCGTCATCCATTGTGAGAAACTGAGGGAGTTGATTCCGGTTCCAACCCCGCCGTTTAGATTTCCAGCCAATGAGCCGTTTGGAAGAATCTCAAAAGAATCATCAAGCACTCCCCCCGTTAGGTTTTCAACGCCAGTGAATGCCACCGTTGCAGAACCGATGTCAAGCACGCCGCCGTTGATCGAATTGATCGTCCAGGTGTTAGCCAGTGCAGGCCCAGTGAGCGTATCGGTACCTGTCCCGGCTTCGATGTTTCGGAACCCTTGGTAGGTTACCGCTGCAACAACGATATTGCCTGAGGCGTTTACCGACCAAGCGGTCGTGCCGTTGGCACCCGTGATCTTGCTTGTTGCAACATTGTTTCCAGTCAGGCTCTCAACACTGGTAAATCCACCAGCGATATTGGCCACACTAGGCGTGGTCCCCAGCCTGACATCCAGTGCGTCGGTCCTGCTGCTCAAGTCGATTACGTCGATCCCAGTACCACCGTTGATTGGCCCTGTGAGACGACCGTTGTTTGTGAAATAGAAACTGTCGGCAGAGGTTCCACCAGTTAGTCTTTCGAACGACTGAAAACTGACTTGGCCACCAAGCGTATCACCTCGGTCTATACCCGTGATATTCCAATTGTTCGTGTCATTTGGTCCGATCATTGTGTCGCCACTGTTGGCCCCACCGACGATCGTCTCTATCCCTTCGAACCCACCTGTTGAGGTGGCTGTCCGCAAGGCAAGATTCACTGTCAATGCGGAGGTCTTCTGCGTGAAGTCTAGCGTATCGGTACCAGCGCCACCGAACACTTTACCCGTTATTGTGCCGCTCGCTCCAAAGGCAAACGAGTCATCGCCCGATCCGCCTAAAAGCGATTCGGTCAACACAAATGACAACCCTGAATTCAATGTACCAGACCCTGCACCGATGATATTCCACGTACCTGCACCCGTGCCGATGGCAACTTGGTCGATTCCAGCCCCCCCATCAAATATGGCGTTGCCAGAAATGTATTGCAGCACATCATCCCCTTCCATACCCCGGGCCTGATATGCCTCTACGTTGTATCCTGCAACGTCGATCCCATTGAGTGTGATCTGATTGCCTTCCACCCGGAATAGGTCCGCAACAGCCCTGCCGGTGACGATTAAGGTGTCGGTACCACCCAGCCCGTTGATGAGCAATCTTTTGCCAGCAGGAACTGAACCGGTGTAGAGGTTTGCTCCATTACGAGTGATCGTCCAATCCGAGCTGTTCCCGTCCCCGGTGTAAGTCGCCACCAAAGAATCGTTACCTGGGGTGCCTTGGAGGACAAATCCTTCCACGATTTGTATGTCCAATGGTGTTTCGGTGCTGACCTGGGAGTCGCTAGCGATCACCTTAAGTGAATAGTTGGTCACCGACGAGTAACTCAGGTTTGCTGATGCGGATAGGCTGACGC
The DNA here is from genome assembly GCA_040373655.1 of Pirellula sp. Lineage (GTDB taxonomy): Bacteria > Planctomycetota > Planctomycetia > Pirellulales > Pirellulaceae > JBKCUI01. Next base: position 3,650 of record JBEICB010000267.1, on the reverse strand, counting down.
GTCCGGTGAAGCGATCGATGATGAAATTCTCTGACCCAGATCCAGTTAGCGAGTACACAACGGTATCCTGAGGATCTTGCTCCGATGCAACAACACTTCCTAAGGGATTACTGGAGTCACCGGTGGATATTCGGGTGGTCGTTCCCGTCTGAAGATTTTTGACGAATACGTCTTGTTGGTTGTTGGTATCCCCTCCAACCAAGTTGTTTGCCAAACTCGAGAACGCGACGAAACCGCCATCGGCGCTGATGATGGAGTCCACCGCCGAATTGTTTGCCTCAATTCCGGACGAATCGGTGCTGACGCGTGTGGTCGTACCGGTCTGAAGGTCCTTGACGAAAATGTCGGCTTTGGCATTGGTATCCCCAGTCACTAGATTCGATGCAAGGCTTTGGAAGGTCACAAAGCGTCCATCTGAACTGATGCTCGCATAATTCGAAGCGCCATTGGATTGCACTCCGGCACTATTGGTCGAGACCCGAGTGGTGACACCTGTTTGAAGATCCTTGACAAAAATATCCCACGAATTGTTAGTGTCCCCAGTCACCAGATTATTCGCAGTGCTTGGGAAGCTAACATAGCGTCCATCGAAACTGAGGCTTGGGTAGAATACTGCGTTGTTTCCTTGGGCTCCCGAACTACTGGTGTTGGCTCGAGTAACCGTGCCTGTCGAAAGGTCTTTGACGTAGATGTCTTCCAAGTTGTTGTCTACGCCAGGGACGAGGTTAGAGGCATAGCTACGGAAGGCGACCATCCGACCGTTGCCGCTGATGGCTGGCTCAAAGGAGTGATTGTTCCCCTGGGTACCATCTGCGGCAACGGAGATTCGACTGAGGCTACCTGTTTGTAGATCCTTGACGAATACATCTCCAAACCCATTGGTGTCGCCATCTACGAGATTGGTTGCATCGCTCCGGAACGCAACATAACGCCCATCGTCGCTAATACTCGGGCTAAACGAGCGACCGTTGCCTTCGACTCCCGAGCTGCTCGTCGAGACGCGAACCAGCGTCCCTCTTTGAATGTCCCGGACGAAGATATCGCCGGTGCGGCTGGTGTCTTCAGGTACCAAGTTGGACGCGTAGCTCTCGAAAACAACAAATCGACCGTCCGGGGTGATCGATGCATTGAACGAATCCCCATTGGCCTGAGCACCGGTAGCGGTGTTGGAGATCTCGATCGTCGAATTGCTCAGCGTATCCTTTAAAAATATGTCCAAGGCGTTGGTGTCTCCGGGAACGAGATTGCCGGCACCACTGGTAAAGGTGAAGTAGCGGCCATCGCGTGTGATTCCAGGGCGACTCGATAATCCTATTGCCTGGATTGTTGGATTTTGAGAGCTGCCTTCAGGGATCACAAACGCATAGCTCGGTTGACCGAATCGCGGTGGGTCATTGGCGTCGAGGACGCTGACAACGAAAGCTCTTTCGGTGGTAAGGCCACCTTGGTCGGTCGATCGTATTCGAATCGAGTAGCTCGATTTGGCTTCGAAGTCGAGACTGCTGTTGGCGCGCAGAGTGTTGCCGCTGATGTTGAAGGCGGCGTTGTCGGTTGAGCCTTCCCCTGAGACAAGTGTATAAGTGAAGGAGTCGTTGGAGTCCGGATCGCTCGTTGTCAGAGTCCCGACGGTTGCGTTGGCTCCTGCGTTTTCAGCGACCGTATTGGATGAAAGGCTGATGTTCGTTGGTGTTTCGTTCACATCGGAGACATTGATCGTGAAGACCTTTTCTGTGTAGAGTCCACCTTGGTCTGTAGATCGGATCCGCACCGAGTAACTTGACTTTGCCTCGAAATTGAAACTACTATTAGCGCGCAGAGTGTTGCCGCTTATGTTGAAGGCGGCGTTATCGGTTGAGCCATCCCCCGCGACAAGTGTATAAGTCAAGGAGTCGGTCGTATCCGGGTCGGTCGTTGTCAGAGTACCGACCGTTGCGTTATCCCCCGCATTTTCTGCGATGGTGCTAGCCGATAGGCTGATGTCGGTAGGCGACTCGTTCACGTCGCTGACGTTGATGGTAAAGACCTTTTCGGTGTACAGGCCACCTTGGTCGGTTGATCGGATCCGAACCGAGTAATTCGATTTTGCTTCAAAGTTGAAGCTGTTGCTGCCGCGTAGCGCATTGCCACTGATGTTGAACGCTGCGTTGTCGGTTGAACCGTCACCCGCGACGAGTGAGTAAGTAAAGGAGTCGTTGGTATCTGGATCGTTCGTCGTGAGAGTCCCAACCGTAGCGTTATCCCCAGCATTTTCGGCGATCGAGTTGGCCGATAGGCTAATGTCGGTAGGGGCTTTGTTGGAGGAGATAACGTTTACGGTCAAGGTTTTTTCAAAAGGTACACCGTTGTCGTCGGTTGCACGAACTCGGATCGAATACGAGGACTTGCTCGGATTCAGGGCTTGGGCGGTTTTCAGTTCGTTTCCTACGATCGAGAAATAAGCGTTGTCGGTATCGCCCGAACCTGAGACCAGCGAGTAGGTAAAGGTGCTTGCAAGATCGATATCGGTATTGCTGAGGGTACCAACGTACTGATTGTCACCGAGGTTATCGGGAACAGACAGTCCCGTTTTAACTAGTCCGATCGAAAGGTTATCGATCGCCCAAAACTCGTCGGTACCACCCTGCCATCCGGGTCCGTTGGCAAGCCAGGTTATCGTGAGGGTTGAGCCCGAGTGGGGGATCGACTGGAGCCTAGGCTCTCGGCTCATATTGTAACCTGCATCGGTCCAACTACCGAATCCCAGTTGGGTTCCGAAGCTGATGAGCCCACCGGCGGGGGGAGAGTAGGACTGGCTCGATTGATTGTTGTAATGGAAAGATTCTCTGAAAACGGTTGTTCCATCGACAAGGAGATTGAAATAGTCGCTGGTTCCACCATCCCAGGAATCGATGATTGCAAGCAGGAATCCGATATCGATACGATCGTGAGCTGGTAGATTGGAGAGTGACAGCGTGGCCGAACTGCTGCTCCGTAGAAAGCTGGTATTGAAAGGATTGGCGGTGGGGCCGAGCCCTTGGAAGCCTTGGACCGGCACGATATCAAAGGTACCGGAAAACCCATCGGGGTTGGCCGAATCCAGGGTGTTGGAGTAGGAGCCAACAAGACGACGCAGTGCGACGTCGGTAGCTTGCTGGAGTTTGAGCGTCGCGGCACCTTGGGTGTAGTTTTTGTAGAGAGAGCCGCTGATGGTTTCGGTACCGGCAAAGGACCAACCGGAGCCCTTGGCTACGGAGTCTCCGACGTTACCGCTAACGATGAGCGTATCGGTTGAGTCCGAGAGGGAAAGTACCCGAGCTTGGTTGATCATCAGGGAGTTATTTCCCGACCCCGTGATATCGATTTGTTCGATGCGGTAGATGTTGTTTTGGTTGATGAGATTGGCAATGAATCCAGCGCCACCCAGGGCCAGTTTGTCGGTACCGGAACCGCCGTCGATGCTAGAAAACAGGAGGTTATTGACCGTGATAGTGTCGTTGCCAGCCTCACCGCTCAGTCCGTCGTTCCCGCCATTTCCATATAGACTGTCATTACCATCGCCACCTAAAATCGTGTCGTTGCTTGAACCGCCACGAACAGTGTCGTTGCCGCCGTACGCATTTACCCAAATACCACTTCCAGTCCAGGCGCTTGCATCGATCGTGTCGTCGCTA
>JBEICB010000332.1:0-4122 GCA_040373655.1 Pirellula sp. | reverse complement strand
GCAAAAGCAAGCGGCATAATCTGTTTACCCGAAGCTATTTATTCGCTGCTGTTTAACAATGAAATAATTTCAGCAAAAGGACCTGTGTTTAATACAGCAATTGTTGCCGGTACAATGGCTGTTAAGAATACTGCAAACCTGATTCCTTTTTGTCATAGCATTGCCATAGAAAGTTGTAAGTTTAGTTTCGATTTCAACGACCAGAATAAAGAAGTCAAAGTTCACTGCGAAGTTATCACCAATGGTAAAACAGGGGCTGAAATGGAAGCTCTTACAGGTGCTTCTATCGCCGCCTTGACCCTCTACGACATGGCGAAATCCGTGGATAAGTCCATGGAAATTCTTTCGATCCACCTTGTAGAAAAATCGGGAGGGATGCGAGGCGATTTCCGACGAAACGAATGAAACTACCATGGAACTAGCGACCGCATCCATCCGATCATCCTCCATCGACTCGGTGCCCAAATCTGCTGTTGCTCTCGAGCGTCCTAGCGCGGCCAACCCCGCAATCGAATCCTACAAACTTGCCTTCGCTCGGGCTTGTAAGTCCATTGCCCCTCGGCTCCAACAATTCGAGGAACAACTGGCCAAGGAACTTACGTCGACTTCTCCAGATGTCGCAGAAGTCCTCCAATATGTCAGCAAACTCGGCGGTAAACGACTCCGCCCCGCACTAACGCTCCTGTCCGCCGAACTTTTTGGTGCCAGCACCGAAGAATCCGTCCGACTTTCCATGGTGGTCGAACTAGTTCATACCGCAACACTCATCCACGACGATATTCTCGACGTTGCTGAATTCCGACGTCATCAACCGACCGTCCACATTCAATGGGACGTTCCGACTAGCATCCTTGTCGGTGACTGGCTTTTTACGCACGCCTACCAACTAGCAAACGCAGGTGACTCGACCGTCCCCGGACGTTTGATCGCCCAAGCGGCCAAACGAGTGTGCGAAGGAGAAATCGATCAAAATCGTTCTATCGCAAACTGGTCCCTGACCGAAGCCCAATATGTCGACTTGCTCGCTCGAAAAACCGGAGCACTTTGCGGTGTCAGTTGCGCTATGGGTGCTTGGTCCGCTTCAGCGAACCAAACGTCAATCGATGCAATGCAGTCCTTTGGCGAGAAACTTGGTGTCGCCTTCCAGATCTTCGACGATTGGCTCGATGTTTGGGGAGATAGTGAAAAGTCTGGAAAGACACTCGGGTCAGACTTCGACCACAACAAGCCAACGCTCCCTTGGATCTACCTCCTGGCCAGTATGCCAGCGACGGAACGGCAGTCCTTCCTGGCCTCCCTCCAAAATACTCCCTCCGCCGCAAAGGAGGAGTTGAAGAAACTTTTGGCCGCAAGCGACGCGTCGGAATACACTCTCAACCGCGCCAAACAGTTCATAGCTTCTGCGATCGACGACCTTCGCAGTGCGATCAAGAATTTGACGCTCCGTCCGTCGCAAGTCGAGTCTTTACAAGCACTTGAGCAAATCGCACTGGCTAGTGTAGATCGGCGTGGCTAAGCCTTTTTTAGTCGACCTTGACGTTTTTTTCCGATAGATCGCCTATACTTGAAGCGTTCTATGCCGAGTATTCAGTGTCCTGCCCCACCATTGGGAATGACACACTTGGCCACTTTTCCCAAAACGTCCTTGTAAGAAATCCAACGTATATCGTTGGGCTTTTCACTCATGAAACGCAGCACCAAAGTCATCCTGACTCTTTTCCTCCCTACCGTTACAGGGATCGGCTGCGAAGCCGCCAAAAAACCGGTCGTCACCAAACCATCGAATTGCAGCACCCCAGCACAACCCGGCGAACCACCGAAGGAAATCGTTTGCGAACCAGAACCCGGTCAACCAGGGAACGAAAACTCGCAAGCAAGCGGGCACAATAACTCAAATCCTCAACACTCTACGGCTCATCACACCCCAAGTGTTTTCCCATGGTTCTGGATGTGGGGATGGGGAAGTCGTACACCTGCACCCGTAACCACCGGTAGCCATGCAGGCCAGACGGCTACCCATCCGCAATCACCCATTCACAGCACTCCCACGGCAGGACGCACCTCTGGCTTTGCACCTTCTACCACACATACTTCGAGTCCCACAAGCACCCCACGAGTGTCCTCCGGCGGTTTCGGCCGCACCGGAAGTGCCCTTTCGACATCTTCCTAACCAGTTCGCCACCAAATTACTTCTCTACTGAGCTAGCTCAAACCGTTCATGAAACGAATCGCTGAACCACTGCGCCCGAATTGGCGACAAGCGGTCGAAGCCATCGGGTTTAATTACCACACCATCGATGGCGATTTGTACTGGGATGAATCCGGATACTTCGAATTCACCTACGAACAAATCCAAGTCCTCGAACAAGCGACCAATGTCCTACACGCAATGTGCTTGGAAGCCGTTGAAGTTGTCTTAGAAGACGATCGCCTCGCGGAATTCTCAATTCCCGTACGATTCCATCGTTGGATCAAAGAAAGCTGGGAAAACGACCAACCGACTCTCTTCGGCCGCTTCGACCTCGCCTGGGATGGTAACTCTCCCCCCAAACTTCTCGAATACAACGCCGACACACCGACCTCCCTTTTCGAAGCCGCTGTTGTTCAATGGCATTGGCTCGAAGACACCCAACCCAAAAACCAGGTCATTACCCAATTCGATCAATTCAACTGTATCCACGAGCAACTGATCGAAGCGTGGCGGTACCTACGGCAACAAGGCTGGAGTCGAGTCCACTTCGCCGCCACCGCAAACCATGACGAAGACTTCGGCAATGTCACTTACCTTCGCGATACAGCAGCGCAAGCCGGCATTGAAACGGAGTATTTGGATATGCAAGACATCGGGTACGACCCGGCCAACAAAGTCTTCTTGGACACACAACTCAATCCTATAAATCACTTGTTCAAACTCTACCCGTGGGAATGGATGATCCAAGAAGAATTCGCACAGCACTTGCTCTCATCCTCCACCGTATGGCTTGAACCGCCATGGAAGATGCTGCTCTCTAACAAAACCATCCTGGCAATCCTCTGGGACCTATTCCCAGATAGCAAGTACCTGCTACCTGCATCCTTCGAACCACTGCAATCCGACTTCGTTCGAAAACCAATCTTGGCTCGTGAAGGAAGCAACATTTCAATCAACACCCAACAATCCGTGGGTAATCAGATCACCGAAGGCCCCTACTGGGATCAGCCTTGCGTCTACCAAGCCTATCATCCGTTGTTTCATTCCCAAACCGGTTATGCAGTGTTAGGTAGCTGGATCATTGGAGATCGAGCTTGCGGACTAGGAATCCGCGAGGACATTCAACCCATCACTCACAACACCAGCCGTTTTGTCCCCCACCGCATCCGACGCTCCTAATCCATGTGAGCGTCTCACCATTGTCGCGGATCGCTCCTGCGATCCGTGGTGAGTGCTGTACCATTGTCGCGGATCGCTCCTGCGATCCGTGGTGAGTTCCCTTAAAACTCCTCAGACACAACCTCTTCCCCATAGCCCCAAAAATCTCTCCACAGACCCGCACTAAATAAAATTCAAAAACGACATAAGAAACGTCAAGAACAATCTGATCGCGGAGCGATCAGCGACAATCTCCGTGTGAACGCCGTTAGAACACCTTCGCCTCCCAAAAGATTAGTCCCAAAGTAAAGGCAGTCCCAAAGTAGAGTGGACGACTCAGCCCACTCTACCAATTCCAACCGCAACTTACACAACGGATCACAAACCGTCTCGCAACATTAAGCCCCATCAGGACGGCGAGGTCGCTGGCCGGCATCACCACCTTCACGACCAGGTCCACCACCTCGTCGCCCCTCAGCTCCCGGTCCTCCAGGACCTCCCGGGCCACCAAACCCTCCCGGGCCACCAAACCCTCCCGGGCCACCAGGGCCTCCGGGACCACCGAAGCCAGGTCCTTGCCCGCCACCCTGTCCACGTCCTGGCATCGAACGCGCGAACTCCATCAATTCATCTTTGTTCAACTTGCCATCCCCATCACGATCAAATTGAAGCGCTCGTTCGACAAATCGCTCCGGTGCTAGTCCTCGCATTTGTCCTTGCGGTCCACCTTCTGGTCGCGGTCCACCTTCTGGTCGCGGTCCACCTTCAGGTCG
>JBEICB010000203.1:0-8665 GCA_040373655.1 Pirellula sp. | reverse complement strand
AGGGTGTGGAGGAGAAAGAAAGCGTATTTCAGTATCTTTCTGAGAGTATGCAAGCTAAAGGGCCTGATCCAACACTGTATTTCACGCGAAGTATTCTTGCGGTGATCGAAGAGCGGATTGAGGATGCGAAGAAGGATTTGGAGACTGCGTTGGAGTTGAAACCTGACCATGGTTCATCGCTCAATAATCTTGCTTGGTTGCTTGCAACTCGCGAACCCAAGGACATTCAACGCGCCAAATTATTAGCGAAGAAAGCCATTGAGACGAATGAACAGATTGCGACGTATCGCGATACACTAGGTGCCATTTTGTTGGAGTCTAATGAAATTCCTGAGGCTATAGAGCAACTGGAATCGGCTTTAGCGCGTACGTCGATGCGGGAGCGTTATAAACTTCATCAAAAGTTGGCTCGTGCGTACGGAATGCTTGGCAACGAAAGACTTGCGAAGCTCCATCAGGACAAAAGCGAGCCTGTGACGGAACAGCGTTAGGAGATCGACGTGTGTCGGTGGAGTCGAATAGCCGACATTAGCTGTTAGGCAGTACGGCCGACGATGACGACGCACATGTCGTCTTCCTGTTCACACCCGTCGATATGTTGAAGAACAGACTTGACGAGGATTTCGCCTGCTTCTTCAACGCGTCCCTTGGCATTTTGGATGATCTCGCGAACGCGTTTGATCGAATACTGTTCGTGTTTCGCGTTTGGAGCTTCAAATATACCGTCGGTGTACATCGTTAAGCATTCACCGGGTTGGAGGGTGATTTCTGCCGATTCGAATTCGATATCCGACATAATACCCAATGGTGGTCCCGAGATGTCTTCGCCTGGTTCAGTGATGGTCCCGTCGGCGTGGTAATGAATAGGGGGCATGTGACCTGCGATAACGATCGTTGCTTTGTGAGTTGACTTGTCGAGGATAATCACTGACATGGTGATGAATCGGTCGGCTTCTAGTGCGGTGATTCGATCGTTCAGTAGTGCCATGGCTTTGCGTGGATCTGGGATCGACGCGAATGCAAATCGGGTTTCAGCTGATAGTTTTGCCATGAACATCGCTGCGGCAACACCGTGTCCAACCACGTCAGCCAGAGCGATGGCGACGCGGTTGGAGTCTAGGTCTAGGTAGTCGAAGTAATCTCCGCCGATCTGTTGTGCTGGGTTGTAGTATTGGTAGTAGGCATATCCGCTGCATGTGGGCGATTTCTTCGGTAAGAACGCCATTTGAACTTGTTTTGCCAGTTCAAGGTCTTGTTCGACAAGTTTCTGCGCGATCATTCGCTCGTGAAGTTGTGCGTTTTCGATGGCGATGCCGGCCTGATTGGCCACACCGACGAGAATCTCTAGGTCTTTGCTTTCGAATCCACCTTTGGTTTGTACGGAGTCGATATGAATTGCTCCGAGCGCTTCCCCTTCGGAGTTCAGAAGAGGGGCCACAATCATCGAGCGAATTTTAAAGTCTGCGATGCTTTCGCTCATGCTGAAATCGTTTTCAGCATCGAGTGAAATGATCGCTTGTTTGTTTGTGATGACTTCGCGAAGAACGGTTCGCGACAAGCGAATCTTATCTTCTTGATCGGGTCGGCGAGCTTTGACCCAGCGGGGAATCAAGTTCCCGGCTTCGTCCTTGAGAATAATGAAGCCCCGGTCGGCTTGTAGGAAAATGGTGAACAGCGAATCGAGGACCTTGGGGAGAACCGCTTCGAGTCCAACGGTCTTCCCGAGGTTTTTCATGATCTCCAAAAGTGCTGATAGTTTCGCTTCTGGAGATGCCGAGAGTTGAACACCGAATTGGCTTCCTCGCACATCGAGTTTCGCAGTGACAGATCTTGAGCCTGCATCCTCGTCTTCGTCTTCGGCGATCAGCACACCGAGATTTGAATTTTTTGATGGAGCTAAGGAGCCACGGTAGGAGCTTTCGACATTTTCGTCTCCGAAGGCGAGTTCGATGTCGCAGATTCGAATTGTGTCACCGTCATTGAGGGGGGTAGGGCCACCGATGAGTTTCCCGTTGACGAACGTTCCGTTGCGGCTTTCTAGATCCTTGATCGCGTAGCCTTGATCCTGAGCAAAAATCTCAGCATGTTGTCGCGAAACGATGGGGTTTTCTAGGACGACATGGCATTCGGGGTGTCGTCCGATCAGGTATTGAGGATTCTCTAACTGGATTCGGCGACCCATCGCCGGTCCGCTGGTAATTTCTAAATATGGCATTTCGATGACGAGTCGAGGGTGGCAGGGGACGACACGATTGCTGAGCAACCGCAGACGCTGGAGTGTCCGCAGACTAATGTCTTTGGATTCTGGCGGAGGCGCTAGATTTGGCCACTGCAATAGGATAACGTTTTCCAAGGTCATTCGGGAGGGAATCTGGCTGGATCCAACGGGGAGAAACGATAATTTTCGCACTCTTTAGTGCGAATTCGAAGTGGTAGGAGGGAACCTCCGCGGGAATGCATTTTTGTCGAGATGGCAATTTGTCGCTAATTGGGATCCTGAGACGGTTTGGATTGAGGGGAAGTGGCTAGCAGGCGATAATATGTGAATACTCTGATAATGTGTGCGGATGAGAAATGGCGTTGAAATGATGGCAGAATCCTCATTGGGATTAAAAGGTGTAGGCACTGAACCGATCAACTCGGGCAATGGGCCGAGCCAGTTGGTTGGACCGCAATCTTCGGTAGGTACACCGTCGATGGATCTTTTCGATAAGCATTCCGCGAATACCGGCGGGGCCGGAGAGTTGTCGGTGGCCAAGCGGAAAGTTGCCACGAGCGAGCGGCGTTCTGCTGCATTTTGGTGGCTGTTTATCTTTGCGTTGATGGCCATCAACTTAGGAGTGGCAGGGATGGCGGTGTATATGGCGGTTGGAGATCCTTCTTTTCGTCCGTTACCGAACTACAGCCAGGATGCGATCGATTGGCAAGTTCGTAAGGATCGACAGTTGGCATCGGACCGTTTGGGTTGGCGTGCGACGTATGCGCGATCTTTGGATCCGTTGGGGATTGTAGTTACGATAGTTGACAAGGATGGGTTGGGTTTAAGCGGGCAAGGGACCTTGCACGCTTATCATTTTACGCGTGTTGCGGAGCATCGTACGGCGGTTTTGCAAGCCAGAGAGGACATTCCTGGAGAGTACTTTGCTGAATTGGATGTAGAGCGGGATGGAAAGTGGCAGCTTTCGTTTGAGTTTCGACGCACGGGTGATGAGACGTCGATCTTTGTCGAAGAGATTCAAAAGAATTGGGAGCGTCCGTGATTGAGTTGTTGATAGCTGTTTTTGTTTCTTCGTTGTTAGGCTCCGTTCACTGCGTGGGTATGTGCGGCCCCTTTGCTTTGCTTGCGACACGCTCAGAGGGGGCTATTCGAGCAAGCGTGTCTGGGGGCGGGCAAAGCACGCTTGTTGACATCCCTGCGATCAGCAGGATTTCAAGTGTATTAAAGCAGAGTGCTTATCATCTGGGGCGGCTAACGACTTACTTATTGCTCGGTGCGCTCATGGGAGGATTGGCCAGTGCAGGGAATGGAGTCGGGGATCACTTGGGTATCGGGCAGTGGGTCGCAAAGTTCGTTGGACTAGCGATGATTTTATTGGGGGGATTTCGGGTCTGGAAATTACTGACGAGTGGAGATAGCGGGGTATCGCATTCTAAGTTTTTTGAGGGTTGGAATCGGTTTTTGATTGCGTTTCGAAAGAGGGTTCCTAGGTTCGGCCCGGTTGGTAATGCATATAGCTGGGGATTGATCAGTACTTGGTTGCCATGCGGATGGCTTTATGTTTTTGCGTTAGCATCGGCGAGTGCTGGGGATGCTTTCCAATCGATGGCGATGATGTTCGCTTTTTGGCTCGGTACGTTGCCTTGGTTGGGATTGGTTTCTCAGGGCTCGCAATGGTTGCATCGTATTCATCCTCAATCGTTTCAGTGGATTGCGGCATTGATGTTGATCGCATTTGGCTTTTGGACCTGGGCGGCTCGGTCGGAAGTCGATTTGGGTGGATTGAAACGTGTGAATATCTCCGGCGAGTCAAGAACTACAGTGGAGGATGTCGAAGCGATTGGCGAGACTCCGCTGCCTTGTTGTACGGAAGAGACTCAATGAGTGGTGCTTTGGCGAGCGGGGAATCTGGATGTAAGACGACTTTGCGGTGTGCGCATTGTGGACTGCAGACGCGAACCGATGATCCGGCTGCTTGGGGCTATACGCGAGGGGATTTGCAGGGCGAGTTGAAGGATAGCGCGACGGATTCTCAAGGGAAAGTGTTTTGCTGTCAGGGGTGCATGGGTGCTTATGCGTTGATTCACGGCTTGGGGCTGGAGGATTTTTATTCACTTCGTGATTTATCCGAAAAGAGTCCGCATCCGGTGCGCCGCATTCGATCTTCGGAAGTTTTGCGTGACTTAGAAGCCGCGGGCGTGCAGGTCGAAGCGTTTTCGGACGGACTTTGTAGAGTTCGATTGGGAGTCGATGGTCTCCATTGTGCGGCTTGTTCGTGGTTGATTGAGAGTGTTCAGCCATCGATAGAGGGATTGCGCTCGGCGCGCGTGCGATGGAGTGACGCATCGGTTGAATTGATCTATGATCCTTCGAAGACCCAACCGAAGCAAGTTGCAGATCATCTGTCGCGGTTGGGTTATGTGTTGCGTCCTTGGATGCCGCACACGGAGGAGGATACCGAACAGCTTGCGATGCAGCGGGAGCATTGGAAAGGGATCGCAGTTGCTTTTTTTCTTGCGGCTAATGCGATGTGGATTGGCATTTCCCTTTATGCCGGAGAAGCCACTGGCATGGCGGAGAGTCACGCCGTGTTTCTGCGATGGACGGGTGCAATTCTTGGCTTGTTGTCTGCCTTGTATCCTGGGCGTATCTTTTTTCAGTCCGCTTGGCAGTCACTCAAGACTCGAGTGCCGCATGTGGATGTGCCGGTTGCGATTGGACTGTTTGTCGGAACGATCGGTAGTTTCGTGGGAGCGGCTAGGGGATCGAGCGATGTGTATTTTGATTCGCTCGCTTCACTTGTTCTATTGCTCAGGGTGGGGAGATACATTCAATATCGAGCACAATATCGGTCTGGGCTATCGATATCCAAGTTGCTACGGTTTCAAGATATGGATGCTTTGCGTATTTCCGGGGATGGGGCCGAGACGACCGTGCCAGCTTACCGGCTACAGCGAGGTGATTTGGTAAGGGTTTTAGCAGGAGAAAAAGTACCAGCTGATGGAGTTGTAGAACGGGGAGAGAGTTATCTGCAAACCGCCTTTTTAACGGGTGAAAGTCGCCCCCAGAGGGTTTCAGTTGGCGGGGAGGTTATCGGTGGAACATTGAACCTGCGTTCTCCGCTGTGGGTGCGTGTACAGGCTGCTGCTGAGAAGAGTCGATTGGGGCAACTCAATGAGTTGATACGGCAAGCGAGTGCGGATCGCACACCGTTGATCCGGCTCGCCGACCGAGTGGGTGGGATATTTGTTTGGGTCGTTTTAGTGATCGCGATCGGTACCGCAACCTCCTGGTGGATGATAAGTGGCTGGCAGACTGCTATTGAGCATACGATTGCTCTGCTGACGATCGCTTGCCCATGCGCATTGGCACTCGCCGCTCCGTTAGTGATCACCGTCGCATTAGGACGGGCAGCAAGGGAAGGAATTTGGATTCGCGATGGGAACTCATTGGAACGATTGGCGAAGCCTGGGACGATTTGGTTTGATAAAACTGGTACTTTGACCACGGGCGATTTGCGAGTGATCCATTGGGATGGGCCTGCATGGGTTTTGCCAGGTGTCCTTGCGCTCGAATCGCAATCGGACCACCCTGTCGCACGTGCTCTTTGTGCTTACCTGCAACCACTCGTGGGTCAGGAGTCTCAGATAGGGGTAAAAACGAGCCAAGTCGAGCAGATCTATGGACTAGGTTTACAAGGTATTGTACTGAGCCACGAACGGATGAATCGGTTCCTTTTGCGTGGTGAACGTTCCGATTCATCTGTAGCCTTTCTATCGGAAAGCGTTGGATCGGTTCGGGATGATTCAACGCTGATGCGCGTAACGGTCGAAGTGGATGGTGAGCCGGTGGGTGTATTTATGTTGGGGGATGCATTGCGACCCGGTGTTGTTGAAACGCTCATCAACCTACAGCAAATGGGATGGGAAGTCGGACTGCTTTCTGGTGATTCAGTCGAGCGAGTCCATGCGTTTGCGGAAATGATGGGGCGTAAGGGAGTGAAGTGGAAAGAGGTAGCTGGGGGGGTAAGTCCGGAGGAGAAATTACAACGAATAGCTCGGCCAGATGTTGGACCTCGGGTTATGGTCGGAGATGGTGTAAACGATGCGGCTGCTTTAGCAATTGCAGACGTCGGTATTGCAGTTCGCGGCCCATCGGAGATTTCGCTGCGAAATGCTCCGATCTATATTGGAGAGGACCCGTTATCTGGTTTGTTGCGGCTGATCGATGCTTCAAAGCGTACTGTTTCGGGAATCTATCGATGCTTTGCTGCGTCGTTGATTTACAATACGATCACAATAAGTCTGGCGGCAAGCGGTTTGATTCATCCGCTGCTTGCGGCGATTTTTATGCCAATCTCGGGGATCACGGTGCTGATTATGGCTTGGTCGGCCAAGACATTTCCGCCGAGAACGAATTAGGGCTCTGAGCATTAGAGGCGTGGAATGAGTGTACTGTACATCGCTTTACCGGTTGCGATTCTTTTAGGAGGTGTGGCGTTGTTAGGTTGCTTGTACTGCATCCGATCAGGTCAGTACGATGAAATGGAGTCGTCATCGATGCGGATCTTGATCGACGACAAGCCGATACCGAGCGATCAGGTTCGGAGCGAGCAAATAGCGGGCAATTCAGAGGGTGGGCTGTAGGATCTAAAATATTCGGCTCAGTAGTCGACTTGGCCTTCGTCTTCTTCCTTGCGCCGATCACGAATTTCCTGCGTGACTTCCACAAGTAGTTTAGCAAGTTGCTTGATGGCATCCTTGGAGTTTTTCCCGTCAATCAGACGCTTGGATGCCGAAATGCTGGATTCAAGGGCGGTTAGTTTTCGCGAAGCTCCGTTGGCTTTAAGCCAATCGGTCAAATCGCGAACTGCGAGGTGGAGTTCATTTGCGAAAGCGATGGAGGGTTTCAGCGCGTACTTACGGTATGGGGCTTTTCCGATCCCCTTACCGAGTGTTTCGGCTGGTTTCTCAGTGCTCATCTTGATCCAACCGGTGACCAGTGCGATGAGAGCTGCGGCAGAGAATACCAGTGCCAGTGGGATTTGCTGGACGAATGCAAGGAACAGCGCGGTAAGAAATCCGATTGCGGCCAAGAGTCCGAAAAGGGTTGGAAATGCACCGACGTTTTTTGTCGACGATGAAGAGGCTGACTTTGAATCCATTCCGATGTCGCGTTGTGCTTCCGCTATCACGACCGTGATGTTGTCTGGGCCACCTCGACAATTAGCCAAGTCTACCATGGCTTTGGCTGCTGCATGGATATCGAGCAGACTTAGTAGACTGCCGATTTCTTCGTCTGCAAGTTGGCCACTGAGACCGTCGCTGCAGAGCAAAAAGCGGTCACCTTTTTTGACTGAAAACGGGCCTTCGACGTCAATCATCACTGTGGGACTGGGGCCGAGCGAGCGCGTGATAACGTTCTTCGGGATCACGCTATTTCGGATTGATTCTTCGCTAATCTCACCGGATTGCTGCATCTCCCAAACTAAAGAATGATCGAAGGTAAGTTGTTCAAAGGTTTGATCACGCAAGCGGTAGATGCGGGAATCGCCAACATGGCAAATGACTGCGCCGATCGGGAGGATTGCCAGCGCGCAGGTTGTAGTACCCATACTCCGGAATTCCGGGTTTATCATTCCCTTGCGATGGATTTCTCTGTTTGTTTCCTCGAATGCTCTTGCGAGGGCATCGGGAAGTTCATGTTTTGAGGTGAGTTTTGAGAAGTGGTGGGGGATCAATTCGACGGCGAGTTGACTTGCAAGTTCGCCAGCGGCATGGGCACCCATGCCATCGGCGACAATCAACAGATCGCCGGTACGTTGCCATTGGTCTTGGTCCGCAGCGAGGACGATGGCGTAATTGTCCTGATTGTTCGCTCTTCGCATGCCAACATCGGTCAGCGCGGTGGCTTGGACTGCGGCGTTGGGAACCGACGTGTTGGGTGAAACTGGAGCGGTGCGTTTAAATGGGTCGTCGGCCAAGAGACTATCCAGAGCAGAGACTTGTGTGGAGGTAGATGATTAAAGGGCTTACTAAGGCACCTACAGTTTAGCATATTCCGTATTGTACGCCGAGGTTTCCGGGAGAATTCGAGTGGATCATCTGCCACAGCGCCTACGGTTAGAACTGCAAAATTACGTTGAGCAATAACGGCCCAATTGGGGGGGGAGAGCACTTCTAGAGTGAAAACCGCAAGAACGAACTGAGTAACAATCTTTGCGCATCGGGATTTTGCGGCGATTGGCTTCGATTACTGGGTACGGGAATTATCGAATGCGGGAATTATTGGATGCGGGGAGGCGGAACGACGCTGGCTCTCGCTCCGGTGTTTGAATTTGGTAGGCGTCTACGGATTGGAGCAAAAGCACTCTGAGCTGAGGAAGCCATTTCGGAGATGAGTTCGTCGATACGATTGCGGAATACGGCAAAGGCCCCTAGGGAAGGT
>JBEICB010000367.1:0-3133 GCA_040373655.1 Pirellula sp. | reverse complement strand
TGTGCTACCACCAACATCCCGCCACGCGACTCAAAATGTTCTGGTCTTCTTTGCGTCTTCGCGTCTTTGCGTGAGACTCCGTCCGCACATCCCACGCCCACCTGACGCCTCGCTGCGCTCGTGTTTGCGGCCCTATCGTGGTGTGGGTCTCCTGGCCCGCAGTCCGCGCAATCGTCAGCACACCCCAAGCCCACCTGACGCCTCGCTGCGCTCGTGTTTGCGGCCCGGGAGGACCGCACCACGTAATGGACCGCTCCACGTAATGGACCGCACCACGTAAAGGACCGCACCATATTTTGAATCGACGCACACTTCGCGTCTTTGCGCGAACCCTAAGGGTCGCTCCCCAAAGCCGATCTAGATTTTCCCGCGCCGATTTCCTACAGTCCACCTTTTCCGGGATTCCAACCCCACACAGCCGCTTTCCTCCCTTCTGAAAATCCCAACCCTTTTCAGTGCAGGATGCCCTCATGAACCGACGCACCACCCCAATACGATCTACCCCTGCAAAACCCACTGCTCCGGTTCTCTTCTCACTCCCTGATGTCTCTATTGACACGCTCCCAACAACAAGCGTCCCAGCACCCAAACCACCTGCGGCCCTGAACCAATCCTGCGAAACCGCACAACAATCGCGGCCGATTGCCACCCCAGCAATCAGCACTCTCAATACGCAAACTTATACCGAACTATCTCCTCTTCCAAAAACGAACAACCTTCTCAATACCGCGATCACTGTGCTGCTAGCCGCCACTGTACTAATCGCCTTCCGCATCTACACAATGCCCTCCCAAAACTCGGACTCGAACACTTCGCCCCCTCGATCCAACGCTGCCTCACTTCCGCAAACCACTTCCACCCCCTCAAACCCTACCCCACCCCACAACCAACCCACCGAACCGACCGGTGTCGTACTAGCTTCCTCAACGACACCTGTGATCCCCCCCTCACTCCCACCATTCGCCCCCCAAAAAATCGCTGCTTCGAACTCTTTTGACGCCACGAACGCCGAGAAACCTACCCTCGAAATCAAAGATCCACCCGTCTCGACAGCTTCCTACGAACAATCTCCCCCACTACCCTCCCCACTCCCTGGGACAGCTGTGAACTTGCAAGGGGTGCCCCAAGCAACTCAACCGAATCTAGCCACCCCCGCTACGCTCACCCTCCCCCCAAACCGAAACAAACCTACCATCGACGCCCAGTCGCTAAACACCCGCGATATGATCCTGCTTCGACAAGGTAAACAGCTTCCAACTCCATCCGCTCCAACAACTACCCCTGCATCGCTTGCAGACTGGAAATCACAACCCAATTCCTCAAGTCCAACCACTGCATCCACTCCACTCTCCGGGAACACCTATCCCCCAATCAAACAAAAATACGAACCGATCAGTATCCCCAACCCATCCTCCATCACCTCACGCCCAACCTCGATGGAAATTCCCCCACCACCAAAACCATACCAACCCATCGGCGCGAACTTCGAAGACACACCTTGATCTTCCTGATACAAGCTTTCGCCTCATCGCCGATGCAACTCAATACGAATACAACTTACCTCAATTCAACCGAACCATCAGCAGGATGAACCATGAGCCATTCCACAACCTCCTTCCTACGCTCCTGGGATACCAACCCTCCAATCGACTCTAATCCTGCGACGAACCAACCCAACCCCACAACAATCCCCACACAAGCCCCTTGGTTAAAACCTGGCAAAATCACCCCGGCTTGGGAAGTCGACGCGCTGTGCTGGCCCGATGTCGTCCTGCGACTCGAACAGCACTTTGCCGATACAATGAACCGCGTCAGCCAACACCTCGTAGCGTCCCATAGAGCCGGATTAAAGGTACTCGCAATCACTTCCGCCGAACGTGGCGTGGGTCGATCAACAGTCGCCATGTACATAGCTCGCGCTGCCGCCTTCGGCTCCCTCCGCGTTGCCCTTGTAGACGCTGATTTACTTAGCCCAAGCCTCTCGGATCAACTCCAACTCGATGCTCCAAACGCTTGGACACAGTGCATCTCTGAACATATACCTATCGCAGAAGTCGCCATTCAGTCCGTTCAAGAATCAGTGACGGTCTTCCCGCTGTTGGAACCAACCCCACTGCAGTTCCTCGAACAACATGCCCAAGACACCGCTGACTTAATCCGAAGACTCTCCGAAGAATATGACTTGGTCATCCTCGACTCCTGCATGTTCTCGCAACAGACAGCAAAACTTGCAGGGATCGGCAACCCCTCGGCCATCCAAGCCGCAATTGTGGTTGCAGATGCAGAACTCAGCTCCCACGAACGAACACAAGCCGCTTGCACTGCGCTGAATGCAATCGGCCTGAGTTCAGTAGGTATCGTAGAGAACTTTCGTCCTTAACTCGACAATGTCTTGATCTGGTACTCCTGATCAACATAGTCGACATGGATCGATCCTCCGTCATGCCCATCTTGCTTGAGCAACTCGGTAGCTATCGCATTTTGCAATCGCCGCTGAATTACTCGCTTCAGTGGCCTAGCTCCATACACAGGATCGTATCCCTCTTCAGCTATGGCGTCGACCGCGCGATCACTGATCGTGAACTTGTAATGCGCTTCATCCAATTGCTTCTCTAACCGCTTGAGCTGCAAAGCTACAATCTTGCGGATCTGCTCTCGCTTCAACGGTTCAAACAAGATCATATCATCGATCCGGTTGAGGAACTCAGGTAAGAACCTCGCCTTCAACGACTCTTGCACAGCATCCTGCATCTCTTCAACACCACCGCCCTCATCCGCAACTCTCTGAATCATCTGACTCCCTACGTTGCTCGTCATGACGACGATGGTATTGGTAAAGTCGACCGTGCGATTCTGCCCGTCGGTCAATCGACCATCATCAAGCAATTGCAACAAGATGTTAAAGACGTCATTGTGCGCTTTCTCGATCTCATCAAGCAATACAACACTATACGGACGTCTGCGAACAGCCTCCGTCAACTGCCCACCCTCTTCATAACCAACATATCCCGGAGGTGCACCTACCAACCGACTGACAGTGTGCCGCTCCATGAACTCACTCATGTCGATGCGCACCATCGCATTCTCATCATCAAACATCACCTCCGCCAAAGCTTTGCACAACTCCGTCTTG
>JBEICB010000398.1:0-2297 GCA_040373655.1 Pirellula sp. | reverse complement strand
AGTGTATCTCGGTCGCTCACGAACAAAAGGAATCCAATGCAGTTCCAGGGCAGTCCGATGCGATTCCCCTTGCAACCGAGTCGCAATGCGGTAAGTATAGTTTATCGAAACTGTTGTACCGCAAATCGTCCACTGCAATCTTCGAGGGTACCGACAGGGATAGCGGTGCGAGTGTAATCCTCAAGCTTTTGCTAGTCGATCCAGTGAATGACCCACTAGTGGTCGAGCGATTTAGGAAAGAGATGACTCTTGCGCATAAATACCAGCACCCCAATCTGGTAAATATTGTAGATGCAGGTCAGTGGGGCGGGCGACTCTATGTGGTGATGGAACGCCTTGTTGGAATGGATCTTGGACAATGGATTCAAAGGATGGGGTATTTACCTGTACCAGTTGCTTGCTCCATCGTGCATCAAGTCGCAAGAGCTTTGCAATACGCTTACGAGAGCAACTTCGTACATCGGGATGTGAAACCGTCGAACATTTTCGTGACTTGCGATGGCCAAGTCAAACTGTTGGATTTGGGGATCATCAGAAATCTGGATGATGATGTAACAGAAACAGAGAGCGGACAGCTTTTCGGAACGATCGACTTCATGGCGCCCGAGCAAGCTTTTGATACACATGCCGTCGACATTCGTAGTGACATCTACAGTCTTGGGTGCTCGTTCTACAAGATGCTTACCGGTAGTGTGCCCTTTTCTGGCGAAAAGTATCAGCACGTCTTGCGGAAAGTATTGGCTCATGCTTCTCGTGAGATGCCATCCGTGAAGGATTTTCGCCAAGACATTTCCGAAGGCATTCTTGAAATACTCCACCGAATGTGTGCCAAGGATCCAGAAAATAGATTCTCGACACCCAAGGAATTGATGCATGCCATCAAAGAATATTGCTGCGAAACGGATTTATTACAATTGGCAAAGGGGTTACCCATCTCAGCTGACGGCCCTGTGAGGGAAGCCCAGGACGTTTTCGAGTCAGTATTCCATACACCCCGCAGTGTACAACCTCCGCAGAAAGGTTTCACACAAGTTCGCGTAGAACCCCTCGCTGTTTCGCTTTGCCTCGCGGTTTGCATTGCCGCATTTGGTTGGTGGTTCGTAGGCCGGTCGATGACGAAAGACCAAGCGTTCCACTTGCCGTTTAAAGAGTCACCAAAGCGGACATCAGGCAACACACGCATTTCAGCGGATTTGCAAGAGACACGGTTCCGCTCGGAAGATAAAAACAATTCGGTACTGAAAGTATTCACAGAGCCTCAAGCTCCTAACGCATTCGTCCAGAGCATTGTGGTGATCGGAAAAGATGAACGAATCGTCTGTGGCGGAAGCAATGGCTCGATTAGCATTGTGGATCCAACCTCCAAAACGATTACAAGCACTTGGAAGAACTCTGCTTCAGAAATGAAGGTTATTCACTCTCTAGCCTATCATGAGCCAACGGGGCGATTGATTGGAGGAGGATCGCCGGCTAGCGTAGCACTTTGGGATTTCTCACAAGAGCGGCAGGTAGGGTGGTTCGAAGGGCATTCGGATCGGGTTTGGTCCGTGGCTTTATCGATGGATGGCAAGAAGGCAGTGACAGGGAGTTGGGACGGGTATGTAAAAATTTGGGATTGCGATCAGCGTATGATGCTTCGGTCGTTCTTTATGAAATCAGGGAAAGTGTTTTCGGTCTCGTTTTTGGATGAGGAATCCTCGCTTGCAGTCGCCGGCAGAGGATTTGTTGCTCGAATCGATTGCGATACGGGAAACGCGTTGTGGACTTTTCGGCAGCATTGGCATTTTGTGCAAGCGATGGCTGTATCGCCCGATGGAAAAACGATTGCCTTCGGGGGGCGTGAAAACACGATTCGCATGTTGCGGTCCGACACCGGGGAGCAGCTGGCGATATTTCAGGGGCATTCCAATTGGATCAATGATGTAGCTTTTTCCCCGGATAGCCAGCGGTTACTATCCGCTAGTGCCGACGCGACAATAAGGGTTTGGGATTGCGATTCCGGCGACGAAGTTGCTGTTTTACAAGGGCATCGAGGCCCAATACATGCTGCAAAATTCTATCAGGGAGGGGCAAGCGTAGTCTCGGCCGGTAGCGATGGAACGATTCGATTTTGGGAATTGAAGAAAACTGGGGATCGTTGAAAAAAATGCTGACAGATGCCACAGATAAAGATCTGTAGTGTAGCTATGCGTTACGAAGATTCTGTTCTGATAGGGTTTCAGGAATGAATAAGTTTGTATTAGGCAAGGGTCGGTGTTTTTCAGTCGTTTTGATACTGGTTTTGTTTACTTCGGGTT
>JBEICB010000186.1:0-9360 GCA_040373655.1 Pirellula sp. | reverse complement strand
GGATCGTAATGCGGCGTAAACCGGCGGTCGGTTCGTTTGAGGTTCGGTTCGGTGGGTCGGAAGCGATCGGCGTTGTAACAATCAACTGCTTATCAACTAGAGAGCGCGGCAAGCTGGGCCGGTAAAATCAAAAACGCCCACAACATTGGGGATTTCGGCGGACGAGTGACCGCGAAAGACAACCTCTCACTGTGCGAACTGGCGTGCTGCCTAAAGTTCGCAGGATGAGACGAGTACGCCCGAAGCAACGGTTTTCGTGGGGAATCTCAGGTAGAAGCGAGTTCTGTCCGTCCGTTGTCGACGCTGCTAGAAGGTGACTACCATTTGGCTGTTGGCTAGAGATAATCGGGCCATACATCTCCTGGGATCAGAACAGCGATAGGACCTGCTTGCCCTTCGGCTGGATCGCGCGGATCTTCTACAGCACAGCGTAACCCTTCAAGTAGGGAAACCTGTTGAGATTCATCCGCAGATACGTCACGCTCGGATTGCCAATAGACGGCGCGAACCCTTCCCACCTACCGTAAGAGACGAGCTTGAACCTTAACTTTTTTGTGCCTGTGTATCCGCTATCCGCTCTACACTTCGGTTCAAACGGGAGCCATCATTAACCAATCCGAGCTAGCCCACTTCGGCCAGATCTCGACGACACGAATGACGCAGATCATGTGGCTAGACAACCTCGCCCCCGACATCCAAGAAGAAATCCTCTTCATGCCTAGAACCACCCAAGGCCGCGATTCGATCAAAGAAGCCGACCTCCGTCCGATAGCTAAAACACTCGATTGGGACAAACAGCGGCAAATGTGGCGGGAATTGAAGAAGGCAATAACGCTGTCCAGCTAGCTGAATTATCGGGTTTTACATCGTTACTTGGCTGCCGGCGCCAATTCTCGTGTGGAATTAGCTGCGCAAAATTCGTATGATTAGGAAACTACTTTCGCAAACAGGAGTCATGCCAAATGCCAGATGAAGTAAGCCTAATGGTTACCACCGAGGGATTGACGGCATTAGCCGACATGGCGTTGGCATCCAAGAGCCAATCACGTTTGGACGAGTTGCTGGCGAAGAATGTCGAAGGCAAACTCTCGGCCGAGGAAACCAAGGAACTCGACCTTTTGCTAACGCAAATTGACGAACTCAATCTCGTGACAGCTCGTGCGGCTGCTACTCTGCATCGAATCAAGAATTAGGAATTGCCTTGAGCGTCTACATTCCTGCCGAGCTCAGGCGACGTGTTCGTGCCCACTTCTTGCAGCGGTGTGCCTATTGTCAGTCGAGCGAAGCGCTAACGGTTGTCACCTTTGAAGTCGAACACATCCAGCCGCTGTCGCTTGGCGGCCAAACGGACTTCGAAAACCTCTGCCTTGCTTGTCCTACCTGCAATCGACACAAAGCCAATCGTGTCATGGGGCTCACCGATGAAGGAACCGAGACGCGATTGTTCCACCCTCAGCGCGACAGATGGCTTGCTCACTTTGATTGGTCGGTGAATGGTACGGTGATTGTCGGGTTGACTGAGATAGGTGTCGCTACGGTCAACCTTTTACGCATGAATCGACCGCAATTGGTTGAGGTGCGTTCGCTTTGGGTCATCGTTGGTAAGCATCCACCGAATTGAGACGGCCGCCCCTTTGTTTGAGCATCACAATCGGACGAGCGATTCTCCTTCTGGAGCTTTACAGTCAGATCCGATTCTGCACCGCTGTTAACCCGGCGGTCGGGTAGTTTGGGGTCCAGTTCGGTGGGTCGGAAGCAAACGGCGTTCTAACAAGCAACCACTTATCAACCAGAGAGCGCGATAGTTCGCGGTCGAAAATTCCGTTTTGACGGAAGCAACATTCGGAAAATCTGCTCGCGGTAAGAAAAGAGAGAGCGCGGCAAGCTGGGGCCGAAAAATCGAAAACGCCCAAAACATTGGGGATTTCAGCGATCAAGTCGCCTTACCAGAAAACCTCTCACTCCGCGAACTGGCGTATAGCCTAAAGTTCGCAGGATGAGACGAGTACGCCCGGAAGGATTCGAACCTTCAACCCTCGGTTCCGAAGACCGATGCGCTATCCAATTGCGCCACGGACGCGTGAAGCTTGGATTTTAGACTACAAGCCGACAAATTTGAAGGGGGGCTCAATATGCATTTTCCCAGCCCCCAAAAGCGTCGGTAACCAGCAAGCTACCATCACAGAGAGGCTTTTTATAGCCAGTTTCAACGCTTCACGCTCCGTTTCACAATTCCCAAGTTCCATGTCGCCTCCACCGTCTGGCGAGCGGTGGCTACGGAAGCCCACATTCTCCAACGGCGTATCGAGTTGCTCAACGCAATAGTCTAGCTTCACTTGCCGGCAGAAGCCGCCTTACCCGCAATGACCCGATCGATTACAGATTCAATCTCAAAGCTATGAACTCCAACCGCTCGAACGATCCCCTTCTCGTCTACGACAACACTGCCAAAGCCATAGTCGCCAAATACTAACGCACCATCAAAACCACCGGGTAGCATTAACTGTGGCCATTCCCCACCCCCATACGTCTCAAACAATCGAGGCGCCTGACTGTCGTAAAACTCCTTGCTCGTATCTACCGTCATCAAAATCACTTGCAATTTCTCCGTACCATGCTTCTCAAGACTTTTTGCGATCTTGGGAAACCCCTCGTAGCAGTTGTGGCAAGTCACGGCCCAAATATCTAAAACCGTTGCCTTTCCAAGAATCGACTTGTTCGAAACTACTTTGCCATCGAACGTACTTAGCTCAAAATCAGGACAACGAAAACCTACCAACGATCCGCACAATGGCATGTCAAGTTGCTGCAGAGTCAGTGTTTTACTCTCTATGTCGATCTCTTTCACCCGATACATGTTGTCCCGAATACGAATCGGTCGCTCTAACCCTAGGGCTTCCCACTCCGCCAATACACCGTCCCCATCCTGATCTACCGATGCATAAGTCGCGGTATTGCTGACAACCGTGCCCGTACTACCCGTATTTACAAGTGAATATGCCGACGACTTTGGTAAGTATAGACTTACCCCTTCGTCAGGCCCCGACGGAATAGTTCCCTTCCACACCATCTTCTCTGTCGCTCTCCCAACAAGTAACAACGAGACGATGTTACCTATCTGAGGCCGCGTCCGCTTCAATTCGCTCGGCTCAAGTTGCAAGACGATCGGCTCACCAATCGCTTTCTCACCTGCAACGTGCTCAGCGATCACTTTCTCTTTACTGGCTGGACTCTTTTCTTTACGAGTCGAAGCCATCGACGCCCCAGAAGTTTCTGATGGCTTCTCACTCAGCGGCGTTCCCAAAGTAAACTTGATGCTCTCAGGTGGAAGACACTTCTTATCATCACAAGCCTGATATCGAACCTTGCCAATTCCACCATACTGGCCATCCGCTACCGTAACCCGATATTTTCGAGTCCAACTGAACTCGCCTTGCATGTACTCTTGCTTACCAACCGCAAGTTCCAATTCGCGAGGTTTCACACTGGAGTTAAATCCATCTCCTAAAGCTTTAAGCCCAACGGGCTCGAATTCGATTTCCGTTGGAAAGCCAATAGAATCGGAGCCCGTCGAAGTTGGGCCAATATGCCACCCCCTCGCGATCCGCACTCGGATCGCTAACGTTACCTCCTCATCCAACGCCGCATTGTCACTTGAGAACGATACGGTAAACATTGCAACTCGATTCCCAACCTGAACCTGCTTTGCAACCGACTTTTCTGGTATGTCCACAGCTGTTTGGGCTGAAACCGTCGAAGCTACAAAGAAACCGCTGAGCGTAATGGCCAGAGCCGATCGTAAACAAAAGCGTCGCATGTACGAACTCACTGTAAAATACCTGTAGAAAAGAACTCAGCATCGCTGCCGGCGAACTTTAGGTTACTGGCTAATTGACTTCATGTCCATCTTCAGGCCGTCATTGAGAAAAAATGTCCTTCCCGTCGAGCAAAACTGGATTCCTGTCGAACAAAACCGGAAAAGGCATGACGTGGATTCCGCATTGATCCCACAACCCAGCTTTTTGTTTAAAATACCAAGAGACTGCATCCGTCCCATTCGATTCACCAACGACGCGCTCACTTGTTCCTCGTCCCCTCGACTCCTCCGGCGAAATCATGAATTCTCCGACCAATAAACTTCTCGTCTGTGGTTCGATCAATATCGATCTCGTCGTTCGAACTCCCCAATTGCCTACGCTTGGTCAAACTCTTACAGCCCATAGCCTTCGAGAAATCCCCGGGGGAAAAGGGGCCAACCAAGCTGTCGCAGCGGCCCGACTCGGTGCCAATGTACAACTTCTCGGCGCCGTCGGTTCCGATGGCTTCGGGTCGTTACTCGCTACCCATTTGCAATCGGAAAGTATCGACACACAATGGATCCGCCGCAAACCGGGCCCTAGCGGTACAGCGATCGTTACGGTCGACGATCAAGGCGAAAACTCCATTATGGTAATCCCCGGAGCAAACGGACTCCTCTCACCTGAGGATATCGACCAAGCGGAATCGGCCATTCAAGAAGCCTCCTGGGTAATGACCCAACTCGAGATTCCGATTCCCACCGTAGAGCGTTTGATTCAACTCTGCAAGAAACACGGAACAAAAATCATCCTTAACCCAGCTCCTGCACCCGCTGCATTGCCCGATGCACTCTATCACGTCGACCTACTTTGTCCCAATCAAACCGAAACCGCAGCATTGCTCAACTGCCCACCGCCAACAACGATTGAACAAGCGACCGATGCCGCAAAAGTACTTCTTGACCGAGGTGCCCAACGGGCTGTAATCACCCTCGGGCACCGCGGAGCAGTCGCCGCACAAATACTCCCCTCCAGTCGTCGCGAAACGCGGTGGATCGAACCCTTCAACGTCAAAGCCGTTGATACGGTCGCCGCCGGAGATGCATTTCTCGGTGCTCTCGCAACGCAACTTGCAAACGAAGTTGCTCTGATGGAAGCCTGCCGATTTGCGGCTGCCGCTGCAGCCTACGCGGTAACCGTTCCCGGCGCGCAACCGTCTCTTCCTACACTCTCCCAAGTCCGCGCGATCTTAACACACTAACTTCCCTGTAGCCCCACCAAAAATAAAGCCTCGGTTGATATCATATACCAAGCAATCCTCCCCACTCCAACCTATTGATCACCATGCAGATTCAACAACCAATCACAAACTCTAAAACCACCTTCAACCAGTTGCATGATGTTTCATTGACTACCCTGTCCAATCTCAAATTTGCAGGGACGCTGAGCCTCCTGACCTTGTTGGCCTTGCTCGGCTGTAATGCCAAAAACGATTCAGCGACAAGTTCCATCAAGACGGAAAAGTCCGCTTCGACAAGCAAACCAAAAATCGCTTTGGTCATGAAATCTCTCGCAAACGAGTTTTTTTCTACCATGGCCGAAGGAGCAAAAAAACATCAAGCGGCAAACGCCGACTCCTATGAACTGATCACAAATGGGATCAAGGACGAGCGCGACCTGACGCGCCAGGCGGCTATCGTCGACGAAATGGTAGCCGCAGGAGTGCAAGCCATCGTGATCGCACCCGCAGATTCAAAGGCTCTCGTCTCAGTCTTGCGCCGAGCTCAAAAAGCCGGGATCATCATCGTCAACATCGATAACAAACTCGACGCCGATGTCCTCAAAGCGGAAAACATCTCAATCCCGTTTGTGGGTCCAAATAACTTGGTCGGTGCCAAATCAGTCGGAGACTTCCTCGCCTCAAAGTTGCAAAAAGGAGATCGCGTCGCCGTCCTCGAAGGGATCCGCACTAGCTTTAACGGCACGCAACGTCGCCTCGGCTTTGAACAAGCCATGAAAGATGCCGGTATCGAAATCGTCGACAGTCAGAGCGCAAATTGGGAAACCAATCAAGCCAACACAATCGCTGCTTCAATGATCAATACGCATAGTGACATAAAAGCCATTCTCGCTGCAAACGATTCGATGGCTCTCGGGGCCCTCGCCGCTGTCAAAGCAGCAAACAAAACCGATGCGATTCAAGTTGTGGGCTTCGACAATATCTCCGCAGTCCAAGAAGCGATCCGCGAAGGCCGTATGCTCGCAACTGCAGATCAACACGGCGACCAATTAGCGGTCTATGGAATCGAAGTTGCCTTGCAACTACTTGCGGATCCCAACGCAAAACCAGAAGACAGAGAAACACCAGTCGATCTGATCACTGCTGCGGAACTCCAACCAAAAACTCCGTAACTCCGATTCACCGCGCTGCGCGTAGAAGCCTCGACGTGTTTCAAGTCACCAACCTTACCAAAGACTTTGCCAGCCGCGCTGTCGATGCGGTGAACTTGGCATTCGAGCCCGGCGAAGTGCATGCCATTCTCGGTGCCAATGGCGCTGGAAAAAGCACACTTTGTCGAATGATCGCCGGATTCCAAAAACCGACATCCGGAACCATGCAACTCGGTGGGACTCCGTACTCACCCTCGTCGAGCCGCGAAGCGCAACGACGGGGCGTTCAGATGGTACAGCAAGAACTGAACCTTATCCCTACACTCAGCGTCGCGGAAAATCTATTCCTCGACAGACTACCGCATCGATTCGGTATCCTCAATCGACGTGAGCTTCATCGTTCCGCGTCCCAATTGCTTTGTGACTTCGGTCTTACCTCCCTAGCCTCGACAACCCTTGTCGGAGAACTGGGAATCGGTCAGCAACAAATGCTCGAGATCGTTACCAATAGCCAAGGCAACCCAAAAGTCCTAATCCTTGACGAACCAACCGCCGCGCTCTCCGTCGCGGAAAGCGAACTTCTATTCGAAAAAATTGCGGCGTGGAAGAAGCAGGGAACTGCAATCCTCTACATCAGCCACCGTTTGACCGAAGTTGAAATGCTTGCGGACAAAATCTCGATCTTGCGTGATGGTCAACTGCAAGGAACCTGGCTACGAGGTGAACTGACCCAAGACGCAATGATCCAGCAGATGTCCCCTCGTTCAGCCATCAACGGCAAGGCTCAAGATCCCTCGACTTTTGATTCCTCAGGAAAGATCGAATCGACGGCAAGAGAGTTTCAGTCTGCCCCTCCGATTCTTAGGGTCGAAGGATTTGACGCCCCACCCAAAGTGCGACAAGTATCCTTCAGCCTACACGCGGGAGAAATCCTGGGAATCGCCGGACTTGTTGGAGCGGGACGAACCGAGTTGCTACGCTTGCTCTTCGGTGCAGATCGCGCTCGCCAAGGACAGCTACAGGGTCCTGACGGTACCCTACGTTCACCCTTCCGGTCCCCGATCGAAGCGGTCGCGGCTGGGTTCGTAATGATCAGTGAAGACCGAAAGTCCGATGGGTTGCTGTTAGATCAATCCATCGCGCTGAATATCCAACTTCCTCAACTCCATCGACCATTCTGGAAGCAATGGAACTGGTACCATCCCAAAACCGCTCAGCGCATTGCGGAAACATATCGTACAAGCCTTGCTATTCGTTGTGATTCAACCGAACAGTCGGTAGCGACTCTCAGCGGAGGTAACCAACAAAAAGTTGTACTTGCTAAATGGCTGGAACGCGGAGGAGAGGTCTTTCTACTTGACGAACCGACGCGCGGAATTGACTACGCAGCCCGCGAAATGGTTTATACCGTGATTCACCAACTCGCTTCTATGGGCAAAGGGGTACTAGTAGTCAGTAGCGATTTAGAAGAACTTGTTTCCCTTTGTGATCGGATTGGTGTCCTGTCCAACGGATACTGGACGGGGGAGTTTAAGGGGCCAAACTTCGATCAATCAGCAATCGTCGCAGCGATGTTTGCCGGATACGATGCTGCAAAAAACGACTACCCCAAGCACAACTTTTAATTCCGTGCGATAAGTAACAACAACCATGAAAAAGAATCGTTTGAAATCGCTCCTTATGCAATACGGCGGTCTCCTCGCAGCTATCCTTGCGCTGATTCTTTTGTTTGGACTGCTCACCAAAAACTTCTTTAGCGTCACCACCTTACTGACCGTTGCAAACACAATACCTGATATCACGATCGTTTCGGTCGGAATGACCTTGATCTTGGTCGCTGGCGGTATTGATCTGTCGGTCGGCTCCGTATTGGCTCTTTCCGGAACCACTCTCGGCGTTTGGATGCTGAAGTACAAACAACCTTTGGTTATCGCTTCTATTGGCGCGACACTCACAGGTGCATGCTGTGGGGCAATCAATGGCTGGGTTAGCGCGTCTTGGAAAATCCCCGCGTTTATTGTCACGTTAGGGATGCTAGAAATCGCCCGTGGTGCCGCAGCTTGGATGACGGACTCAACGACCCAATATATTGGTAGCGCGATCGGATGGCTGTCTGAACCCCTCCCAAACCTCGGGCTTACCCCAGCGATCCTTTTTGCACTCCTTATTGTGATCCTAGGTCAGTGGTTACTTCATAGAACAATCTTAGGTCGTACAGCCGTGGCAATCGGTACCAATGCAGAATCGGTCCGAATGGCTGGCGTTTCGACCACCGGTCCACTGGTACTCTTGTATGCAATTTGTGGAGGCCTGTGCGGAATCGCCTCGGTGATCCAGGCGTCCAAGCTGGCGCTGATTAATCCTAACGCAGCGGTAGGTATGGAACTCTCCGCCATCGCAGCTTGCGTCATCGGCGGTACGAGCCTTCGAGGCGGTCACGGGTCGGTTATCAGTACGTTTTTTGGTGTCCTGATCATTTCGATCCTGGAGACTGGCTTAGCTCAGATGGGTATGAGCGAACCTATCAAACGCATCATCACAGGAGGTGTGATTATCCTTGCGGTACTGCTCGATGCGATCCGGAAACCAGCACGCGATCGATAAAAGACTCGATCTGTTGGAATACCTCTTGCCGGCGTGGCTCCCAATGCATGTCATGGTAGAAGCCATCCCATGCACGAAACTCACAGTTGCTGTTCGATCGCTTGGAGAACTCTTCACTCGCATCACACGAGGTAATCCGATCTTCAGTGCCGTGCATTAGTAATAATGGCTTGGACAACAGGTGTGCATTGGCTATTGACCACTCCCCTGAATCTAACATAGATAGGCCCAAAGCAGCTGAGACGCGCTGATGAACCATTGAATCGTTTTTATAAGCCGCAACGCCCGCTGGATCACGCGTCAGTTCCGAGGGACGAATAGCGGTCGATAACGTTAATGTCGGCCACCACTTTCCTAGCAATTTTGCGACCGCCAACTTCCAAGCGGGAGGTGGAAACGTTGTCCGTAGCAACGGGCTTGTTGCAATCCCACCTGCAGCTTGGCTACTTCGACTGAGCAAGTAATGGGCAACTAATCCGCCACCGAGACTTTGTCCGTAAAAGAAAAACGGAACTCCAGGATACTTATTGGCAATATACTTTTCGACACTGCCAAGATCGTCTACGAG
>JBEICB010000425.1:0-1681 GCA_040373655.1 Pirellula sp. | reverse complement strand
GTTCAAAGCGGTCTTTAGAATCGTGCGCAGAGCAAAATCATCTAAGGGAAAACATTGGGGAAATCGCGAAACAGCAAAATCGCGAGCACTTCGATTCTGACGCCCAACGCACCGCGTCACTCTGACGCTTGACGCACTCCATTGCTACTCCCGGTCAACCGACAATCCTCGGGCCAGACCCATGGTCCCTCACCGCTCTGGCGGACCGTCGTTGACTGATGGAGCGTTAGTCTTTAGGTGAACTGGCGACTGGTCGAACGCTCTCAAGAATACGTCTCGCCAACCTGAGCCGCTTGCGATTTCCGAGCTTCACACTCCCACCAGCAGCAGACACGGCGTTCGACGCCGTAAAAACTAGACGTTCATCATCGAATTCTTGTGATACGAGCTTCATACCATCTTCCCACGATTCCTTTCTGTTACTCTCGCCACCCGCCAAGAGGGGCTCTCCCATTTCTTCCAATCGTGCCACTTCAATGGAAACAACTACCCTCTTGCAATTCCTGTCGAGAATAAAGTATTCGATTTCTTTTCCTCCGTTTTCGCCGCAGACTTGACTTGTGCTTGCGATCGTATAACCAGCCGGAATCTTAACAGAGATCAAACTGTCACTCCATGAAATCCACTTCTCTGGATCATCTGCATGACCAACAGATGCAGAAAGAATCGACGAGAGCCATAAAAAAAATGTTCTATTCATTGACATCTCCTAAAACTGCTCCCAGGACTTATTCTCGCAATTGTACAGCCAACGAGAATTGCAGGGAACTTCACCTGGTTCGAGCAATCCGTTTCTTACCCAAACATCAATCGCTGTATTCCAAGTTTCATCACAATAGACATTGACAAACATTCCTAGGCAATCGCATTTCTTCATCTCATCGCAGTTCCTGCTCAAAATCGACGCGAGATTCCTTTGAAGATCACGAATCGCTTGGAGTGCTGTTCCGCCTCCCCCATTCCATCGTAATTCTTTGTTTTTGTTGAATTCCGGAATCCCTTTCGCCGGTGGAAAGCCATATTGTTTACATTTACCTTTCGCATTTGTACTCCAGCAACAAACAGGCGCGACAACATCACATTGATCCGCTTCGAAACCAAAGCTCTCTTCAATCTCGCCCAACGATTCTTTGATTTTTTTACCTAATCCATCGGTAAAGTTGATATTCAGACTGCATCGTTCTCCTGACGGATCATAGGCAACTAACGGACAAGCATCAAGCAGTTCGTAAAGCCCCCACGGACTTCCCTCATATCCTGTCGGATCCCTCCCCAAAAACCTCCCCGCACTCGGGCTCATCCACCTAGCTCGGAAGTGATGCAAGCCCAGCGTCGCATCCCATTCACGGCCAGTGTAGGAAGTGCGAATTGAGAAGTTTGAAGTTTGAAGGACGGCACCAGAAGCATTCAATATCGTTGGTTGGCCGTAGGCCGTATAGGCGTAGCGTTCGGCGATGGTGCCTGTGGATGTCGTTATGGCGGTAACTGAGTATTGTTGGTTGCGATGGAAGTACACCAACGTTCCGCCTGTACCAGCGGTTTTGTGGACGACCGGTTCGTCGATGTAGCTCGCATAGACGTAGCGATACGTTGGAGTACTCGCAGCACCGCCGAATGGGTAGTCTGCGATCGTCTGCTGGTCCATCTGCACAAACACAAAAGATCCACCAGTGCCCGTTCT
>JBEICB010000290.1:0-5214 GCA_040373655.1 Pirellula sp. | reverse complement strand
TCGCCGAAGACGACCTTATTGCCGCGAGTCGCGTTACCTTTTATACGTCCTCTTTGGCTTTTTCGGTGCTTGACCCGCTTGGGCATCAGCGCCATCGTTGTTGTCTCCCGCGTAGGAACCTTGATTTACCCATACCTGAACCCCGATGTTCCCTTGCGGGGTCGAAGCTTCAGCGAACCCATAACTAATCTTTGCTTGGATCGTGCTCAGTGGCAAAGCTCCCGCATTCGCCTTCTCGCAACGAGCCATTTCCGCACCGCCTAAACGACCGGAGAGCTGTATCTTGATGCCCTTCGCACCAGCGTCCATCGCGGTCTCAATCGAACGTTTCATCGTTCTACGGAAACTCGCTCGTTTCGCTAGCTGCTTGGCAATATCTTCTGCGATCAATTGGGCCTGAATCTCAGGTCGATGCACTTCTTCGACCTTCAGATTCACACGCCGACCAATCAAGTTCTGAAGCTCTTCTTGGAGAACTTCAATTTCTGTACCCTTCTTACCAATGATCAGACCAGGCTTGGCTACGTAAACGTGCAAGCGGACTTCATCACGGGTTCGCTCAATTTCAATTCGATCGATACCTGCTTCTCGATAAGCAGGTTTCGTCGGGTGATTCTTGATGAAGTTCCTGATCTTTTGGTCTTCGACCAACAACTCAGAGAACTCCTTCTTGCTGGCATACCAACGGCTTTTCCAGCCCATCACAATGCCGGTTCGGAAGCCAACAGGATTTACTTTCTGTCCCATAGTTTTCTATTTCCTACAGTTCTTCCAACCGCTTGAGTTCCACCGAAATATGACTTGTTCGCTTGAGGATCGTGAAAGCCTGGCCACGAGATCGCGGTTGGAACCGCTTGAACATCGGCCCGCCGTCGACTCTAGCGTCGACAACTACCAACTCTTCTACCCCGTAGGACACGCCTTTGTTCTGCTCGGTATCCTGCGCACTACCTACTGCACTTTGGATGACTTTCTCAAGCATCCTCGCGCCTCGGTGGGGCTGGTATCGGAGAATCTCCAACGCTTCATCTGCGAATTTGCCTCGTACCAAGTTCGCCAAAGGACGAACCTTTCGAGCGCTGATTCGCGCGTACTTATGTGATGCTCGGTAAGCCATCGCTGTGCCTTGTTCCCTGATCAATTACTTCTTGCCACCCTTGCCGCCGTGACCTCGGAAGGTCCGCGTCGGTGCAAACTCACCCAATTTGTGGCCGACCATATCTTCGGTCACAAATACCTTGATGT
Organism: Pirellula sp.; assembly: GCA_040373655.1. Taxonomy (GTDB): domain Bacteria; phylum Planctomycetota; class Planctomycetia; order Pirellulales; family Pirellulaceae; genus JBKCUI01. The sequence goes on along the minus strand of JBEICB010000290.1, from coordinate 3,969 downwards.
GAGCTTTGCCATTGTGAACCATGAACGTCGCTCCAACAAACTCGGGTACTATCGTGCAACGACGCGCCCAAGTCGTGATCGGTTGACTGCTGTTCGTTTCACGAGCCTTCTGCAACTTCGCAAAAAGCTTCGGATCTACGTAAGGGCCTTTTTTCGTCGAACGTCCCATCGCTTGTCTTTCCTAGTTCATTCCTCAGCTAAGCTATTATCTCAACTTCAATTGACCATATCGAACCGACTTGCGTCGTCGAATGATCGATGCATTGCTCGGTTTGCGACGACGACGAGTAAACCCGCCCTTCGCCAGCTTACCGGTCGGACTCACAGGGTGACGACCACCCTTTGTTCGACCTTCACCACCACCGTGCGGGTGATCGTGCGGGTTCATCGCGGTACCGCGAACGTGTGGACGCCAACCCTTCCATCGGTTACGCCCAGCTTTACCAATCCGAATCGCATCGTGCTCAGAATTCCCCATTTTTCCGATCGTCGCTCGGCCTTGGCTTGGCACCCGGCGAACTTCACCACTTGGAAGTTGCAACTGTGCCCAACCACCCTCACGAGCCATCAGAACTGCGGAAGACCCAGCAGATCGACACAAAGCCGCTCCACGGCCAGGTGTCATTTCAATACAACAAACTTCAGTTCCCGCAGGGATGTACTTCAGCGGAAGGCAGTTGCCCGCGGTTGGAGGTGCATCTGATCCGTTGAGCAGTACATCACCCTTCTTCATGTTGTCCGTTGCTAAGATGTATGCTTTCTCGCCGTCCGCATACACAACCAATGCAATCCGAGCCGATCGGTTTGGATCATACTGTACGGAATCAATAGTCGCAGCAATCCCGTCCTTCATCCGGCGGAAGTCGATGATACGGTACATCCGCTTGTGCCCACCACCACGATGTCTCGCCGTGATGAAACCTTGGTTGTTCCGGCCACCAGTCTTCTTCTGTCGCTTCAGCAACGACTTCTCAGGCTTGGCTCCCGGTGTCAATTCAGCAAAGTCGCTTACCGACGAATTTCTTCGCCCAGGCGACGTCGGCTTGTGAATTCGAATGCCCATGTTTGTGTTTCCAGTAGTTCCGTTTCGTTATCTAATCCAGCAAGAACCGAGCCACCTACTTCTTAGAAGAAATCGATCTTGTACTCTGCTCCGAGCTTCACAATCGCCTTCTTCCAAGCCTTCGTACGGCCAGCACGCGCCTTGTAACGACGAGCCTTGCCATCCCGATTCTGCGTCGCAACCGCAATCACTTTGACGTTGAACAGCTCTTCAATCGCCCCCTTGATTTGGGTCTTCGTTGCTAAAGGACTAACTTCGAATGCATAGCGATTCTGACGAGTCGCCTTATGCACACCCTTCTCCGTCACCAATGGTCGATAAACGATCTGGTGAGGAGTCAGTTCCATCGTTGTCTTCGGAGGCTGCTTGGCCATCGTTTACTCTCCAACTTCCTGAACGCGTATGCTAGGAATTTTATGTTGTTCTTGTTTTTGGTTGTCAGTTACTGAATCAATGAAAGATCTAAGCACCGGCTCGGGACTTGATCCAATCCAATGCATCGCGAGTAACTACCAACTTGCGAGGTCGTAAAATCGAAAGGGCATTCAGATCACTCACTGGACTGATCGTCAAACCCTGAATGTTTCGACCGCTGAGGTATATGTTTCGATCGTTCGAAGCCGTTGCCAAGGTTTTGGTTACGCCTTCTAAACCCAACGCCTTGAACGCACCTGCCAATGCTTTGGTCTTTGGAGCATCCATGGACAACTTGTCGATAACAATCACCGACCCAGCACTGATCTTGGCTGCGATCGCCATACGCGTTGCACCCTGAACAGCCTTCTTTGGAAGCCGGTAATAGTACGAACGAGGTTGTCTCGCGTTTGCATGGCCACCGCCCCGACGTACCGGAGTACGCTTTGCACCCATCCGTGCATTACCAGTACCCTTTTGACGGTACATCTTCTTTGTTGATCCTGAAACTTCACCGCGAGTCTTTGTTTTGTTGCTACCTTGGCGAGCGTTCGCCAAGTACATCACAACGACGTCGTGCAACAACTGCTTGCTAACCTTTGGCGCAATCGTGGCGGGATCGATGTCGTAGTCACCGACCTTATTGCCTGTCAAGTCGTATACTGGAAGCGTTACCATGTTTGTTCCACCAATAACTTTCATTACCGTTTAGGCGTTGTTCCTGTTAGGAACTTGGCCGCGTACGTCTCACAAAGTGCTATCGACCACGTCACCACGATCGAATCGCAAAGTCTACCTGCTGCCGAGCAATCCACCCAGCTTAACACCTGCCACTACCCGACTTTGTTCGTCTCGCGAACAATCACATAACCGCCAGCAGGTCCAGGTACCGCACCTTTGACCAACAACAAATTGTTTTCTACGTCGACCTTCACTACCTTAAGGTTTCGCATTGTCACGCGATCAACCCCGTAATGCCCGGCCATCTTCGTGCCTTTTCGAACGCGGCCTGGATAAGTACCGGCAGCAGTTCCCCCTGGATGCCGGTGAACCTTTTTCACACCGTGCGTAGCTCGCTGTCCAGAGAAGTTGTGTCGTTTCATCCAGCCCGAGTAACCACATCCTTTGGATGTACCGGTGACGTCTACAGAAAGCACCCCATTCAACTCGGCAACCAACAGATCTGCACCCACTTCCATCGCTGGGGCACCACGGAGTTCGCGAATGAATCGCTTGGGCTCACAACCTGCCTTCGTCAGCATTGTCGCACCCGCCGCCGCCATCTTCTTCTCTCGCTTACTGGTGATCGAAGCGACGTGACCACGCTCCGCACGGGAAGCTAATCGGCGAGGTTTATCTAAGAAACCAACCTGAACGGCATCGTAGCCGTCGCGATCTACTGTCCTGACCTGCAACACCTTGCAAGGACCCGCTTCGATTACCGTTACCGGCACCACGCGACCATCTTGCTCAAATATCTGAGTCATACCGACCTTGCGGCCGAGAATACCTTTTCTCATGATCAAGTTCCGTAAATCGCCACCCACCGGGACCCGTCGCACTTTCGGCACACCCGAAAACGACCGTTACCCAGCAGGCATCCGCACCATGCGAGAAAACCCTGTGAAAATATCTTGTTTAGCGAGAAGTAGCCTTGATTTTGATATCAACGCCAGCTGGCAGGCTAAGCTTATTCAACGCTTCAATCGTTCGCGCCGTGGCTTGCTTGATGTCGATCAATCGCTTATGAGTACGGATCTCGAACTGTTGACGAGCCTTCTTGTCAATGTTCGGACCGGAGAGCACCGTATACTTTTCGATGCGTGTGGGCAAAGGAATCGGACCATGAACTTCCGAATGCGTTCGCTTGGCTGTTTCGACAATCTCCAACGCACTCTGATCGAGAACGGCATGGTCGTAAGCTTCCATGCGAATTCTGATTACTTCATGAGATCCAGACACTATTTCCTACCCTTTTCTTAAGCCATTTTCAACGCGCACCACCTAGTAAATCATCCGGCTGAGATTCATTTCAAATCGCTGCCAAGACGTCGGTGACACACTCAAACAAGCCCTTCTGCGGACGAGGGAGCAAGATGGTAATTTGGCTTCGGCAGTTCGTCAATCGCAAATGATCTTTTTTGAAATTGTTTCGAAGGTGATTTGCTTGCAAATCCTGAAAACCCCTTGGTTTTCTTGTTTTTTTGGTTTTGTTTTTCTTGTTTGGTTGATGAAAAAAGCCCGTCGGTGCTTCATCGCCGCGACAGGCTTTTCGGTCGGTTGTGTGGAACTAAGATGATTCGATGTTAGTTCTCGAGTCCGAGTCCTGCGCCACCTCCAGGTGGGCCGCCACCACCACTGCCTAGCCCTAATCCGCCAGGCATACCCATCGGAGGGCCGCCTCCTCCTGGACCGCCCAATCCCGGTCCTCCTCCGAGTCCCATGGGGCCTCCACCAGGTCCGCCCATTCCAGGCATTCCACCGCCTCCGTC
>JBEICB010000330.1:0-4181 GCA_040373655.1 Pirellula sp. | reverse complement strand
CGTCGACGCAGTCATTTTGGCTTCCGAGACGGTTGTCATTGGATGCGATTCGACTTGCCATATTCGATACGCCATGCCGGCTTTCGAGTTGGAATCGGACAGATCTGTTGTGCAACAGGGGCCGGTGGGGAAGTTTTTGCTGTTTCGAAAGAACCAGCAATGGATCTGTCGGGTGGTGGGAAGCGAGGCGGTTTGGCATGGATCGCAGCGAAAAGGGCAAGTTTTCGAGGTTCGACCCGGCGAACGTGTCCAAACAGAGTACCTGTCTTGGACTTTGCAAGCCTGATTCAGCATTCGGCAAATTGCACGTAATTTTCACAGTCTCAGAACGCAAGGCAACTCGACACATTGCTAGGTTCCAGGACAATTGAGCTTATCTTTACTCGGTCGCACGACCTTACAGTTAACGATGGTATCCTTCAAATTGCATGGGCCGTGGTTTTCACCGAGCAATCGACAGTCCACAGGTGTACACATGAAGTTTCAATACGGAAATGGTGACAGCCCGCTCGAAGGGTATGTTATTCGCCGTGGGATTGGTGTCGGTGGTTTCGGTGAAGTTTACTTTGCCGAGAGTGATTCCGGCAAAGAGGTCGCCCTAAAACGGATTCAGAAGAATCTCGACGTTGAAATGCGGGGGGTGCGCCATTGTTTGAATCTACGTCATCCAAACTTGGTCTCGATTTACGACATCCGTTACGACTCTGACCAGCAAGGTTGGATTGTGATGGAGTTCATCGAAGGTGAGTCTCTTCGTGAGCAATTAGATCGCAGTACTGGATTGCCAGTGCATGCTTACGAGCAAGGTGATCCGCAGCGAGTTGTTCCGGTGTTTTCCCAAATGGTTGCCGGTGTGACTTACTTGCACGATCAAGGGATCGTGCACCGCGATCTTAAGCCTGCGAATATTTTCATTGAGCGAGGGCTTGCGAAAATCGGTGACTATGGATTATCGAAGTACATCAGTGCGTCTCGCCGAGCAGGTCAAACCGAAAGTGTCGGTACGTTTCACTACATGGCCCCTGAGATTGGAAAAGGGGAGTATGGCAAAGAGATCGATATCTACTCCCTAGGAGTGATCCTCTATGAGATGCTAACAGGTACAGTCCCGTTCGATGGGGAGAGTACCCAAGAGATCTTGCTCAAGCACTTGACCGATGATCCTGATTTAAGTTCGCTTCCTGAGGGGATCGGTGCGGTCGTGGCAAAGTGCTTGGCAAAAAACCCGGTTCATCGGTATCGAGATGGCCGTGAGTTGCTTGAAGATCTTGGATACAGCGTAATGCCCGGAGGGTTTGTTTCGCGAACACTGGACCGAAACTTTTACCAAAGGATTGAGACATCCGAAGGAACTTACGGCAATACTGCTGACGAAGCTCTCGGTACATCGAAAGTCGAACAGACCGCAAATCAGCAAAAGGCTACCCGCGAGGCACCGGCGAATGAGTCTCGGGGTGATAAAGATGCGCGGAATCCAGACTTGTCAAAGAAACTGACAGCTCAAGATCGAATCAATGCTTTCTTCACCATTGGGATCGACGGTCACCGAATGATGATGGAGCGAGAGCCAATTTACCGGAATCTTCAAGGAACCGTTCAGGGAGTATTGGCTACGATTCAGAGGTCGACGAAGTCGCTTCGGGAAACTTCGAAATCAACGAACGAATCGCAGGTGATTCTTGCGGTCATTGTAATAACCGCCATTCTTTGGCTATCGACTTTGGGCTTGTTGTTTGCCTCGATGTTGATGTTTTATTCGGTTTACTATTCGTTGTGGTTTTTTGCAAATGTAACCCATCAAGACATTTTGAACTCGCGTATGGGGGGGTATAACGCTGCTGCGTTGCAGGAGACCGCCGAGTATGCGCCTCGTAAAGGTAGAGCGACAAGCAGGGCGGATAAGAGCCGGCCTACAGATAATAGGGGAAACGATTATCAATGGGTTGGAGACGGTCGAGCTAATGATGTGCGAGGATCTGTCCAAGTTGCACGCGATAACCAAGCTTCCGCGAATGTGGTTACTTGGAATCGGCGACCTCCGAAGGGTAAAGCAGAATTGCGTCAGTGGCGTGTGGGTTGGCGAGGAGAGCTTGCCAAGCGAAGTCCATGGGTTGCAGGACACGAGTGGGTTCGATCCTTGAGTTTTGGAGGCATCATAGCCACCGTACTTTCGGTGGTTGGTGGTTTTCTTGCGATCAATTCAGGGGTGATTCAGACCGGGGGAGCGGAGTGGGGAGCAACGCCTGCTCTTAGCGCGATCGCCTGGATGGGAATCATGGCTGTTCTGAGCACCTGGGCTATTCTGACGCTATCGCGTCGTTGGGAAACTCGAACGGAAGATTCGATAGCTTTTCGATTTGCGATGTTTGTCGTTGGTTTGATTCTTGGAGCCATCAGTTTTCAGCTTAGCGAATATTTGTTGGTTCCTTGGGATGTGATTTCCAACCAAGAAACTGGGTTTCAGATCAAAGTGCTCGACAAGGAATTGATTCCCAAGGAGTACAGTCGGTCATGGAAGGGTTTTTACGATCCGGATGGGGTCCCAACGCTTGCGGGTCACATGGCGTATTTTGGGGCACTCTTCTGGATCGTGCGATGGTGGAGACAATCCGACACGTTAAGGAAGAAAAAGTTCTCATTATGGACGATCTGCTGGAGCTTGATCGCTGCCGGTCTCGTTCAACTGGTATTCTATTTTCCTACGCCTTGGACATACTGGTTTGCGGGGATTACGTCTTTAGCGGTACAAGTCGCATCGCCTTGGACAGATCCTGCGCATCCAGTGTTGCGAACGGGAGCGAAGGTTGCATAGGTTACGAAGGATGCACAGGTGCTGTTAGGGACTGGATGAACATAGGTTAGACGCACCCTCAGGGAGAGGCGAAGATGCAAGAGTTCGGTTCGAAACTACAAAAAATTGTCCGTCGCACTCCACGAGGAATGTCGACTGGTCTTTTACTCGGCGTTTTGCTTGTTTGTTACAACGGTCGTTTGGGGGCGATTCAAGATCAGTCAGACGTGGCAAATCCGACTTACAATTCCGCGAGGCAGTCATTGGAGTGGATGACGAAATCCTTGATGCGGGTGGCTGAAAAGCTCGATGAAGTTTCATCCACTTTGGATCCCAATGCGACTGAAGAACAAATCTCTCGGGACGTAAAGCAAGCGATGCGAGAGGCTTTTGCCGAATTCTCGACTTGGCCCGGAGGACCGACGGAGAAGGGTACCAAATCCGGTGATGTTGGTGTTCGAGGAGTTCCGGAAGGAGAGTCTAAGCAGAAGAGAAGCTTGCAAGGTGTTGGCGAGGTAAGTTCGAACGAAGAGATAATGTCGGTTGAGTCGAGTGGAATCTCCAGTCGTATCACGGCAGGTGGCAAGAATACACAGGGCAGCAATAAAGAGATCGAGTTCAAAACAGCTTCCGATTCGTCCATTCGAGGTGAGGCTTCCGCAGAGCGCTCGTTGGATAATACACCGATTTGGGATGCGAACGCTCCGGCTTGGGTCCGCGACCGTGTAGTCGATCGAGAGTATGTAAGGGTAGCGATCGAAAGTTCAGTCGAATCCTCTTTGGAAGAGTGTCGCATAGCGATGCAACAGCAGGCTTACGCGCAAGTGTTGGACATACTGGACGCACATGTATTGCAGTACAGCAAGGCGCGTACAATTCCGGAATTAAGTGAAGAGTTTGTGATGAAGGAATTGCTCAAACAAGAGACCGAGTATGATTTGGTACTGGATCGTCCCAGCGGCACGTACCACCAGCTTTTTCGCTTGTTGAGTATCGGGCCGGATGTGATGTACAGAATGAAGCGATGGGACAGAGAATCGGCGACACGCAGTCGTGTTCAACAAGCGGTCGGAACCATGCTGGGGTCAATTGGATTATTGGCATTGGCGTCTGGGGTAACTGGCTGGGTATCTAAGCGAGAGTCCAACAAAAAGCGTGTAACTCAATGAGCCAACCAGATTTCGAGCAGCGTCTGATTGAGAGTATTCGCGAGGGAGAAACCTCAGCTTGGCAAGACTTTATCGATCGCTTTGAGGGGCGATTATTTGCATATGTGCATCTGCGAATCGCTGACCGGGCATCAGCGGAGGATATCGTACAAGAAACCTTGATTGGTTTCTTGAATAGCCTACCGAATTACGATTGTTCGAGGCCTCTGGAAAGTTACCTG
>JBEICB010000155.1:0-10905 GCA_040373655.1 Pirellula sp. | reverse complement strand
AGGTTGGCTTTAGTGACTAAGAGGGCGGAGGAGCGGCGAGAGGTGGACCCAAAAAACAACAAACAGACAAACAAAACAGCTCGGAGGGCTGACGCCCTGCCGCTCGCCTTCTAGTGGTTGAACAAAAACTCTTTAGTGTTGATCAAAGCCCAAAGGAGATCCTGAAGGTTCTCGCGCATTGCACGGTTCGCATCAATTGGATTCCCGTTGGCATCGAATCGGGATTCTCCAAGATAAGCAATCGCCGTCGCAAGTTCCGTCTGGGTAGCTTTGCGCGAAAATGCCACTGCATATATCTCGTCGACCTTTTCGGCAATCGGCCGTTCGGACTTCGCTAAAGCCTCTGCTCGTCCTGTGCCGCTACCTAACTTACCCTTCACATCCCCGGCATTCATCAAATGAAGGCTCTGCGCAAGACTAGACGTTTGTATCCGCTCACACTCGCAGACACTTTCGTTTTCAGGACGTCCAAAAACCCGCAAGAAAGGGGATGCAGTGTTGTAACTGTTGTCCGGAAGCGCAATTGCACGCGTTCCAGGGGGAAGATTAGGAAAATCGGTTCGCGTCTTAGCAAGATCGTCCACCGCGTCCAACAACACTTCGGCTTGTAACCGTCGTGGATAGTAACGGGAGTAATTTTGCACGTCATTTAGATTGTGCTCATTCGGCGTGGAACTCAATTGGTATGCGTTGGATCTAACGATGGTCCGAACTAAATCCTTAAGATCAAAACCACTTTCAATAAAATGCTTTTCAAGTGCGGCGAGCAACTCAGGATTCGTCGGGGGATTCGAATCGCGAATGTCGTCCTCCGGCTCAATCAAGCCACGCCGAAAGAAATGCTTCCAATAACGATTCACTAAAGCCTTGGCAAAAAACGGGTTGTTGGGCTGAGCCATCCAATCCGCTAGTTTCAATCGCGGATCGACATCTGGCGCGATTTGCAGAGCATCTTGTCCCAAGGGTGCAGGACGCTGCACCACTCCAGTCTTCATGTTCGCGATGCCCGCCGCACCACGCTTGTGGAAGATCATGTCCTCTCCTCGAGTCGCCGTTGGCTTACGTCCAACTTGGCTGAAGAATGCAGCAAGACTGTAGTAATCATCTTGGCTCCATCGCTCAAATGGATGATGATGACACTGAGCGCACTGCATTCGAACCCCAAGAAACAACTGGGCGACATCCTCTAACTGTTGCTTCGGATCCTTGACCCGCTTGTACCAAGCCACTGGCGGGTTTGAGACAACTGTTCCTGTAGCCGCAAGCAACTCGCGAACTAATTGATCGTATCGCTTATTTGCCAATAGGCTGTCGCGAATCCAAGAGTAAAAGGCGAAGTTCGAAGTAATATCCGACGCGTCGTCACGTCGATTCTTCAACATCGCAGTCCACTTGTTCGCAAAAAAATCTGCGTACTCGCCACTAGCAAGCAACTTTTCAATTGCCGTGTCCCGCTTGTTCGGTGAATTATCCCCGAGAAACTCACTCCATTCCGTTGGCGTTGGCAACCGGCCAGCTACGTCCAATGAAACACGTCGGAGAAACGTGGAATCGTCTGCAACCGACGAAGGTGGAATCCCAAGCTTCTTCAAATTCGCGAATACATGATCGTCCACGAAATTTATAGACCCAGGAACTGAATCTACCGGCAAACCTTGCGGAACAGAAGCATGAAAAACCGCGACCGTCCCCTGGTACCTGACCATGATCGATACCGCACCGGGAATATCAAGTATTCGCACCATGCCTGATTCATCCACCGTCGCCATCGCTGTATCGTTGGACTCAAACAACGCCAGCAAAGTGACATCTCGTTGCGTGCCATCAGCATAAGCCGCTGTGACTCGCAAGCGGTGCTCCGACCGCATCGGCACCACACCGCCAGTCGGCTCAACCGTGACCGATGTGAGCTTCGGCGCCGTTTGTCCATCAAATGTCGCCCCCTGGCGAATCCACTGCGCCAGAGTCCGAAATGCATCAGAGTCCGCAGGTAGCTTCGCACCACCACCATGGGGAACTAACCCCGCGCCCTTGAGCAACAATAGACTTTGCTCCGGCGCACTGAGCGCTAATCTCCTACCCCGCCCCTCAATCACTAAATGCTGATAATCCTCAGCCGGCTCGAATCCTAAGAGCGAAAGCTGAAAACCTCGCTGCCCACCTCCAGCTTTGGCATGACAAGTCCCTGCGTTGCAACCATGTTTGGTCAACACTGGCATCACATCATTGACCATGCTCACAGGACGATCCGCAACGACCGGTTCGGCTCCGTGCAAGACGCCAGCCCCCCAGAATACTCCACCGAAATTCACCTCACACTTGGCGTCCAAACCCGAGAGATCCAGCCCTAGGGTGAGTCCTATTAGCAGGATCAAGACGCTCCGTAAGGATTGAGCAGCTCGAGCAAGACTAGCCGAATACAGGCCGCTGCCGAGTTCTTGTGTCGGTCCATTTGGACCGCGGTGCAGAATGCTGAACATGGCAAATCAGGCGAAGGCCTAGGTGGGAGGGAATTGAAGGATAAGGAATACGCGATTCCTCTGTCCCAAGTCTTGCGACCGCTACAGTATACCACAGATTTCTCAGGTTGTTGCTTTTGACAATCCGCAAACCAGAACTGTGTACTACTTACTCCCCCCGAAGGCCATTCCAACCCAGCGAAGTGGAGCTACTTACCCGCAGGCTTCAAAGCAGCAACCTCACCGGCTTGCATATCTCGGATTTCCCCATTGTTGAGCAAGACCCAACCACCCTTTTCCTTGGCATTCGACTGCATGGCTACCCATTGGTCGCCAGCCTTCGTGCCGTCAATCGTCGCACCAAAGCTGTATACAACTAACCCGTTGCTGATCAACGTCGCAATGGCGGGATGCTCAACATCATAATTCGCAAATCCAGCAGCGTCGGCAGGTGGTTTCATATTGCCAGCGGCCAACCTCTTGAGCAACTCAGCTAAATCCAACAAAGCATCCTTTGCTTCCGGCATCCCCGCTGTCTCCGAAACATTGGTAGGAACATCCTTGCTTCCACACCCCGTCATGGATAGGGTTGCGGAAGTCAGAACCACGGCGATGCCAAAAAACAAAGGACTAAGGATTCGCATTTTGAATTACTCAAAGAGTCAACAAGCATTGAACATACAAAAACGTCTGGCGGGATGTTAGTCAACCGCACTGACCGATTCGCCAGCATCACGACTACCTAAAGCTTGCCAGGTAACAAAATTGATGTTGTCGCTCATGAACTGAACTGCACCATCAGCAAATACAGTATTCACGCCACCAGAATGATAACTTGATGCAGCCATGTGCAGAGTATTGAAGGATACCCCACAGTTGTATCGCTGATCAGCAATATTCGATCGCTTGACGTTCCAGTTAATTGGTAAGGTGTGACTGTAGACAAAGTTCGGAGTCAACGAGCGATAGTATTGATGTCCGGTGTAGCGGATCCAAGTTCCCGTAGTGCTCTGACCGTTTGGCAAACATTGTGGAATGTTGCGTCCATCCATGAATTGGGCAGGAGTTGGGTAAACCGTTCCGGTGAAAAACACAGTGGTATTGTCCCAAGTGTTCGTCGCGTTCCAATCGCGAGTCCCTCGCATCACCTCGGAAAACATTGCCGTGTTACTGGTGCCATCTCGCACATCCGCAATCCGGGGTCCACGCATCGTATCACCAGCCGCTGGATAAGCCCTTGCGAAGATACCGTCAATGGCGGTACCGCCTCGCAAGTTCGCACCACCCGTGCTCGCGTGATAGCTTTGACGCCCCGCACCAAAGTAATTGTTTTCCGAAACATCGGATGGACAAAGGAAGACCGGAACATCGGTGACGCGCGCCGCCGCATTCGCGCCCGTTCGGGTTGGGATACTCGGATGTATCGGGGCGTCACTGTTGACGTTGTAGTCCAAATTGAATTGGTTGAACTTTGTTCCTGCCTCGAAATACGGAAGCATGAAAACTTGAACTGGCGCTTCCGAAGTTCTCGTAACCCGTGCCCCCGAAGTCTCGGTGAAGACCTTTGTATGCTGCGTCGGTGGAAACGTCTTGAAGGCACTTTCAAAGTTGTGCGCGGCAAGACCAAACTGACGGATAAAATTGGAGCATTGCATCCGTCGAGCCGCCTCTCGTGCAGCCTGGACAGCCGGCAATAACAAGCCAACCAAGATCCCGATAATCGCAATAACGACCAACAACTCGACCAAGGTAAATCCCAACCTGCGCCTGGACATACCACCACCCTCCGAAATAAATGGAAAAATACAAATCATTGGATCGGCAAGTTAACAACAACCAATCCGCATCACCATTAACCAAATTAATCCCGTGAGCCCGTTGTGTAAATACCAGTTCCTAAGAGGGGATCGAACCCCTCGCATTAGGATGGTATAGCAATCCAGGATATTGATTAGTACCGTGTTTTCGTGCCGGTCGATTTTTTCTTGGCAGGTCGCTTCCCATAAACACCGGCCATTTCTGATATTTGTTGCGCCAAGATCTCCCGTGCACTCTCCGGCTCCAATAACTCGGCGGCAGACCCCAATTTGAGAATGTTGGGAATCACCTCCAAAGGGTGATAAGCAGGCACTGTCAATATGCTAGAACCGTCCTCGCAAGTCTCCAGCGTCTGCTCGGCATGCCAAGGCTCCTCCTGCACCCACCGCGCCGCCTTGGGCGACAACCGTACGCGGTACGGAATCGGCTGGTCTCCACTAAATATCCCAACGCTTCGATTCAAATGATCAGCGATATCGATCTGCGGGTCTGGTTTGAACCACTGATCCATCGCCTCGACTCGCTGGAAACGATCGAGTTTCCAGTGCCGAAGTCGCTCATGTGGCTCACTATCCAAGTGCATGCCAGTCTCAGTGGCAACCAAATAGATACTGGATTGGTAGATAGCCAACCCGTAGGGTTCAAGCAATCGTTGCCGTGGTGGACTTGTCGTGGATTCATAAATCACATCGAGCCGGCGATGCTCCTGAATCGCCCGATTGAGTGTTTGCAACATCCCTTTCTGCTTTTCGTAGGTTTTCGGAACAACGCCTAAAACCCTCAAAGTTCTTCGGTAACGCTCGTAATGCTCCCAAACTCCCTCCGGCAACTGCTCGCGCACTTTGTGCCAGAATGCCTCGATTCCTTGCCAGAACTGAGTCCCCGCCAACGGGATAAGCAAATCCCGACTCATCGATAATGCGATCAGCTCACTGGCGGTGATGGTGATACGGTGCAAACCGGTATCGGTTTTGTTGATTTTCCAAACTCTTCCCCTAGCTGATTCTTGTACACTCAGGGGCATACCTGCCGCGCGTAGCGCTTCGAGATCCCGGCGGATGCTCCGAGGATGTAAACGATCAAGCCCCAGTTCTTCGATTACACTGCTCGTCAATTCATCGATCGTCGCGCCAAAACGCCGACGTTCTAGCACCTGGATGATTTTATGTTGACGAATGAGCTGTTCATTGCGCGCCAAAACTTGAATTCCTTTCTCTAGTGCTCTGCCCTGTTACTAGTCTAAATAAGTCGTCCATCCCGCCGCGTTTTCGTACTCTCTCGATAGTCTCGCGGCTACTTGCTCATCAAGTTGCCCAGTGACAACCAGAGCTTTGACCCGCCTCTGAAATCCTTCTTGCAACCCTGCTATGTCATAACGAGCAAAAGAAACCATGTCTTGAATTTTACTCCCAGGAACGATCTTACTGACGTGGAAACGCCCGTCGGATTCAATGTGAATCTGAGCTTCGTTCGGCAACCCAAAAAGGTTGTGATACGACCCCATCACCTCTTGATAAGCTCCAACTAAGAAAATCCCAAGGTAATAATCTTGACCTTCCTTCCACTCCGGTAGCTCCAACGTTTCTTTTACATCCCGCAAATCCACAAATTTGTCAATCTTGCCATCCGAGTCGCAGGTAACATCGACCAGCGTCGCGAAGTCGATCTTGGGATCTTGAAGTCGATGCAATGGAACAACCGGAAACAACTGGCCGATCGCCCAAGCGTCCGGAGCAGATCGAAACAGTGAAAAGTTACACAAGTACTTCGCAGCGAGAACTCGCTTGACATCTTCGAATTCTTCGTTCGGGTGACGCGACAACTCGGACTCCTTCAAAGCACGTGCACACAACTCCCAGTAAAGCACTTCTCCCTTTGCTCGGTCTTCCAACGAGATCAATCCAAGGTTGAACTGTGTGTGCAACTCATCCTTGTGCTCCACCGCATCATGATAGTACTCAAAAAAGTTTTTCCCGTTAATGTCATCAAGCAACCATTTCATTTCAGTGATCACTTGAGGATCGTCCTCATCGATCGTGACTTCGGGCAAATCATCCGCAAAGGTCTCGATCTCCTCTCGAATAGAAGTTACCAGGACGGTGTGATAAGCGGTCATCATCCGCCCACTTTCTGTCACCAAATTCGGATGCGGAACACCCTCCTCTTCACAAACAGATTGCACTGTATACACGACGTCGTTTGCAAACTCTTGAACCGTGTAGTTCATGGAAGACTCAGTCCGTGTTTTCGACCCATCGTAGTCGACTCCCAAACCACCTCCGATATCCAGATACTCAACGGGAAATCCTAATCCATGAATCTTGGAATACACCCTCGCCGCTTCCTTCATGGCATTCTTCACACGCTTGATATCTGTAATCTGACTGCCAATATGAAAATGCATGAGGTGCAACAAATCTCCCTTGCCATGCTCTTTGAGCAAACGCAAACACTCTAGCAATTCGGAAGTCGTCAATCCGAACTTCGCTGAATCACCTCCGGAGCTAGCCCACTTTCCACTCCCTCGTGTATAGAGCTTTGCTCGCAGTCCGATCCATGGATAAGCACCTATTTCCTGGCAGACTCGCAATAAAATCTTTAACTCATTGAGCTTCTCTATGACGATCACAACCCGTTTTCCCGATTGCACCGCCAAAAGAGCAAGCCGACAAAAGGACTCATCCTTAAACCCATTGCAAATTAACAGTGACTCCGGTGTTTGATCCTGCGCAATCGCGGCATACAACTCCGCTTTCGATCCACACTCTAAACCAACTCGATAACGGTTCGTTTCCTTTAAAAACTCTTCCACCACCTCACGTCGTGGATTTACCTTCATCGGAAACACTGGAAAGTGTTTCCCCTTATAACCAAACTGAGTGATCGCTTCCGAGTAAGCTCCCGAAAGCAATCTCAATTGGTTCGTCAAGATCTGAGGAAAACGAAGTAAAACCGGTAGTTGCAGTTTCTTCTCACGGACCAAATGCTCAACAACCTGTTTCAGATCGACCCAGCGAGCATCCGCATTGGCCGGATGAGCGATTACATTTCCAGCGTTGCTTACAGTGAAATACCCAGCTGACCAATTCTCGATGCCATACGTGCGGGAAATGCGTAGCAGGGTTTCTTCATTCATTTCAACTTTGTTTCCAGAAGAGAAGCGTTCCAGAGATCGGGACGTAAAACCGATAGTCTACAGGCTTTTTACCCTCGGCGAAACCAGGGAACTGCATACTATCGCCTAGTAGGACTCGCACTCCATGGATCCTCAGGCCAGGAATGTTTCGGGTAACGACGCTTGAGCTCCTTTTTCACTTCTGTGTATCCATAACTCCAAAACGAACTAAGATCATCAGTCACCTGCTGTGGCCGACCGTTCGGAGCAAGTAAATGCAATAGGATTGGTACTCGGCCGCGTGCGATCCTGGGGGTTTGTTTCCATGAAAACACCTCCTGAATCTTTACTGCTAAAATCGGCGGCTTGCCCTGTTGATACTCAATCCGTATTGAACTCCCCGAAGGAACCTCAATCCGCTCCGGAACTTCCTGTTGCACCGCTCGTAACTGCTCGGCTGTAAGCAATCCTCCCAGCCACTGCAACCAAGCTCCCGAGCGAACTTGCTCCAAGGAACGGCTTCCGCGACACAAATCCTTCGCCACCTCTTGCAAGGACTCGGTACCGAGCGAGGATAGCTCCAATTCCGGAACCCAATCACTAAGACACCGAACCCTCTCAATCCACTGCATCACCGAGTTATCATCCTTCGGAAATACACTCTCCCAATGCGTCAAAACTGCTTCATAGAGAACGTTGGTACATTCTTCTTCGTCGCGGATCGATACCGGTGTCTCCTGAAGACACAAATCCAACCAATACGATCGCCGTCGACCGACAACTTGCCGCTGCGTAGGGTGAAAAAATAACTCATCCCGAACCTGTGAATGCTTTCCTACCAACCACTCCGGACGCACCCCACTCGCTTGACGAACCAACGCATCGGTCTTCTGCCCCTCTACGTCAATACATAAAAAAAATTCCGGTGATCGCAATCCTGATTGCGGACTCAACTGCACTCCCTTGCCGCCTACCATCACTCCTTGTGGCTTACCAGAATTACGCCGTCTTGCCAATCGATCCGGAAATCCCGCGAGCAACGCACGCATCACCCCAACATCTGGATGGCTTTGGTGCTCTTCCACCATAGCGCCCACCCCCGCCTCTGCTTGCGATTCCCTCGTCAATTCCGGCTTATCAAAGGTAGACTGAATTTGCTTCGCAACCTGTTCAATTGTCTTCGCTGCATTCAAGTTGTACCGACCAAAAGGTGTCGTGCCTTGTTCACGCCCCCTACTGAGCCAATGCAATCGCTCAACACAATCACTTTCCCAAGACCGAGCCGCTTGAGTGTGCATCCCACCTGTAGGCCCTTGCGCAGTCACTCGATCAAAAGGATCGCGTTCGCTAAGCATTGCTGCCGTCAAACTGGCTTCCCGTAAACATCCCAAGGATTCAGCTTCGATGCACATCCTCGCTAACCTCGGGTGAAGCGGCAAACGGCACATGGTTTCACCTACTCCAGTTATCTTCCCATCCTCCACTGCACCAAGTACTTCCAATACATTACCTGCTGCCTCCCAAGCATCACGTCGCGGTGACTCCAACCAAGGAAACCCTTCTCCAGATCCTTCGCCCCAAGCGTAAAGCTGCAATCGAGCACCACTAAGATCTACACGTCGAATCTCCGGCTCGAGAAAAGGAACACGCGCCCTGTCGGATACTTCGCTCCACAAACGGATACATAACCCAGGCCCTAATCGCCCCGCTCTACCTGCTCGCTGTGTCGCCGATGCATTCGAGATGTTCTCAAGCTCCAGCCGATCAAGCCCCAGACTCGGAGCAAATCGCAATACTCGAGCTAACCCACTGTCGATCACCGTTCGCACCCCCGGTATCGTCAACGAAGTCTCTGCGATGTTGGTGGAAACGACAATCCGCCGCCGTACCGAACTCTCAATTGCACTTGCCTGATCCTCCAATCGCATCGAACCCATCAACGGCAGAATCTCAAATGACCGCAAACTCGGTTCTTGCTCCAATCCCCGAATGGTCCGGTGAATCTCAGAAGCCCCAGGCATAAATACCAGAATATCCCCCTCGGTCCTCCCCGCTGCTTGAGTCGTAACTCCAACTGCATGCTCAATCAGCGACTGCCTTGGCTCCAACGGACGGTATTCCAATCGAACTGGATAACCGCGGTTCTCGATGCGAATGCATGGAACACCATGCAAATGCTCTGCGAACCATGTAGTATCCAGAGTCGCAGACATAAAAACGATGCGCAAATCTTCACGCAACTCATTCTGCACACGACGCAACATCCCCAACAATAAATCGCCGTCGAGCGACCGTTCATGGAACTCGTCGAGGATAACAACCCCTACATCCTGCAACGTTGGATCTTGCAACAACTTGCGGATCAGCACCCCTTCAGTTGCAACGATCAATTGCGTTTGTTTTCCAACTCGATGATCAAAGCGTACCGAATACCCAATCCGGTCCCCCACCCCCGTTCCATCTTCGAAGGCAATCCGTTCTGCTACCGCCCTGGCTGCCAACCGACGGGGTTGCACAAGATATGTACGTGCCCCTTTCGAAACACCCGCTAGCATCGGTGCAACGCGCGTCGTCTTGCCCGTCCCAGGCGGTGCCTCCACCGCGACCATCCCGTGCCCTAATACTTCCTGTCGGATCTGGTCCAAGTACCCATCGACGGGCAATACCTCAAGTGTCACTTCGGTCGCCTCTCCATATTCCGATCAATGCCCTAAGTGAGTTTGTACCTAGGACGGTCGACGACGAGGATACTCGCCATTCCCATTGTTTTGATTCAAACTCGGCTTCGTAAAAATAAGTCGATGGCTGTCCAACCCTAACAAGTCATCCAAGCGTTCCCTCAACTCGGGATTGATGCTCACACGGTGCTTGCGAGAAACCACTACTACAGTGTCTCCACTCTCAACCTTCAGATCAAAATGCACATCACGATCCCCGGGATACCCTCGCAAGATCTCCGCAATTCTCGGAATCAATTCTTGTGAATGCTTTTCCTCGTCAAATCGTATCCGTATCCCACTTGTGAACTTCGCATCCACCTCCGCCATCGGCAAGACCTCATCGATGATCAAATTGTACTCTTCCTCGCCACGCTTATCGATTCGGCCTCTAGCCAAAACGATCGCATCCGGTTGGATCACATCGGCAAATCGCTCGTAAGTATTCGGCCAAGCGATCGCTCGCGTGATTCCTTCGAGATCCTCCAGATCAAAGTTTGCGTACTTCGATGGTGTATCAGGCTTCGGGTTACGGGTATGAGCAAGCTTGATCGATGAGATCACACCACCCATCCAAACCTCGGTTCGATGCTTGAGATTCTTCGCTGTCACCGCATTTGCAGTACAAAAGGAGCGCAACGTCAATTCGTACTCAGCCAACGGGTGCGAGGACAAGTAATACCCAAGCACCTCTTTCTCCATCGCAAGCTTTTCCTTCTCCGGATACTCTGGCATATCAGGAAGCGCAACGGTCGCGGGCATCGCTTCATCCTCAAGATCGGCAAAAAGATTCATT
>JBEICB010000230.1:0-7142 GCA_040373655.1 Pirellula sp. | reverse complement strand
TCGGCCGAGGAAGTCTGGGATCATTTGCATTCCGCAGCCGGTACATTGGAATTGGATTCTTACGGTCCTCCCTTCGTGCCCGCTCTATCCGAAGAAGAACTGCTCGGTCTCTACGATATCGAACAAAACACCACGAAAAAATGGCCCGTAACCTCGGAGCAAAATCGGCGTGCGATCTACATTTTGAATCGACGTTCCTTCCGATTCCCATTTTTTGAAGCCTTCGATCCGCCGAACAACAGCATCAGTTGTCCCACCCGTCAAACGACCACTGTTCCTGCTCAAGCTCTAACGTTACTCAATAACTCCATTGTCGCACTCCAAGCGGATGCGATGGCTAAACGATTGCTTCGAGAAGCAGGAGTACAGGAGAGCTCTCAACTTGAACTTGCATGGCTACTGGCCTACAGTCGCGAAATATCAGACGAAGAGCGGCAAATGGCCAAAGACTTCCTGGCCCAATCAAGAACCAGTTACGAAACCAAAGGGATCGACGATGCATCGGAACGCGCCATGGCCGACCTATGCTTAGCCCTCTTCAACACCTCGGAATTCATCAGCGCGAACTAAATGCAAAACCACCCACAAAACATAGAGCCGCACAACTGGAGTCGAAGATCATTGCTGGCCAAGGCCGGCATGGGAATCGGTGCATTAGCGTTTCTCGATTTAAATCGAAATCGTCTGAAATCTGACGATCCGATCGCACTTGGGAAAACACATCATCCTGCCAAAGCAAAAGCCGTTATATCCCTGTTCATGCACGGCGGACCCAGCCAAGTGGATACTTTCGACCCAAAGCCGCAGCTATCCCAGTACGCGGGAAAAACACTCCCCCCCAGCTTTGCAAATCTCAACCTGGAATTCACCAAAGCAAATGAAGCGATTCTGCTGCCGAGCCAACGGAACTTTCGCCGGTGTGGTGAATCGGGAATCGAAATGTCCGACCTCTTCGAGCATCTCCCAAGTGTCGCTGACGAATTAGCTGTGATTCGAAGCTGCTATCACACCGAGTTCAATCATGCACCCGCTCTGTACCTGACCCACTCCGGCTCAAGCCAAATGGGACGCCCCAGTTTAGGCGCTTGGACTACATACGGACTTGGATCCGAATCAGAGGAATTACCGGGATATGTCGTCATGCGCGATGGGCCGCTGAAAAGTGGGCCTGTAACCTATGGCAATGGTTTCCTACCTGCTGTCCATTCCGCGACGGAACTTCGAAACGTCGGGACTCCAATCCTCTATCTCGATCCACCAGCATCCCTTCGCGACTCCAATCAACGACGAGTCCTCGACTTCTCCCAATCCCTCAACCGAAGATTCCAACAATCCTACAAACACGACAACGCATTGGAATCGCGCATCGCTGCCTACGAACTAGCCTATCGTATGCAATCAACCGCCCCTGAAGCAGTCGATCTGAGCCAGGAAACACAACAGACCAAGTCTCTTTATGGTCTCGATCAGGACGAGACGCGATCCTTCGGTACCCAA
This sequence comes from Pirellula sp., assembly GCA_040373655.1. GTDB lineage: Bacteria > Planctomycetota > Planctomycetia > Pirellulales > Pirellulaceae > JBKCUI01. The sequence continues at coordinate 5,645 of JBEICB010000230.1, read as the reverse complement.
TGCCTCAACGCCCGACGCCTTGTCGAACGAGGTGTCCGGTTCGTTCAACTCTATCACGGAGGCGGCGGCGACGGATGGGACACCCACGGCGAAAATGACGCAAAGCATCTTCGAAATGGCAAGCAGATCGACAAGCCGATCGCCGGCTTGATCACCGACCTAAAGGCCAGGGGACTGCTGGATTCAACCCTCGTGATCTGGGGTGGCGAATTCGGACGCACACCTACTTCGGAAGGCTCCGCTGGTCGCGATCATAATCCTTACGGCTATACCGTCTGGATGGCTGGTGGGGGAATCCGCGGTGGTACGGTTTACGGTGCGACGGATGAGTTCGGTTTCCGGGCTGTTGAAGATCGTGTCCAAGTCCGCGATTTGCACGCTACAATTCTACATCTACTAGGACTCGACCACGCTCGATTGACCTATTACTTCCAAGGTCTCGAGCAGCGACTGACTCAAATCGATGGAGACAGCAGAGTCATTCGAGAAGTCATTAGTTGATCCCCCCTCCTTCCAAACCCACCGATACAATTCAATTCATGATGCGAAAACTGGCGATTGTACTAACAATGGTCCTGCTAGGATCGCTGGAAAACTCGGCGAGTGAGCCGATTGATTTTGGCCGGGATGTATTGCCAATTCTTTCTGAAAACTGTTTCTACTGCCATGGACAAGATGGAAGTCATCGCGAAGCAGACTTGCGATTGGATCAGCGTGAGGCTGCCATGTCCAGTGGAGCAATCACCCCAAGCAACCTAGCTGAGAGCTCTCTCTGGTCCCGAATCACTAGCGACGATCTTTCAGTGATAATGCCGCCCCCAAGTTCCAATCGAAAACTTGATCAGCGACAAAAGGAGATCTTAGCCAAGTGGATCGAACAAGGAGCCGAGTATCGCACCCATTGGTCCTTTGTTCCACCCACAAGCCCAATAGTGCCAACTGTTACTCAACGAGCGACAGTTCGCAACGCGATCGATCATTTCATCTTTGAACGACTCGAACGCGAAGGACTTGAACAATCGCCTTCCGCAGAACCGGAAAAGCTTCTCAGACGCGTAACGCTAGACCTTACTGGACTACCCCCAAGCGAGCAGGAGCTCAATGAATTTTTAAAAGACCCAAGCGACGCAGCCTATCGGCAAGTCGTTGAACGCCTTATGAACTCACCCCGATTCGGGGAACGTATGGTCTGGGATTGGCTCGATGCAGCTCGATATGCCGACACTAATGGCTACCAAGGTGATCCGACTCGACCCATGTGGTACTGGCGAGATTGGGCCATCAAAGCACTCAATGACAACATGCCCTTCGATCAATTCACTCGTGAACAAATTGCCGGCGATCTACTACCAAATCCTACCGTCGAGCAACTGATCGCAACTGGCTTTCATCGCAACCATATGATCAATGGCGAAGGAGGCCGGATCGCAGAAGAGTCCCGCGTCGAATATGTTCAAGATCGTGTCGAAACGACCGGAACGGTCTGGATGGGACTGACCCTAACCTGCTGCCGATGTCACGATCACAAATACGATCCGTTCTCACAAAAGCAATATTATGAATTAGCCGCATACTTCAACTCGATCGACGAAAGCGGCGCGAATGATGCAGGCGGCCTAGCAAATCCTATTCAATCGATTGCAACTCCTGAACACAAGCTTCGGTTGGAGCAACTCAGTGCCACTGAACAACAGCGACGTCAAGAACGCGAACAAGTGGAACGCAAACTCGCCGAACAGCAATCCGATTGGGAAGCCCAGTATCTCGCTCGACAAAAGTCGCCACCCGCATGGGAACCGCCGACACAATTAGCTTTCGCTTCAGAACAAGGAACCGAGCTTGTTCAAGATGGCGATGCAATTCTCGCCCGTGGGGCTTCGCCCTTGACCGATACCTACGAAATTCGATTTACTGCAAACACAAACGGAGTGACGGCTATACGCATCGAGTGTTTGCCCGACCCAAACCTCGTGAACTCGGGACCGGGGCGAGCGGACAATGGAAACTTTGTGTTAAGCGAAATCGAGGCGATCGTTGCAGGCAAGCCAGTGGTATGGCAATCGGCCACCGCAGCGCATTCCCAAGGTGGCTGGATGGCTTCGGGCGCCATCGATGGCAAACGTGAGTCAGGTTGGGCAATCGCCTCGGAATTTGGTAAAACGCATCAACTGCTATTAATTGCCGAACAAGCTTGGCAGGGTAAAGGGGACGATCAAGTAACACTGCGGTTGCGATTTGACTACGGTAGACAGCATACATTGGGCCGCTTTCGCATCGCCTTAACGCGACAACTTCCATCGGACTTACTCCCCACCCCAGAGAATTTACAGCAAGCCCTTGCCAAACCCGTCGAGACGCGAAGCAATGACGAACGAGGAGTGATTCGAAAGTACTTTCTAAACTCCCAAAGCGAATATGTGACGGCCAACGCCGCTTGGGAGCAAGCACGCAATGAACGCGATCAACTTGAGCGAAGCTTACCGAAGACAATGGTGATGCGAGAGCGAACAACCCCGCGCGAAACATTCATCTTGAGCAAAGGTGCCTACAACGCCCCACTCGATAAAGTATCCCATGGAGTGCTCGATAATTTATTACCAGCAGAATCAAACGGCATGCGAAACCGATTGCAGTTAGCCGATTGGCTAATCGATCATCGACATCCCCTGACCGCTCGCGTGACGGTCAATCGTTTCTGGCAAATGTTCTTCGGTACGGGATTGGTTGCTACCTCGGAAGACTTTGGTCTACAAGGAGAGCAACCAAGCCACCCGGAACTGCTCGATTGGCTAGCGGTTGAATTTCGCACCAACCAATGGGACGTTAAAGAACTGATTCGATTGATCGTAACAAGCCATACGTATCGCCAGTCATCGATAGTTACCCCGCAGACGCTCGAGCGTGACCCGAAAAACAGGCTGCTTGCTCGAGGACCACGCATGCGATTGCCAAGTTGGATGCTGCGTGATCAAGCTTTATTCGTCAGTGGTTTGCTAGTCGAAAACGTCGGCGGACCGCCGGTAAAAGGATACCAGCCACCCGGGATATGGGAGGATGCAACCTTCGGACAGAGTCGCTACGAGCAGGATCACGGCGAAGCTCTTTACCGTCGCAGCTTGTATACATTTTGGAGACGCATCGTGGCTCCTCCTATGTTCTTCGATTCGGCCAATCGCCAGAACTGTTCCGTCAAATCAGGTAACACGAACACGCCACTTCATGCGTTGGTAACCTTGAACGATGTGACGTTTGTCGAAGCGAGCCGCGCATGGGCGCAGAGGATGTTGATCATCGATGAATCGCTCTCGGACGATCATCGCATCGAAAAGATGTGGCGGATGGCCACTAGCACCATTCCGAGCGATCAGGACAAGGCTATTCTTCAAGCTCGACTCGACAAACTGCGCACTTACTACACAGAACATGCGGATGAAGCCATGGCCCTGATCCAAGTAGGTGAGTCGAAGGCAGATGCCAAGTTGAATGCAGGCGAATTGGCCGCTTGGACAGGTATTGCTTCAGTTGTTCTGAATCTCGATGAAACTTTGAGCAAAGAGTAAACAGGTAGACGAGCCATGAATCAGAATTTCGCAAACGAAATGACTCGGCGAACGCTGTTTTCGAAGTCTTCGATGGGGATCGGTACAGCCGCTTTGGCAACTCTCCTTGGTAATGATCAGTCGAAGGCCAATGATCAGTCGAAAACCAGTGCAACCCAACTTGGGCTTAGCGACCTGCCGCATCATCCCCCCAAAGCAAAGAATGTCATCTACTTGTTGATGAACGGAGGACCACCGCATATCGACATGTTCGATTACAAGCCGGAGCTAGAGAAGTATCGAGGCAAGGAGATACCGGAAAGCGTTCATCGCAATCAACGCGTTTCGACCATGACCCAAGGTGCAGCCAAACTCGCCCTACCTGCTTTCACAGGTTTCAAACAACATGGCGAATCGGGGGCTTGGGTTTGCGATTTCTTGCCCCATACCGCCGGAATCGTAGATGATCTGTGCTTTGTCAAATCGATGCACACAACTTCCGTGAATCATGCACCTGCGATTACCTTTTTTCTCACTGGCTCCGAGATGCCCGGACGCCCAAGCATGGGAGCTTGGGCAACGTACGGATTGGGAAGCGAAAGTCAGGACTTGCCCGGTTTCGTCGTCATGACATCGCGCGACAAAGAAGCCACCTGTGGGCAGATCTTCTATGATTTTTACTGGGGAAGTGGGTTTCTGCCATCGAAGTACCAGGGGGTTAAATTTCGCGGAGGTGGTGACCCCGTGCTTTATTTATCGAATCCGAACGGATTGACTCGCGAAGTTCGACGCGAATTGCTCGATGACTTGGCCATACTGAACCAGAGACACTTCGAGGAGATGCAAGACCCCGAAATTGCGACGCGCATCGCGCAATACGAAATGGCTTATCGCATGCAAGCCAGTGTGCCGGAGATCACAGACTTGACCCGCGAGCCAGAGAACGTATTGGAGATGTACGGCCCCGATGTCAAGCGTCCAGGATCCTTCGCGTACAACTGCTTGATGGCACGCAAGCTTGTAGAACGCGGAGTACGCTTTGTCCAGTTATTCCACGCAGGCTGGGATCATCACCGAAACCTCTCGTCACAGTTCGAAATACAATGTCGCGATACAGATCAAGCAAGTGCGGCATTGGTCAAAGATCTCAAGCAAAGGGGCTTGTTGCAAGATACGTTAGTTATCTGGGGAGGCGAATTCGGCCGAACGCCGTTCATTCAAGGTAACATCGACGATCGGACGCAATGGGGACGCGATCATCATCCCTATGCATTTACGCACTGGATGGCGGGTGGTGGAGTGAAGGCAGGTATGTCCTACGGTCAGAGTGACGAATTTGGATTCAATGCGGTGGTCGATCCCGTTCATGTCCACGACTTTCAAGCGACGGTGCTACACCAGTTGGGCATTGACCATGAGAAGTTAACCTTCAAGTTCCAAGGTCGCCACTATCGATTAACCGATGTACACGGCCAAGTCGTACGGCCCATCCTCAACATCTAATCAGCTATTGCCGATGACGCCCCCTTCTACCAGCCGTAGGGTGTGGTGAAGCGGTCGGCCAATGACTTCTCATACTACCGTAACAACCCAACCACCACCATCGTATCCGCCCGGTCAACCAACGACCGCGAAACCCACCACTCCGCGCGTAACAACACCACGCACTATGAACTGAAGCGAGATCGACTGACCTTAAACAGCTAGCGTTCTCCCACCTCATCCCACAACGCGACTTAATAGGTATTGTCTTCTTTGCGTCTTTGCGTGAGCCACTCGCACAAGTTACGGCTTGCCCTATATGCTTGGCTCCCCTTCTCCCGCGGGCGGGAGTAAGGGGCGGGGGGGATGAGGGTGCGAAGAGCACTGAACGACGCTCGAAACTGCCTGTTGCACTTCAATCATGAGCAAGTACAACAGGATAGCTATCGCACTCTCTGCAGTTCGTAAAACGCAAACAGCCAGCGTTCTCCAACCTCATCCCCCGACCCCGTCTCCTCCCCCGGGAGGAGACGGGGAGTTACGCTTAAATGGGGAATCCCCTCCAAGTATGACACTTAAAAAGTATTGGTTTTCTTTGCGCCTTTGCGTCTTTGCGTGAGCCAC
>JBEICB010000156.1:0-10863 GCA_040373655.1 Pirellula sp. | reverse complement strand
GAGCCCGCCGAGCAACTCCGAGCGTGTGAATCGAACAGTGTCTCACGCGGAGAGCCGTTGGCTCTCAGAGAGTTGAGAGGAGAAAGTGGAAAGTAGGCTGGAGGCGATAGGCGTAGAGGGTTGCGTAGAGAGTTGCGTAGAGTGGGCCTCCGAGCCCGCCGAGCAACTCCGAGCGTGTGAATCGAACAATGTCTCACGCGGAGAGCTGTTGGCTCTCAGAGAGTTGAGTATAGAAAGTGGAAAATAGAAGCAGGCGGGGGGATGTATTGGGTACTACTTTTAATTTTTCCAACCATTTTCATCGATGCCACTGTTTGATCGGGGCGATTTGGCTCCCATAATCTCTTACCCCAACTGTTTGCGTTGGGGGTCCCAATCGCAATTCCTTGCCAATTCCATTCTTTAATTACGATCACACGATGTCTTACTACCTCACTTTGTTGCCATTTTGTTTTCGTGTCGGAACTTGCTGTGCGGCCAAGATCGTCGTGCTCCTGATTGCCATCGTCATTCAGCAGGCAATAGCTGTAGAGACCAGTGTGAATACGCTTCGGTCGCCAGAACAAAGTGCCCCAGTGCGGGTGCTTCGCTCGGCTAAAACGGGCAGTACCCAAGATCTTTATGTGATCGCGGACACGTCGCATGGACCCAAGTTGTGGAAAAGCGTCGATGATGGCAAAAGCTTTTCTGACTCAACTCTGCTTGTGGATAGCAAGAAGCAACCTGCGGGACTGGAATACCATGTATGGGACGCAGCAATTAGTCCGGATGGAAACCTGTATGTCGCTTTGGGTACTAACGCTTGGAAATTGAAGCTACCCAAAGAAGAATGGGGGTACTTCCTCGTCATTTACAACACTGCAACAAATGAAGTGCAATCCATTCGAAACATCAACAAGACACCAAGCGAAGGCTTTTCGGTCGCGGTCAACGAGAAGGGAGATGTAGCAATTTGCTGGCTCGCCGACGAACTCTTCTGGAAAGTTTCTCGGACTGGAGGGAAAACATTTGGTGAGACAATTCAAGCTGACTCAGGCATTAATCCGTGCAATTGTTGCACGACCTCTTGTACTTTTCTTGAGAACGAAAAGCTTGGGATCTTTTATCGCGAAGAAACAAACAACAACCGAGACATGTACTTAGCGCAAGTCGACTTGAAAATGAATGCAGCGACAAAATCGCGAATCAGCAAGACACCATGGAAGATTGATACATGCCCGATGACTTACTACAGCATCCATAGAACGAGATCGGGATTGCAAGTGATATGGCCAACTCAAAGGCAGGTCTTTCTGGCTGCTCTGGACGAATCAGGTCGTGTAAAGACGCCAGGTGAAGTCCAATCGATCGGATTGTCAGGCATGCGGACAGGAATGACCACGGTAAGCAATCAGCGTCAACAAACACTTGCCGTTTGGAATTCAGATAATCGGATTAGCTGGCAAGTGTTTGACGAAAAAATGCAACCTACTAGTGAAACGGGTAGTGTCGAGACTACGGGCAAAGGTGTTGCGGCATTTGTCGATTCAAACGATGGATTTGTCGTTCTGCATTAATTGGATTATGCTGGAGACCGATTGCTGGGCCGCTCGGTCTTGTCTCTCATTTTTTCTTCTTTCGTCGCTGCACATCGGTCAAGCTATATGGTTCGCTCGAGAAGCTATAAACCCAGGGTAGAAAAACTCGAAGAGCGGCGGGTTTTAGCCGCGTCGATTGTCGAGTTTAACGACGTTGGATATTTCTTTGATTCGAGTTCTCCAGTCGTAGCACGATATGACATTGCGCAGTCATCATGGCTTTCGCCCATCACGCTACAGAATGCAAGTTCGGGTCCGCAAGCGGCCCATGTGGACGCGAATGGGATCTATGTCGCTTTTGGCCAGGCGGCATATCGGTACAGCAGTACGGGAGCCGTCCGTACCCACTTGATAAACTTACCCTCTCCGATTTCTGCGATTCATTCCGACGGAAATCTATTGTTTCTCAATTACAGCATCGATCTCTATGCACGGTTCGTTAGTATCAATAAAAGTACCAACACGCTGATCGATTCGGTAGAGAATTACGTCTACGCAGTATCTGGGTCGTCCATCGCTCCAAGTAAAAACACGATCTACGGTCGTTCGCTTGGAATCTCACCTGCGGACATTACGTTTGTAACTTACACCGACACAGGCCACTTCGATTTTGCACAAGGCGACAGCAGCTACCACGGGGATTATCCGGATGCCACGCGTACTTGGGTTTTTCCCGACGAATCGAAAGTGGTCGACAGTGCCGGAATTGTGTACGCAACGTCCTACTTAACGTACGTCAACCGAGTTGGTACGATCCAAGACATCGACTTCCTTGAATCGCAGCTACCTTTTATCCTTTACGGCAAAGAAGTCACAGCCTACTCTCGGGCATTGTTGCCGACTGGCCGCGTGACGCTTGAGAGTGCGGCGAGCAAGATTTTTGTTACCACCGACTCGGTCATTGTCTTCTTTCCAGATCCGGTTGCGAGCAACGGCTATCGCACCCAGATCATACCCATCACGGATTTCAAACCGGGAGACCCGAACGATCCGATCGACCCGACAGGATTAGCGTACACGCCAGATTGGACTTGTGTCTCGGCGCAGGGGCAAGTTCTATTGCTAAGCAAAGCCCATCAAAGCATTTTCCGCTGGAATCCGACATCGCTTGCGTATGAGACAAGTATTCCGCTTTTGGGTACACCGAGTTACGTGACGTATTCCAAAGAGACGGAGATGATGTATGTGGTTTACGCATCGGGGTTGATGTATAGGATTGATCTTAAGCAGGAGAATCCTCGCGAGGTTCCCTTTTATCATTTGCCGGGTTTACCAGCTGGTTTATCGATGGCAGGAGAGTTTATTTTTGCCGTCGACGATGCGGGGGCTTGGTATACCCACTATGTGATTTCACCTGCTGGGATTTTGCGACATTCGCGCGATTGGAATTATTACTCTCAGGAGTACGTGTGGAATTCGACAAATCGGCGGATGTACTTTTTCCGTGACGATACCAGTCCGAACGATTTGTTTTACGAGAGTATAAGCAGTACTGGGATGCTGCAAGATCTTGTGGATTCACCTTATCACGATCAGTTCGGTTGGCAGCATCCCATCCGAATTTCTTGGGACGGTAAATCAATATTGTTAGGATCTGGATTCGTTTTCAATGCGCAGACATTGGTACGTAGTCCGTATGGTTTGGCCAATGCAGTAACGGACTCCCAGTGGTTTGCAGGACGATGGGTGACGTTACGAACCGTACAAGCGGTCCCGCAGTTGCAGGCTTGGACAGGTCCGACATTAGAAATGACTCAGGAGTTGCAGCTAGAGCCGGGGTTTGCGCAATCGTTGCATCGCATGACGAACAAGCGGTTGTTAGGAGTGACGATTCCGTATGATGGGGTTCCAGCGTTTACGATTTTCGATGAAGAGCTTGCGGTATCGAGCATTAACATACGTTGGCACAACCCATTGAATCCTCGAGATGTGGACGATGACCAATCGGTATCACCTTTGGATGTATTAAAAATCATCGATCAGATCAACAAGCATGGGGCGCGGCAGGTGGAGGGTGTTGGAGAGATATTTTGCGACGTTGACGACGACGGTTCGATTTCACCTTTAGACGTCTTATCCGTGATCAACTGGCTAAATTCACAAGCGGGTGGGAGTTCATCGGGTGAGGGGGAGGGGGCGAGCGCCGTTGAATCGAAAGTCTCGAGTACTGATGCGTTTTCACGGGATCGATTTTTTGCTGGCGAGGTAGATTGGGTGCCACAAACTGAATTGGACAGCGAAACGAATTCTGGTGTGAGTTTACTCAAACGAGCTCGTCGTTCTTCACTGCGATAAACCAATTCCGCTGATCTACTAGCCTTGATTGTGCTCGTGCTCGGTTGACTATGGGGAGAGCCGTTGGCTCTCAGAGAGTTGAGAGGAGAAAGTGGAAAGTAGAGAAGCCAAGCCGTAAAGAAGACCGGCATAGTTGAAATCGTTTAGCAGTCAGCCGAAGGCGTACTCGCGGGAACCCAGCCGCCATTGATTAGATCAACGCATTGGCCCCGCGCATTTCTGTTCTCAATTCAATTCAACTCTACGACGAATTCACTTGCTCCTGAAACTTTGAACTCGATTGAGCTCCGATGGACGGTTATCGGACCTCACCGTAGAATCTGCGCCGCAAGCTCCTGGATCTCTTGCCATCGCAGATCGCTTGTCAAACCTGAGAACGCTTCCATTTGCATGAGCCTCAAAGCCCCAGTGATTCTAATGCGAATGATCGGGTGCAACTCCTTGCCCACTGGATTCTGCTGATTCATCAACCAGCCGCGAAATGTTGTTAATTCCTTTTCGTACAACACTCGGTAATTGGTATCCGTCGGATTGAGTGTGTGCAACAAGGCTACAGCAAGGAATAGATCCTCACCAAAACCATGAAATGGTCCAGGATCTCTCAACCCGATCAATTTTTCAGCTTGCTGTAGTAACGCGACGCTGCGTTCCACATTGCCAAGCTCCAGCTCCGAATAAAATCCACGCAGCACGTTGACGGAATAACCGGTCGTGGACTCTTTGCAACTATCAAGCTCCACCCATCTTCGGCATAACTCGATCGCTTCGTAGCGATAAGAAATTGAGTCCCTGTGAAGCTTCATCCTGCGCGCATCCTCAATGCCTTCGGTAGTCTGTATTTCACTGAGGTATGTATCCGCAAGATTCCAAATTGTGCTTGCGGTTCGCTTAAGCCAAACCAACGAGCGTGGTGCTTGATCCAGCTCTTGTTTGCGACTCACCCAAGCTTCCTGCAGAACCTCTCGAGCGCGGGCGAAGTCCATTGCTTGTGAGTAAGACATCCCGAGATTATTTGGGATACGAGACCGAAGCTCCCGCAGCAACTCAGATTCCTCATCATTCAAAGAATTTTCAGCAATACGCTGGATCCGTGCACGAGCGGATAAATACATCTTTTGCACTTTTATAACCAATGGACGGTATGGCGAGACGAGCTCCCAATCTGTGTTCAAAAATCCCTTGTGGATCATGAATCCAAATTGGCATTCAAGCGCCGCCAGTGGTATCGCAAGGCTCTGCTGTGTGCTGTCCACGTTTTTTAAAGCGTGTTCGTAGACAACTTGTGTCGGTTTTGGGTTTTCCAAGGGCCAGTCGGCCCCTTTAAATAAATAAACTGCGCTGCGCAGTAGATTCTCTGCACATAGCAAAACTTCGCGTTGTAACAATTCACTGGATGAATCCATCGATTGTTCTCCACCACTAAGTTTCGATCGCCCCATATTGATCCGCAAAAAATCCTCTACCAGTTTTTTCGCGACGTTCGACTCAGAATCGCTTGACGGTAAGGGGTGCTGGTATTCAACCGCTAATCGCACCAATCGACTTTTGACTCGAATTTCCAGCAACCTTACAAGCGGATTTTTATGGATGGTCTCCTCTGACGTAACTTCGATTGCTTCCAGTGTGCGCATTAAACAATCATACGAGGCATCCGACTCCTGGAATTCCAACAACGAATCTGACACATTCACCAGCAACCGCAGTGCCTTGATGCGAACCGTTGGACTGATTCGAGTATTTCGCCATGTTGCCAAAGTTTCGTCGATCACCGCGTCTATTTGTGCTTTACCCTGTCGAATTCCGATACGTTCCACGACTACCAGCTCGGTGATTTTCCGTACCATGCTCGAATTGCGTTGCATCAATGAATCGACCGTTTGGCTTAACTCATTATTCAATGCCCTCGCTTGTTGATTCAATTGCCTTTGATAGAACGCATAAGTCCCAGCGAATGCAATGGCTGCCGTCATGGACGCGGCTAAAGCGAACGTCTTAGGCCTGCGTCGCAAGACAGCTCGTAACCACGGCCCGAGTGTAAAGCGAGTTTTCCGCGTCATGCCCCTCGATAATCTGTCGAGGCCTCGAAGGAAAGCATGGGCGCTAGCAGGTCGAAATTCAGGGCGTGGGTCGGTTGCTTTTTCCCAGTAAGCGCTTAGTAACTCCTTGTTGGGTATCTGTTCAGTATCACTAAACTGCAACGCCGTGGATTCTTGGATCAACAACGCCAAACAAGCGACGTCGTAGGAGGCGCTGATCGGGCAAGCATAGCGGATCTCATCCAAAGCTCCGGCGAGTCGGTGTGCAAACACAGGTCGTTTTGGCTCGCTTAAAATCTGCCACCTAGGAAGACTTATCGCACTTCCGAAGTCGATGATTTTCCATGCCCCGTCGTTATGTTGACTATCGGTAGTTCTATTACGAGTGCGGGAGACAAGCATGTTCTCCAATGTTAGATCACCGTGAACAAATCCGTGCTGATGGATACAACCGACGAGGTTCATCAGCGAACGAACGTGAGCCAACGATCGCAAGTCTTCTTGTCTCGCTTGACGCACCCCAAAAAAGTATTCGGTGATGAGGAATTTGTATTGAATTCGCCCAAGTGTGATTTCACCGTCATGAACGTAAAGGGGGATCCGTCCCTTTAGTTCAGGGACGTTCGCAAGTTCTTTCAGGGCACAAGATTCCTGAGTGATAGCCACTGCACAGTCTTGCAACTGCAAATCGTGCGCGTTCATCGGCAAATCGCCGCTGATTGCGATCTTGATGCATACAGTAATTCGATTTTGATCGGAGGTGTCTTTAGGATTACTGATCGCTAGGAATACAGGATTGAGCGATTGGCCAGGATGTAGCTGTTCTATCAAAAAGTAACCAGGGATCGAATCCGTTTCGAAGCCTCCCAAATCGATTTCGGACTCGCGCAGAGAATCGATAAGGTCGTCGTGAGAATTCGGATCGGCAAGAATCTCCTCTTTGATCGCTAGCGGGTACTCTTCCCAATTCATCATCGCCGTTACCCAGAGAGATTGTAAATTACCCGACGAAATCGGAGACCAACGGATATTGCCCGAGCAAACATCTGCCAACACGTTGAGCAATCAAAGTGACTTCTTCTGAATAGTAGTCGACGGTTTCGTCTTGATCCAAGCTGCTCTCCCATATTTCATTCAGCAGATCAGACAGTCGTCGCGGCCAAAAAACAAACTGCTGGTTGAACAGTTCTCGAACGCGATCTTGTATATCCTGGAATCGCATTGGATAACCAGGTACTATCTGACCAGACTTCAGAACGAGCACCCCATAGAGAAACATCACGAGGCGACGACGAAGTTGGTTTTCAGTGAGTTCCTCTAAACCCTTGGGACTGACTCTTGGATATTTCGAGCCGACAGCGTCCCAGGTATCCCGTAGCCTCGGTGACTTAGTTAGGATCTTGTTGCCAACGAGTTTGTCGTTTTGCATTGCCACGTCAGATTGCAGGTGGAATCGGATCAAGAAGGAGGCTAAGTTCGCGATCAGGATATGGGAGTCAGGGCAGAAGTCGGTGATGGAGCCACCTGTGTGGATGGCTAATCGAAGTAGATCATTAATCGTTAGCGATCGTCCTTCCTTGGAGTTCATCAAGCGTAGTACTTCCAGAAGGTGCAACGATTTGGTGTTGGGTTGCATGATGTCCAGCGGTAATGTGTTGGATACCCGCCCTGAGCTTTTTAGTCCCAGCACCTCCTGTATTTTCTTGGTGGTTGGATTCTTAAACCGAGCGTAAATCCCTTCGCTCGCGAAGAGTGAGGAGGCTTGATTTCTTGCCTTTTCGATTGCCAGTATAGTTTCGGCTGGAAGAACAGCGGGTCGTTGAAATGTTGGGTTAGGAATTGAAGCGAATTGAAATTCCGCCCAGCGGTACATTTGATATAGAGCACCTTCGGGAGCATCGTTAGTCGATGCGGTCACCCAACCGGTACTCAGACCGACGGATTGAAAGATCAAGTCGGAATCAACTGCGCGCGTGGTGTTTCGCATGTTAGACCTGTGGGTAAACAAGGAAGAGTTGGAAGTTGATCCAATATCTTAGTGTTCTTCGTGGAGTCTTGTGCTTGCAATCGAAAAACTCTTGTCGCAAGGGAATTAAGCGTGATCCGAGCACGAGAACCAGCAGGAGCAGGAATAGCGTGAGCATTCTATGTTCTAACCCACAATAATTCCTGAAGAGCAATGATTTTGAAGTAACGAATACGACGAAGTTTGGAGAAATAGGGGAGTGTACTGGAACTCCGCCGTCGCAGGCGGCTTGGCATCAAGCCATCGGGCGTGAGCCACCTTGCGATGCGGCGGAGCGTACCAGTTACTTTCGGAACCGAGATCGCAACGCTATGCCTAGAGAGCCGAGAGCAAAAATTGCCATCGAGGTCGGCTCGGGGACTTCGCCACCGGTGCCACCGCCGCCATCATTATTACTGCCGCCTCCATCATTATTACTGCCGCCGCCATCATTATTACTGCCGCCGCCATCACCCCCGCCGCCATCGCCGCTTCCACCTGTCCCACCGTCGCCGCCGTTGTCATTTCCACCACCAATGCCACCATCTCCTGAGTCGGTGGATGTATATAAACTTGCCAAACGAAAACCAAAGTCGTTGATATTAGATGTCGGGTTATAACTCTGGCGATTAGCCGCCGACAAACTGGCAGCAATGCTGTTCCAACCACCACCGCGAATTCCTCGATACGGTGAGGAAACGCCGGTAAGATCGTTCCATTCCCACACGTTTCCGATCATGTCATGGGTTCCGTAATAACTCGCTCGGCCGTTAGTGCCAACAGTTGTCACATTTCCGTCTAGACCATTCCAGTCGGCCCTATTGTTGAAATTAGCAAAGTTGCCAGTATTTCCGGCTGAGCCATCACCCTTTGACGTAGCCGTGACGATTGTCGGGTTCACATTACTTTGAGTTGCATAGTCCCAGTAGCCGGCGGTTATGCTTCCGCCCTTGTAGTAAGCTGCCTTGCACCATTGATTTTCCGTCGGCAGAAAGTAAGTTGCACTAGCATTCACCGCCACTGCGTTACCACCGGTTGCTCCAAGGAGTGTGTATGCACCAAATTCGGTACTGGCAGAACTTGTTGCGCCGTTATGGAGCCAGTTCGAATATCTTGCTGCGTCGAACCAACTCACAAAGTTGACCGGTTTGTTGCCCATATTTGGCTTTACTGCGTAGGAGAATGCTCCCGACAGACCGTTGCGGTTGATACCGCCCCTAAGACTAGTTCCCATTTTTGTATGATACAACGAATAGGTGTTGGTCTTTGCCACGGAGTTTAAAAAGGCTGCGTATTGGGCATTCGTAACTTCGTATTTCATGATTTGAAACGCCGCTGCAACAGCTCCATAACCATTTGTATCCGAAGTATTCCCTGGATCTCCGACGGTGACAAATTCGGCAGAAAACGACCCAAAGGTGACTACCCCAGCTTGGCAATGAGCCGATCCGGCAAACAAACAGCAGGCGGCAAATATATAACGCATGAGTTTTTTTCTCATCTCATCCCACCTCAGATTTTCTAAACCCTGATTGATTGCACTGCGGACATTTGTGGTGCTTCCGCGCAGTTGCCAATTTGAAGCTAGGATTTCGAACTTCCAAGAACACTTGGTTCTCAATTTCCCGAGCGGGAGTAATCTCTAAGAATTCATTTGACAGGCGCATCCGAAACTGTTACCGCCAAATCGCTTGAACTACGATGCGATCGCGACCATGTCTCACATGGTATGTTTTGCAGTGCTTATGATTCGATTGCGTACGTGATCGGGTTCGATATGGAAGATGTATCCTGGCACTATTCGGGGATTTCAGACTCGGAATTCAGGGCGATTCGAAATCCAATGGAATACCAGCTAAATAACGGGGCAACGTGCCCACGTTTCCCGGACCGACACCATGCGAGATCTTGGTCAAAACTACCGCTCCGAAATACTTTGTACTCGCCCTGACTTGGCCCAGTGGGATCGCTGACCGGATCCTTGGGATATTCACCATACCAGTCGCTACACCACTCCGAAACATTCCCGTGCATGTCGTGTAGTCCCCAGGCATTGGCCTTCTTTTCGCCGACGGGATGTGTCTGCTCGTTGCTGTTTAATTTAAACCACGCATAGTCGCGTACTGACATGTTTAAATTCAACCACGCATAGTCGCTTGCTGATGTGTTTTTCTCTTCAAAATGATATTTTGTTACGCTACCGGCGCGACAAGCGAACTCCCATTCAGCCTCCGTCGGGAGACGATATATGCGACCAGCTTTCTTCTCTTCGGGCAATTTCGAAAGCTTCTTGCAGAACACGACTGCATTCACCCACGAAACGTTGTCGACCGGGCGGGTCGAACTGTCACCTTCGAGGAGACTGCCTTTGAATTCACTTGGGTTGGCTCCCATCACCTTTTCGTACTGCGATTGAGTAACTTCATACACGCCTAGATAATATTCGTTGCTGATAGTGACTTTGTGCAGCGCTTCGTCGTTGCTGGCTCCTTCTTCATCGAAGGGCGAACCCATCATGAATGTTCCTTTGGGGATCAGCACCAGTTTCATCCCGATGCTATTGATGATTTCTTTGGGGGGTTGTGCGAATAACCGACAATCCAGTTGGGACAATCCGAGGGTCACCAACGATGAAAATAAAATCGTTAACTGACGTGACATGTGTTGCTAGCTCCTGATTCGGTGGCGCAATCGAAATCGATGAAAGACCGTACTATTGTAACGTTTCATGCGCGGTAGCGGAGAGCCGTTGGCTCTCAGAGAGTTGAGAGGAGAAAGTAGGCTGGAGGCTGGAGGCGATAGGCGATAGGCGATAGGCGATAGGCGATAGGCGATAGAGTTGCGTAGAGAGTTGTGTAGAGAGTTGTGTAGAGCGTTGTGTAGAGAGTTGTGTAGAGAGTTGTGTAGAGAGTTGCGTAGAGTGGGCCTCCGAGCCCGCCGAGCAACTCCG
>JBEICB010000058.1:0-24739 GCA_040373655.1 Pirellula sp. | reverse complement strand
GCGATACTCCCTGCACGAAGAAACTAGTCTCTAAAGTCTCCGCCGTCTGCTTGCACATCAACGTCACTTGATGCATCCCGGGTTCCGTTGTCTCATATCGCCCCTCAAAAGATCCCCAACTCTCCGTCCCACCACTCGATAACTTGATCGATTGCGATTTACCCGACGGAGCTTCAATCTTCGCTGTAACTTCCCCCTGAACCAAAGGCTCTCCACTGCTCTGCATCACGTTCGCCCGCAACGTCAAGGTCTGTCCAATACTCGGCGTGTCCGGCGAAAAATAAAACCGCATCGATTCACCTTTGGCCATGTTCCGCTGATAAGCCATCCAGCGAACCACCTGACTCCAAAATCGATAATGGTACTTGTCTTCCACCCCCTTACGCCAACGCCAAACTCCATCGGTGCCCATGAACAAAACTTTCCCAGCACCAAAGGTCTTCGTCGCCAACAATGGCATTCGCCCCTGCTCGCTCATCGCTGACTCATGCACCGCCAACACTTCCACCCCAGGCTTGGCCCTCGAAACGGCACTATGCCACTGGAAACCAGGTAAATTCAACCAAACGTCGACGTTCTCTTCCGCCGTATCCGCTAACTTCGTCAGCAAACTTCTTCTTCCCGCCTCTGTCAACTCCATTCGCATCGCATTGCGAGTTCCTACACCATCCGGATTCGAAGCGTCCAAAACCACGGGCATCAATGGCTCCAAGGCGGTCGAAGCAAAAGAGTGCGCATTGCCCTGCGAGCCTGGAATAAAAACCAAACCGCTCGCCTGAAACTCCACCAACCCTCGCAACATCTGACACTGTTCTTCGGTCAACTGACCTCGCTCGATCCCCACATCCCCCAAAAACACCACGTCATACTTCGATAACTCTTCTAAACTTGCAGGGAACTCCTTGATGTAGTCCTTGTTCCCCCCACCAACCTTGTCTAACTCCGGATGAAACAACAAACACGACACGTCCACTCCCGGATCTCGCGATAAAGCATTTCGCAAATACCGATACTCCCACCTCGGCAACGAATCAATCACCAATACCTTTAACTTCTCCTGCCGAATCGATATCGGTGCCGCCCCCTGGTTGTTCGTGACAATCGTTTCCTCCGAATGCTGCGGAACCTCCACCTCAATCGTATAATCCCCCTCCTCCTTAGGCGTCCATACCACAGCCTCACTCGTGCGCGACATCGCACGCACTCGCACTTCCTTCGTCTGCCGCTCGCCATCCGAAGTCTTGACCACCACCTGCATCACCACGTCTCTCGGCAACGATGACTCAATCGTAAAAGGAATTCGAACCCCTTTCTTGACAATCCCAAACGTCGGTGTGTCAATGCTCAACAACTCCAAATCCGGTAAACGGGTAGACGAACCAACCGGTAAAGCAAATATCGGCACTCCACGAGTGCGGTAACGCGATACAACCGACACAGGCGCTGCCCCCGAATTCCAATCTCCATCCGATACCACCAAAACCCCCATCACGTCGCCCGTTCCGTCCAACACCCCACCCAATGGCTCCGCTAAGTCCGTGCCGTCTACCACCCCCTTGGCAGGAAACTCAGAAATCACCACCTTCGCCGTTCGCGACAACTCCTCCCAAGCCGACGCAGAGACTAAACCCTCCGTCGCTTGCAACCGCGTTGTCGCTACTTTCTGCTCATTGACCACGTCCTGAGTCTGCATGCTCGAAGACCGATCCACCAATACCGCAAAGGTCGGCTTCTCATTCGACCGATAATCTTGTACCCACTCGGGCTGATTCAACAACAATGCACCCAATAACACCGCTAGAAAGCGCAAGAGCTCCAGCCAAATTACGGAACTGGCAAAACCACTCCGCTGAATCGCAAGCCAAGACAATACGCCACAACCGACGCATACAAGCAACGACACGATGACCAACCACGGACTCGTGCTGAAACTCAATGACTCAAACGCAGGCCCCGACGGTGCAACCACCTGAGCTAGCAACAATGGAAAGGGTACTATGTTCATGAAAACCAGTCTAACTACTGAATACCCAAGTTGTATGCCCGGTTCGCATTTCCCCCCCAGAACTTCTCCCGCTCCGAAGCACTCAATCCACCGGAGAGTACCCCCACCGCCGCAATCCAGTCCGAATAACTCGCTCGCAACAAACAAACCGGCCAGTCACTCCCAAACATCAGCCGATCCGGCCCAAACGCATCCAAAGCCACATCCCAGTAGGGCCGCAACATCTCCACCGTCCACTCCGGATCCCGTACCTCTGTGACCAACGCGGAAAATTTACAATCTACGTTCTGTCGCTTCGCCAACTCCCGAAAATCCCGCTCCCACTGCTCGTCGATCTGACCTGACTTAATCACCGGCTTGGCTATGTGATCCAACACAAAACGCTGACCCTCATGGCGATCCACAAATCGCAACGCCATCGGCAACTGCTTGCCGAAAATCAACAAGTCATACACCAAACCAAAAGACCGCAGCAATCGCACTCCAGCATTAAAATCCTCTCGATCCAAAAACCCTTCATCCGGCTCATCCTGCACCACATGCCGAACCCCCTTTAGCTTCGTCTCCCCCGAAAAAGTCTCCAAGACTTTCGCTACAGAACGATGTGCCAAGGGCACCCATCCAACCACACCTCGAATCCATGAATTCGAGTTCGCAAAATCGAGCAAATACCGAGTCTCCGCAACCTCCTGACGTGCCTGCACACTCACGACGTAGTCCACGTGCGTCGACTCAATCTCTTGCTTCAAGTCCTTCGGAACAAAGTCTCGACGCAAGACACCCATGCTCTCGCTGATCCAACCGTATTGCTCAGCGCTGTAATTCCAAAAGTGATGGTGACTGTCTACTCGCATTGTTAACCCAAGTTCTTTTCTTCAATGTCGTGAATCTTCTCCAACCGACGCTTGTGCCTGCCACCCTCAAACTCAGTGGCTAACCAAATTCGCACCAAATCGCTGACCGGACGATCACCGATCAAATCGCCCGCCAAACACAACACGTTGACGTCATTGTGCCTTCGACACATCTCCGCCATCACCTCGTCCGCACAAGTCGCTGCGCGCACCCCGCGAAACTTGTTCGCCGTAATCGCCATCCCAAACCCATTGCCGCAAATTAATATCCCCCGCTCCGCCTTGCCACCAGCCACATACTTGGCAACCGATACCGCATAATCCGGGTAATCCACCGCTTGGTCGCTCTGCGTCCCAAAATCAGTCACCTCGTGACCGTCTGCACGCAATAACGTAACAAGCTTTCCCTTGATCTGGTAACCCCTGTGATCGCTCGCAACGGCGATTCGCATACGTCAACTCCCACGTGAATAACTTCAAAAAATCTCTCAGACGCCCCGAGATTATACATGAGAATCCCAACGGATCACCGAAAAAGCATCCAATTGATCCACCCATTGCGTCGTGTATTGATCCAACTCCCTGGCACACTGCTGATACAACTCCAACGAACCTCCAAAAGGATCCGCTACGTCCCGACCATCCGTCGATATCAAATGCACCTTCTGCGCATACTCCGGCCACTGAGAAGCGATCACGCTGCGATGCCGCCCCCCCATCACCAAAATCAAATCAGCTTGCTCAATCAAATACGAATGCAACTGCGTACTGCGATGCTGCTCCAAATCCATCCCATACCCCCGAATCGCTTGCCTCGCTCCTTGAGATGCCGGATCTCCACCAAATGCACTCACACCCGCCGACGATACCATTACCGGTACTTCATCCCCCACCCCAAACCGCTCATTGATCTTCTTCTGCATCAAAGCCGCAGCCATCGGCGATCGACATGTATTGCCCGTACACACGAATAAAACTAAATAGCGAGATAACGTCTGCAATTGCTCCAACGAAATTACCCCCTCCTCCATCAACAACCCCTGAGATCCTCGCACCCCTACGACCGTCGGCGCACCTATCCCCTCAATCACCCCAGCATCAATCGCCAAAACTGTCGGATCCACTGGCAACTGGCCTACATGTGTTACCACACCCATCCGAGTTGCATCCCCCTGCTGTACCCCCTGACGCCCCCCAACTCGATCCGCTGACTTGGGCATCCCCAATACCAACGGCCCCGAATGCAATCGCAATATGTAACTGAGAATCTCATGTCCGGGTAACCAAGTCCGAATACGACCATCCCCAGACATCTCCTTGAACACCGCCGAAGGCAAACACTCCAATACCCCACCCCGACCTAACTGAACGTCTTGCTCGATCACCAACGGACCTGGCCAAACCTTCCTCGCTAAACGATATCCCCCTCCAGCAAACCCAGGAAAGTAATCCAAAGTCTCCACCGCTGACCTCGGTACTAAACTCAACCGTGACCCCGCTCCTCCTGTCCACTGAACCAACTTACGCACCGATCCCGCATGCATCGCCCCCGCTAACACCACGTAACAAGTGTCCGTAGGAACCACCAACAAATTCCCCTCCGTCAACTCCTGAACCGCCTGATGCACCACATCACGCGGATCCTCCGCTCGCCTCCAATCAACAATCCGAGTCATGCTACTGCTCCTCCCCAACCTACCCAAACGTCGGATGTCAATTCCATCTTCATCACTTCTTCGGCTTCTCGCCAATCACCAACGTATCACCAACCTTTATCTCGCCCTCAATCAACTCGGTGTAACGATTGTCCGATATCCCAATCTTCACCTCCCTAGCACGCAAATACTTCCCATCATCCACCCACACATGCCGCTTACTCAATGACTTGCTATTCTGAGCCTTCTCATCCGCAGACACCATCTTCGGCGTGTCCGCGAATTGCTTCTGGTCCTCAAAACCATCAAGAATCTTCATGTCATCTGGATGCACTTTCTCTCGCGGTGGGTAAAAACGCAAAGCCGGATTCGGGATCTTGATCACCTTCTCCTTCTTATGGATCTGAAATGACAAATTCGCTGTCATCCCAGGTAACAACTTCAAATCGGTGTTCGGAGTCTCCACAATCACCGGATAAGTGATCACATTTTGCTCCTCCTTGCTGCTCAACCGTACCTGAACAATCCGGCCCTGGTCAAACAACTCGTCAGGATAAGCATCCACCGTAAATCGAACCAACTGACCCAACTCCTGAGCTCGGCGAATCCACCCAATGTCCGCTTCATCCACCGATGCGTAAATATGCATCCGCTGATCCATCTCCGGCGCTACAACAAACATCTCCGGAGTCTGAAACTGAGCCGCTAACGTCTGCCCAACGTCAATCTTCTTATCAATCACGATCCCATCACACGGCGCCTGGATCTCCGTATAAGCCAAATTCGCTTGCGAATTATCCAACTGCGCCTGCGCTTGCTCCACATTCATCTGCGCGACCTGCAACTCCGCCTCTCGCATCATCCGAGCAAATCGAAACTGATCGATCTCCGCCTCCGAAATAAATCCATCACGAGTCTTGTTCAACTGACCACTGCGCCGCTCGTCATTCGTCGCCTGCTGCAACATCGCTTCCGCTCGCGCTACCTCCGCCTGCCGAGTTCGCAATGTCGCCATGTCTCGCTCCATCCCAGATTTGTACAACCGTGGATCAATCCTCGCTAATACCTGACCCGCAGTGACCTTCGTATTAAAGTCAACCAACAACTCCGCAATCGGTCCACTGACCGTCGCTCCTACACTGACCCGCTTAATCGGCTCAACCTTGCCCGTCGAATTCACCGCCTGAACAATTTCACCCAACTCCACCGTCTGAACACGCCACTCGGTCTTGTTCCGATTCGCTAAATAAGCCATCAACGGTGGATACGATGCGTAACCAATCCCACCCAAAATACCCAAGACAACCAAGACCTTAAGGAGTGTTTTCATCAAAACGCTTCGCTGTGGAATAAAAAATCAGCAATACACCCAACCCCACCGACACTAGACTCGCCACAATCCATATCGCTGGAAAGTGCTCGTTGTCCTCCCCAAACCATTGGGCAAGCTCCCTCGGGGAAAAACGAGTCAGCCAAAAGAGTAACCCATTGTGAATCGCATGCAAGAACACCCCAGGCCAGAGTGATCCCGTCCGAATCGCTACCCATCCAAGAAAAACACCCAGTAAAACCGTCGGCATAAACCGCTCTAACGTCAAATGACTCCCGCTTACCACGTGAAATAACCCAAAGATCAATCCTGAGAAAACCACCGCTCGAACCCTCGATACCCTCCCCCGAAACGCAGATAAAACATACCCGCGAAAAAAATACTCCTCCGCAAAAGCCGGCACCAACGCCGAAGTCAACCACACCAGCCACAAAGGTATCCTCGCAAATTCGTTCTTCGCCCTCTCTAACTCCTCCGTCCGCTCCAAATCGATCGGTCCAATCCCAATCTCCGCAAATATCTTGACAACCTCATACGCAACTACCCACAACCCTACCCCCAAAAACAACACTCCAAGCAATACCCCAACGCCCCCCAACACTCCTCTCCCTTCGCTACCAATTCCTCTACCCCACCAATCTCGCAGTAAAAAAACTTCACGCATCCGTAATCGCCGATACCAAGCCACCAACGTCGGCACCAGAAAAAACAATGCAAGCAACACTGCAGCATTCATCCACAATCGCTCGCGAATTCCTTCCACCCAACTACCAAGTAAATTCGTGATAATAAAAAAGACTGGGAACAACAAGGCAAAATAAACCGCTAACTCTCCCAAGTCCGGGGCCGACCGCTCTACCCTCGGCCGACGAAACAAATCACTCCATGTCTCCTGAGAGCCCGCCGTCGCCGACTCTCCACCAAACAACCTCGCCGCCACTACCAATGCTGCTACTGCATACAAAAGAGTCGTAAACACCGCCGCAAAAGCTGGTAACACCGCCGGAGATCCTGTCATGATGTCCCGCGATAACAGCAATATGTTTACTAACGGCACGATCCCTAACAACGTCGTAAACTCAATCCCCGGCATCAATACCAATAAACCCGGCGCCAACGATACCAACATCACCGGTATCAAATACGCTTGCGCCTCCTTGAAACTCCTCGCATACGAACACATCGCTAACAAAATCGCACTAAAGAACGCAGCAAAAATCACCAATAACGGAAAGATCTGTACCAATACCGAAATACTTAAACCTTTCTCTCCCAACAACGCTCGACCCAGTCCCCCTAGCGATAAGGTCAGCCAACTGGCAAACAAGTTCGCCACTGCAGTCAAGATCGCTACCGTAACTACAGCCACGTACTTGCTGAGCAATAACACAAATCGCGGCGCCGGAGTAGCAATCATCGCCTCCATCGTCCCTCGCTCTCGCTCACCTGCCGTCAAATCAATCGCTGGATATACAGCACCCGTAATCGTCATCAAAATCAAGATCAATGGCAGTATGCCCGATAACGCACCAAACACATCTCCCCGCTTACCCGTCCCAAACGACACTAACTGAACGGTCGGCCCAACAATCTCTCCGCCAACCCTCGGCAAAAATCGACTGCGCAATCGCAATGATTGCATGTCGTTGACTAACTGCATCGCCTTGCGAAACTCCAACATCGCCCCCTCACTACGAGTATCCCCCTCGCGGAACTCCATCTCCAAGTCATACTCCAAACCCATCGTTCCATCCGGTAAAACCTGCTCGCGTTTCGCTCGCGTCACCGCTAAATCCACATTCCCCACTCGCAAGGCATCCTGAATGCTCCCTCGCTCAGGAATCACAATACTAAAAGCCACATCCTCACCAATGCGAAACGCATCCGCCGTAAAACCCGTTCCGCCCTCTGCCATGGTCGACTTGTCTCCTGTAGTCGACTTCTCTTCAGAAGACGCTCCCTGCCGGCGAATCTCTATCGCTGGAGGTACCCCATCGTTCACAGCTCGCGCCGTCTCCCTGAGCACCGATGCAACAACTCTCGCGCCGTCCTCATCTCCCGCACCAACGATGTACTCAACCGGACCACCCGCACTCCTCGAACCTGCACCAATCACCAACCGCTGCATCGCCATACTCAACAACGGATAGACCAAGATCGGCATCAACACCAACGTGAATAGCGTCCGACGGTCCCGCAAACTCTCTCGCAATTCCTTCAAACACAATCGGAATAATCGACCACCACCTAAGTACTCTTGCATCGATCAACCTACCTCGCGTTCACGTATCAACGCTATAAACATATCGACCAGATGCTCACGACCCGTCTGCTCTCGCAAATCGCCCAAAGTCCCCTCATACCGCATCGTTCCATGATGCAGTAAACCAAACCGATCGCATACTCGCTCCGCTTCATCCAATCGATGCGTCGATAACAACACCGATTTCCCACGCCCCTTGAGTATCTCGATAAACTCAAAAACCGTCTGACTACCTACCACATCCAATCCCCGCGTCGGCTCATCAAGCAACATCACTGGTGGATCATGCATCAACCCCCGAGCCAAAGTCACACGCTGCTTCTGCCCCGTACTCAACGTACTGCACCGCTGATCCAATATTCCACCTATCCCCAATAACCCCGCAAGCTCTCCAAGCCGATCCTTCGCGATCTTCGGCTCCACTGCATACAAATCGGCGAAATACAAAAGCATCTCCCGAACACTCAGCCACGGATACACGCCGTCATTCGTCGAGATCAAACCCAACTGATGCCGAATCCCATTCCGATCCACATCCGTCCGCACCCCTCCAATCTCAACATAACCACCATCCGGTTCCAATAACCCCATCACCATCCGCAACGTCGTGGTCTTACCCGCACCATTGGGTCCCAACAACCCATACACCTCACCATTCCCCACCCGGAACGATACTCCGTCGACCGCAACCAAAGAACTGCCCCGAACTTGAAACTCCTTTCGCAATTCTGTTGCTACGATCATGTTGCGAAATCGTTCGGCACTGCCGTCTAAACTTTAATGTCTCTGTATTTTTGTTAACCAGCTAGTATAACGCAAACGTCAACCCCAGCCCCCCGGCTACCCCTTATTCCCAAAGAATCAATGCTCCATCCCCACCGGCTGCACCGGAATCCGATGATAATTCTCCAATAAATGCACCGCCGCCCGATACCGCGACTCCACCCCCGGCTGTGGATACACCCCACCGAACACAATCAACAAACTCAAAGCGACAATCGCTACGCGTTCCTCTAAAAGACTTCGCATCGGAATCGTCGTCGAATGCGATGTCCCTGTGAATACGCGAAAGTAAACCCGTAACACTGCAATCCCATTGAGCATCGTCGCAACCACCACCAAACTTCCAACAATCGGCGAATAAGCTACCACGCTCTCTGTTAGTAACTCTCCAGCTATGAAACCAATTGTGCAAGGAAACCCGACACTCGCCAAACCAGTCAACAAAAAAAATGCGGCCATCGTCGGCATATGAGCGTACAAACCATAGTAGCGGTTCAAGTCGATCCGCCCCACTCTCGCTTCGATACAACGCAAAGTAATCCCATAACTCGTCAATGCTAAACCAACACTCAACCACATGCTTAATCCCGCCGCCAATCCTATCGGCGTTGCCATCTCCAAACCTACCAAAACCAATGAAGAATGACTCAAAAACAGATAACAAAAAAACCGCCGACCATCGCGATGCACCAACGCCATGCCCGAAGCATATACCGCTGTCGCTAATGATAGACCACTGATCGCATGCAATGCCCAATCCGGCTCCGTAGGCAATACCAACCGCATACACAGATAAGCTCCCAACATCGGGGAGACCATCAAAATCGATGACCCAAACGTACCCTTCTCAAACATGTCAATCCGCCACAAATGAAAAGGGAACGCACCACTGCGAATCAAAACCGCTATGGTCAAAAACACCACACTCGCATTCAAATTCGGCTTACTCAATCGCTCAGCAAACCACCAACCTAAAATCAAACATACTACGAATAACCCTTGATGAATCTCATAGAGCCTCGTCGCTTCCCCCCGTGATCTGATCTCAAACCACATCGGCAAAACGCCTAAACTCAACAGGATTATCATCCACCAAGCCGTATCCGTTGTCATCGTTGCCAACGTCAAACACTCACTCAACAGCGCTCCTGCATAAGAAAACTGCTGCGTCTTGTGCCCAACCGTCGCCAACAAAGTCACAAAATAAATCAATGCGGTCAACGGTATCAATGGCCCCGAAAACTCATCGACATGAACTAGATTCCAACCCCACCAACTCCCAAACCAACCCGGACTCGCTACCACTCCCGACAAATACAAAAATGTCGAAATCATCAGCGTCAATCCAGACACTATTAAACCTACCTCGCGCGCTGCTCGAAACAATTTGGTTCGCAACAAGATAAATCCAACTAACGGCAACAGGGGCAAAACTTCAAACCAAATCACCTCAGTCATTCTGATACCCGCTCTCTTTCTCCACGCGCCGACTGTTTCTCCTGACCGCTCCCCACTCCATTGAGCTTCTGTAACCATTGGTTCTCAATCCGCTCACACACTCTAAAAAACTTGACGAACGGCCTTAGTACCCAACCTTCAATCAACGCGTCCATATAACCCCGCTCCAATGCAAATCGATACCATTGCATCTGCCGCTGCGAACTGAGATGCGATACCCAAAAAGGCTCGCCCGCCGCTAACCTTCCACCAATCGCATTCTCCAAAGCTCGATAATCTCTCAACAACGTCGGCGCACGAAGCAACTGCAACGATCTCAAAAAAGCATGCCCGATGATGTGAACCAAAGCTACATACCACAACCCTAACGCTATCTCCATCACAATGATCCCAACTTGACACACCGACGCAAATGCCAATGCACTCTTCACATCTGTCTGAACCCTTGATGCCATCGCTGCAAAAATGGCAGATAACAACCCCAAACTAAACATCAAAACTCTCAATCCAATCGACTCGGAATACAAAGGCCCCATCCGCAACAAAAGATAAGCACCCAGATGTATCGATAAAGCTCCATAAAACACCGCACTCGACGGCGTCGGCCCCTCCATCGCCCGCGGTAACCAACCCGAAAAAGGAACCAATCCACTCTTCCCCGCCGCCGCTACCAACAACAACAAGCCAACTACCCAGGTCGACCAGTTATCCATCCGAACAATCCCCTCAGGCCAAGCAGTCGCACTGACCATTCGCATGAACTCCCCCTCGCCCGTCAAATGATGCAACATCAACGCTGCCATCAAAAAAGCACCATCCGCAATCCGATACACACCCCACACCCACAACCCATTCTCCACCGGTGCCTTCCGCTCATGAAAATATGCAATCAGCAACGCAGACGATAAACCCACCAACTCCCATCCAAAAAACAATGTCTCGATCGTGCCAGCCAAAAAAGCAAACAACAATCCAACTAGAAACATCGAAAAAGACAAGAAGAACCGGTGATACCCCGCATCTCCTGCCAAATAAATATTGGCAAATGAACCAATCACTCCCACCAAGACAAAGGTCATCAAGACCATCGGCAAACTCAATCGATCAAACAAAAACTCGAGATGAAAATGAAAGTGCTCGGTCCCGATCTCTACAAAGTTTCCTAAATCCAAGACTTCGACAGAATGACCTGTCCACAACATCACACCCAGTATCCCAAGTGCTCCAACTAACCCAACACCCACCGAAATCTTTGCGATCCGATCCACCATCAATTCCGAAAACGGTCGCTGCAACAAACCACTCAAACCTAACATCACTAACCCGATAACCGGGGCACCAACCACAAGCGAAGCAAAGAACTGAACTAAACTCATCGCACACCCCCCATCTCTCCACCCACAGTCCGCGGACTATCTATCTGCGCAATAGGCAAATGATCTCGCGTCGTACCATAACAAGCAGCCGAAGAATGGTATTTCGGGGTTTGTACACCACGGCTAACGTACGGCTCAAAAGCCCCAGACTCGTACACGCTTACCTGCTGCGACTCTGGAGATAATGTCGCCAGCTGCACCCAACCATTGCGAACCAAACGATCCAACCCAGGATTACGAGCCAAAATTTCCAATACTCGCGCTGGCTCCTGCTCGATGACAAACAGTATCCGCATCGGTTCATGGATCTCCACCATCTGCTGACTCAATCCCGTCCGCAGATCACTCGCCGCTCCCTCCATAACCCCCAACAACGATGTAATGTTATGCGGCAACTTCGATCCGCATCCATAACGCTGATTGTCCACAGTCGAAAAGTAATACTCCAACGATATCCCCGAACAGACAGGTATCACCGCTTGCAAAATCCGAGTCAATACCGGACATCCCTCTCCATCCAACGTAGGATCGTACGAAGTCAAAAAAGATCGACGATCCATAAACAACCCCCGCGTTCGGGATCGACGACCAACAAAACAGACAGCGTTCGTCGCATGGTTGTACTCCGGTCTAGCTTGTGCCAAGTCCTCAGATCGAGCTTCCACATGCCGCAACGCCTCTTCAGGACTCATCCCAAATGGAGCCGATAGAAACCGACGCGAACGCTCCACCGCATTCTCACTCCGAGCCTGATCCAATGTCTCCTTCGCTTCCAAAAACTCCAGATGATGACTCGGTGGCAACCGATCAATGTCGAAGTATTCAATCGAGTCCGAACAAGTATTGTGATAAGCCCCCACAAACACCGTCTCCTCAGGGATCATTAACCCCCGCAACTCTAACTTGCGCCGCACGCGATAATCATTCGCCATCAACGCAAATGCCCTCGCATTCGGCCCCCCTCGACCGCCACCACAAGCCCCACAGTTGTAAGCCGATTCGTGCGGATTGTTCAAACTCGATGAACCATGGCCAAAAATAAATACAAGTCGAGAAAAGCGAGACATGCCGATGTCCCCCAACAATCGCTCCACCATGTTGGCCATCTCATCATGCGTAAAACCACGATTCAACGCTCCCTCCAATCCACACGCACCAACCTCACCATCCATCCGCTCAATTAATAATGTCGTCGCCTGTGTAGGCTTTACCACCCTCGCAACCAAATCGCGAATCCGAGATGTCAATCGAGGAGCTAACACCCTCGCCACCATCGGTAAACTCGCAACCGAACCCAATAAACTGGTCACCACACCCGCCACTAACGTGCGACTCCCTAAATGCAACCGACGCGATGCCTGCCCCAAGACCCGACGCGCCTCGGCCTGCCTACGCTGTAACTCCTGCTGCGACAACTGACCGATCTCATCCACAAAATGCTGCGGCTTGACCACCACCGGACACAGTGGAATGTAATGCGCATCGGAAACCGATCGAAAAAACATCGGTACAGAAAAAAATCCAGCAGCACCAAAAGTCTCTACCCTCGGTTCAATCTCCTCTAAATTCCTCCGGAATGACTCCTCGCGGTCATCAATACAAGTGATAATCTGAAACTTAGGTATCTCTCCCTCCGGCTCACACTCTCCATGCGCAGTCAAAGCATCCAAAACGCCGACTCGATAATGCCGCTCATAGGCCAAGTGAAATATACGACGACGCTCCATCGTCCCAAATGCACTGATCTCCGACATCAGTCGTTGCCACTCGGCACTCTTGAGCGACGATAGATCCATCGGCGTCCATCCCAATAACTGCGCTAGCTGAAATAGAATAAACGCACGTTGCTCGACCGTCTGACGTACCCCCGGACGCTGATGAAAACGCAGTTCCTGCGCAAGCCGCTCCATCGATAGACTTCCATCTCCCAACGCCTTCAACCCATCCGCTTCCGACATCTCCAATAACGATCCTCGCAAACTTGCTCGATCCAACAGCAACCGAATCGCTAAATAATCGATCAACGTCCCCTTACCTGCCGGCCGAGGCGTCCAAGCCGCATTGCTCTCCAACTGCCATAGCATCCCAGCCCAACCAGGCAGGCTCAGAAAAGTACTCTCAATGAACTCCTCTACCCCATACTCACGTACCCCCAAAACATGCAATGAATGGACGATCGAATCCATACTCGTACGGCCCGCTGCACGATCCTCCGAAATACTCCTCGATACCAATTGCAACCACTTGGGATGAAAAGCAGCCGCAACACCAAAGTAATCCTGAAACAACTCGTAGAACGACCGCTCGCGATTCGGCAACATCCATTGCGCAAACCCCTGATCCGTCACACTCCCCAAAAACCGGATCAACTGCTCGTGCACCCGCGAATCACAATCAATCCCACGCGACTCGAACAGTATATCCCGATGCCTGCGCGCCAAACGAATGTCATTGAAAACCTCGCCGACTAGTCCCGCACCCTCTAAACAAACCCGGTGCATCCATTGCAATGCCCTAGACTCCAACTCCACACGGGACATGCCCCCAGCCAACAAAGCCTCCTCAACACGATCCAAAATTAGCTTCGAAACTTCCTGCGGTGCCTCGCTCCGAAAAAGTTTCAACGCATCCGTCTCTGAAACAAACCAACGAAGTTCCTCATCGGGCCCGTTGCGGATCGGAAACCTGAGCATCATCCGACGCAACGCATAACGTGTCGTAGAAAACACCACCCGGTCGCTACCACCTACCCCCAAATCACGACCTAACTCACAATCGAGATCCTCATCAGTAATCCGCCCACGCTGATACTCGCTTCGGTATCGCTCCTCTGTGAAATAAGGCTGCGCGCCGTATTGCTTCCAACCCTCAATAACACCTTGCTCAAATGGTAGGTGCTCATAAGCATGCAACGTGTTGTGATGCACAAATACAGCAATCGGTCCCTGGCTCGGCAAGTAATGAATCGCATGCTCAATCGCATGCTCAACCTGCTCGCGCGCAACGAGAAACGATTCAGGTTCCTCCCCACCCTGGGAGAAAAACCTAGATGCAATGTTCACTTGAATTATCCGTTTGTGTGGGATCCGGGGGTCGAAAACACCAACCACCAGATTCTAGATCCATCAAGGCCCACAAAGAAACACTCAACGCACAACTACTAACCAAAAGTCGAATTCAATTCCCAATTAAAAACATTCGCGGTGACAAAACCGTCATTGAACCCACTTTTGCATCAAATAAATAAATAACACAAGAAACGATGCACTAATTTCCAAGGACGATTCACCCGTCAGCAAACCATCCACAACATCACTTCAATCGCCATCCACTAGCAGCCCCGCCGACCGCTACTTCGAGCGTGCTCCAAAACAATACAAACGCCCCTCTCCACGAATCAACACCTGATCTCCCAACGGAATCGGCGATCCGATAACGGGCTCTCCCAAATTGGTTTCAGATAACACTTCAAGACCACCTTGCTCCAAAATCCTTCCAACAAATACCACCCCGTCCTCACGCGGAGCATACAAACGATCCCCCGCAATGAGCGGTGATGAATAAAAATTGGCACGCCCCTTCGGAAACGCTCCCTTCCACTGCGTCTTGCCCGTCGCTGCATCCACCGCTTCGACCTCACCATGATCCCGAACCAATACCACTTGGTTATTCACTACCGCAGGTGTCGGCACAAAAGTCCCCACATCATCCCGCCGCCACAAATGATTCGTCTGCGTCGTATCCCCACTGCCAGATAAACGAATCCCATGCAACCTCGGAATCCCCCGATCATTCCTACCATACGCAATCACCGCTACCCCATCGACAACAACCGGTGTCGCAATCGCTGGCCACAATTGCGATCCCTCTGGATTGAACCCACCGCAAGACCAAACCATCTGCCCATCCGATGCATTGTGGATCGTTACATGCTCGGCCCCCCAAACTAAAATCGATTCCTTTCCTCCGTATTCCATCACCAAAGGGGTACTGTAACCATGATCACACTCCGTCGGTGTCTTGTAATTGCGATCCACCTTCCAAACCAATTCTCCTGTCAACTTGTCGAATGCTGCTAACCAAGACTCACCCTGATGCATCCGCGTCATGATCACGTACTTGCTTGTAAGCACCGGCGATGTTCCATGATCCCAATACAAAGTGTCCTTACCGTAAGCCTCGACAAGGTTCTTTTTCCATAAATCGTTCCCCTCGAAATCCAACGCAGCAAATGTACCACTCTTGAAGTACACGTAGAGAGTCTTGCCATCACTAACAGGCGAAGCATTACATCCAGAACCATTGCGATGCTTACCGGCGTCCTCCTGCTCGAACGCCTTAAGCCACTGTTGCTTGCCCGATGCATCAATGCAAACCACTGCATCCTTCCCATCCTTCGGAGCTGTAAGAATTATTTTTCCATCGACATGAATCGGTGTCGAACACCCCTTACCAGGTAACTCTACCTCCCAACGCAAATACTCCTTCCCCACACCATCGGGAAACGACGTTCCAGAAACACTGCCGTAGTCTTTCGGACCCCTCCAAGAACGCCACTGCGCTGCGTCCTCGCCCTTGGCTGTATAACCAATCCCAGACACTACGCTCAACAAACTTCCGAACCAAACCGCTGCTCTCTTCACTGTCATCGCTCAAGCCCTTTACATCGCTTCCGCATAAATCCTCGCCCCGCGAACCTTTCGGTTCCGCAACCCACCTGGTTCAGAACTCTCCTACTTCGCATCGAGGAAGTGGGAGATACTTAAAACCATAAGCCACATAGCGTAGGCGACACGAAAGTCAGATGCAACAAGCCGAAACCGAGTGCAGATGACAAACCAATTCGAAAGCTCCTATCGAAAACTCGGAATACAGCGCAAAGCCATATCGACAATCCTTCCTAACCTACCACTCTGCTCATTGCGCCGTCGAACCTCAAAGTCCAACTGCTCCGTAATCCGTTCCAATAAAGGCTCCAAATCCGCATCCCGATCCTCAAGAACAATCGCGTCCCCGCTACGAACCTCCACCACCACCCGACATGCCTTGTCGATACCCCCCAACAACGGTCCATTGATGTCGATCACGTGCACATTCGCACGCTCCACGCGATCACCGAGAACCTCGAGACTTTCTCTTAGACGCTTGCGCGTCCTGTGAAAGACCTTCGGCGGAATCTCTACCCCAGAACACTGGATCAAAGCCTGCATCACAAAACGCTCCTGTATTTCGAATCTCAATAAAACTAAACAAGAATCAGCCCTTTCGCCGCGCCCGCTTCTGCTTCTCAGTTCTTCGAATAACCGTCGACTCCAACCGATCCATCAGCCGATGAATCAACACCCCAAGCTGCGAATCCCGATCCTCCAATACCAACGGCTTGCGTCGCCGACAACGAACCACCAACTTCGCTTGCTTGTCCACTCCTCCACGCGCCGGACCATTGACATCCTCGATGTTCAAATGAGCCTCTAAAACCGCATGCCGAACCTTCGCCAAAGCTTGATACAAACGCCCCTCAATAAACTCTCGCATCGAACGTGATACCGAAACGTCATCAACCCGCACTTGCAATGGAACCATGGTTCTCATCCTCCAAAATCGCGTTGCCAGTTTCATCCACCCCAAGAACACCCGGACACTAGATTCAGGCCCGACTCAGTGCTCCCGACGCAGGAACTATACGGACCCCAAACCGTTTGACAAATACAATTAAAATACTTATATCGTTAGATTTTCCTAAACAATGCGAGAGAGGCAAAAACGATGGATTGGCTCAACTACCACCACTTGTATTACTTCTGGGTCGTCGCTCGAACCGGAGGCATGCACGCAGCCGCTAAAGAACTACACCTCTCCCCCGCAACCCTAAGCGTGCAAATTCGCGAACTCGAGAAATCCGCCGGGACCTCTCTGCTGCGGCGAGAAGGCCGCTCTGTCGCACTAACAGATACCGGGCGCGCCGTCCAAGAATACGCAGATGAAATCTTCAACACCGGCAGAGAATTGATGGAGTTGCTCCGAGGTCACCCCTCCGGAACACTCCCACTAGTGAGAATCGGAATCAAAGACGTCGTACCAAAACTCGCTGCCTACAAGTTCCTTCAACCTGCACTCGAACTTGAGCCACCCGTGCGACTGACCTGCCGCGAAGGAGACATCGAACTGCTAGTGGCAGAATTGAGTATCCATCGACTTGATCTCATCCTCTCCGACACTCCTATCGCACCCTCCATGCGATTCAGGGGCAACTCGCACCTGCTCGGTGATTCAAATGTCGTCTGGATGGGCGCTGCATCGCTGATCAAAAAACTTCAATCATCCAAAACACTCGAATGGTCCTCTGTCCCGCTACTGCTACCGATGACAAATACCGTACTTCGCCGCTCAATCGAACTTTGGTTTGAAAAGAAAAAATGCAAACCCTTCATTCGCGGTGAATTCGACGATAGCGCAATGATGAAAATCGTTGCCCAGTCAGCTGTTGGAATTGTCCCCGTCCCCGAACTTATCGCCGACTACGTCACGGAAACCTACGGCCTGAAGATACTCGCCCCGATCGATGGAATCGTTGAACGCTTTTACGCTCTCACAGTTCAGCGCAAGTCGCAACACCCGGCCATCGCCGCAATCATCGAACCAAAGAAATGATTTCCATCGCTAAAGCTCGATCCGCACTTACAACCATCGGCTCACAATCCATCGGCCCAATCGACTCGCCTGTTCGTAAACTCAAAAAACATCCACCCGCTTCGGTAAGTATCGCATGCGGCGCTGCGATATCCCAAGGCGCTTGCTTGACACTTTCTGAATTGTTGTCGTGTACTACAGCCGATAACGCCGTCGATCCGTCAAGCTATCGCATCGCCACCCCAGAGTGTGGAGGGAAAGACGTAACCAACTTCGCTCCTTCTCGCGTACGCAACTTGTTTCGCAAGTAAGCAAACATGCCAGTCTCATAGCGAGCGTTACCATATTGGTTCATGTCGATCCAAACATCTTGCAACTTGCGAGGTCGTGGTAACTCCAACCGCCTGCCATCCTTGTATGCTCCCATTCCCGCATGGGAATAAAAACACTCGCCCGTAAGCGGAAACAACACCACACCTACCAACGGTGCATCGCCGCGATGCAATGCAACCAAGACCGATGGAAAGGGATCACCCACACGGAAAAGAAACGCACTAGTCCCATCCAGTGGGTCGACGTACCAACAATCCCCTACACCATCCAACATCGTCGCTTCCGACTCCTCGGAAACAATGCTTGCGCGAATCGAACTTCCCCGCAACACATCTAACACCGCGCTCTCCGCTCGCTTGTCCACCTCGGAGACCAAGTCCCCCACACCCTTTTCGATGATCCCGGTCGGCCTACCAACCCACTCGCGAATGATGTTGGCACCCGCCACCGCAGCTTCTAAAGCCACCTGCAACTCCAGCGACATCCCCATTCCGTGCACCGGTGCCTGCAATCGCTCTAATCCCATCGAATCTCTCCCCGCTCCCCGCATTCCAGAACTTCAAGCCCCATCGAATCCTCTTCGCAGGCCAAAGGGCAACCATGTCACCTGCCGCGGATTCTATGCCCCGCCCCCCCTTTTTCCAACATCCCCTAAACCACAACTCTCCACGTTTTCCCGTTGAGTTTTCTTAGTTCACTGGGTGCGAAACCCCTGCCCCCCTGGTAGAACATTATGCTGTATCCTTACGACAGCGAGCCGACTGACATGTCCACACAACCCCCAAAACTTAAATACCTTCTTTTCGACGTCGAAAGCATCCCCGACGGCGAACTGATCGCCAAAACCAAGTACCCCGATCGCAACTACACGAGCGACCAAGCCGTCGCAATGTTTCGCCAAGAACTCCTCGACGAAACCGGGAAAGACTTTATCCCCTTCACTTATCACCTACCAGTGGCCCTCGTCATCGCAAAAATTCGCGATGACTTCTCACTGATGGAAATCGTCTCACTCGACGAACCACTTCACCGCCCCGAAGCGATCACAAAAAACTTCTGGCTCGGCTGGGAAAAATACGCTCATCCAACCCTCGTAACCTTCAACGGCCGTGGCTTTGATATTCCCCTGATGGAACTCTCTGCGTACCGCTTCGGTGTCAGCGCCCCGGCTTGGTTCAACCTCTACGATCGCACCTACTCCCAAAACCGAAACCGCTACAACCTCGATTCCCATCTCGATCTGCACGAGATCCTCACCAATTTCGGCTCCACGTGGTTCCGTGGTGGACTGAACTTGGCCGCAGCAATCTTGAAAAAACCCGGAAAAATCGACGTCCAAGGAGACATGGTCCTCGACCTGCACCGTCAAGGTCGTCTCAACGAAATCAGCGAATACTGTCGCTGCGACGTCCTGGATACCTACTTCGTCTTTCTGCGACTACAAGTTCTCATGGGCCGACTTGATCTCGCAGCCGAACAAGATCTCATCGCCAAAACGCGTGCGCACATCGAATCCGAAGCCCCCAAACACCTCGGCTACCGATCCTACCTCCAAGCCTGGGATGCAGTCGATTCACCACCCAGCGTACTACCGACTACCTAGCCGTCGATTTGATTAACAAACGGGTATCGAGCGAGACCGAAAGTAACAGGTCTCTATCTGTAGGGTTAGGCCCGATGAGTGCTCAGTCCCTGAGACCCACCGGGGTGGTGATGTCGATGCGGTCTAAGAGCTGTCGCGCTTCTTCAGCCGTAAGCACAGGCGTTTTGCCTTTCTTGACGAAGGTAAGCGCAAAACGATCGCCAATTTTTGTCAGAAAAGTTCAACAGCAGCCACGCCGTGCCAAAACGGCTGGCCCCAGGAAGCTGAACAGACGCTTTGATCCAGAGCCATGCCAGGAAAATCCTTCGGACCGGAAAGATCCGGCATGAGATGTCCGCCGATAGTCACCCGGTGCCCTGCACCTTAGGGCTCATTCACCAGTGGAGCCCGCTATCGGCGGACGAATTTGTCTGGACTTCTACGATGACCATCAATAACCCGACGGTGAATTAGAAGTGTTATGCTACTTCATTTGGTAGGAAGACGGAGATGTTAGGAAAGCCGTTGAAATCGGACTTGTTGAAGGTAACGATCTGTTGCAGTCCGTGTCGTTGCATAGCTGCTACTAAGCGAGCGTCATGCGCGCGTTTTCCCGAGATTGCAAGGTCAGTGACATCCGCGAGCCAGTTAGCGAATATTCCGCGTTCATCCCGAAGCAGTGCAATGGACTTAAGAAACTCATCAATCGCGAGACGAGCATCAGCCGGAGTGAGGCCTAGACCATTTTGAGCAGTTGGGCGGGTCGCAACTACCCAGTACTCGTAAAGGACTTGAGGGACGATGGCCGGTTGATCACCCCGTTGTCGGATCTTGTGAACTGCCGAGACGGCATCAGTGTGAGTAGGGTGTGACACTACAGCAAGCCGTAGCAGGATATTCGTGTCGAGAAGAACCTTCACTCTCCCCGACCCTCGTAAATCGACTCGCGGCTGTCGTCAAACTGTGCTGGGACAGTAGCGTGTATTTCACGGAGTCTTTTGAGGCTTGCTTCAAATTGCTCGTTTGAAATGGAGGCATCACCAGCCTGATCAAAATCTGAGATGCGCAACGTCTGTAGGACATATGTAGGGATGTCGAGCCCAGCCTGTTCAGCACGCTTTTTTAGGATCGCTTCCAGGTCCGCTGGAAGGTTAAGCACTAGATTCATGAGGACGGTTCTCCTTTGTTGCGACAATTTTATTATAGCACCGTCAACCGAAACTGGCCAAAGGTTCCTTTTTGCCGGGGGATTAACAACAAAAACCAGGGTAGCTGGCGAGTCGAGTTGAATCATCTAGGCCGCTTACTGGCCATATTCTCAACAACCCTTCGCCTCTACTTTCAACTCTCTACAATCCACTCTCTAGCCGCTCAGCGGCTCGCCGAGTTCTCGCACGCCTTTTTCGGGAATCTTCTGCAACGTCGCAGCCCGAGATTTCCGGCACTTCGCCTCCTTCCCTCCTCGAAAAGACTTGACGCAAAGACTTGACGCACGACGAAAAGATCGTACGATCTTTTCGTCGTGCGAAGACAATGGTGATGGTCTGGAGGTGGTAAGATGGCAAGGCAGGTTGGTTCAAAAAACGTTGTCGGACGCGAAAAACTCATTGAAAAGATTTGGAAAAAGCTCGAAACTCGGTCTCTGCAGTTCACCGCAGAACGTAGGGTCGGAAAAACGACCGTCATGACCAAAATGGCCGCAGAACCAAAAGCCGGCTACGAGGTTCTGTTCATGGATCTCGAAGGCATCGATTCTCCTACGCGTTTCGTCGAACTTGTCATCAATCGCGCCCGGCCTCTTTTGTCTGCAACAAGCAAGATTAAGAAATGGTGGGATGATCTTCGTAACGCAACTGGTGGTACGGAAATTGGGGGTGTCTTCAAGCTACCCGACGTGAGCAAAGTATCGTGGCAGGACCTGCTCACAAAAACTCTCGAAAGACTCTGTGAGTATCAGCCAGACAGGAAGATCCTCCTGATCTTTGACGAACTCCCGTACATGCTCCAGAAGATCGCTTCGCTCAGCGAGAGCCAGGAATCGCGAACACAAGCTCTCACGCTGCTCGATACCCTGCGATTGATTCGTCAAAAGTATCCGAACCTGCGAATGATCTATGCTGGTTCCGTAGGCTTGCACCACGTCGTAAAAGACCTCAAGCAAGATACTCTCGCCAGCCAACCGGTCAACGACATGCCGATGGTCGATATCAGAGCCCTGGATCATTCCGATGCGATCCATCTTGCATCCAACCTGCTCTCGGATGAACGGGTCGATATCTCTCAAGAAAACCAGCAAGCCGTCTTGGAAACACTGGTGCATCTAACCGATGCTGTCCCGTTCTATATTCATGCGGTTTGTTCGAAGCTCGGTGAATACGACGGTCCTATCGATGTCCAACGCGTCGAACAAACCGTCCGCCAACAACTCTCGAGCGACCAAGACCCCTGGGAGATGGAGCATTTCCGCAAGCGACTCGCCATTTACTACAAAGGCACTATCGACGATGTATCCGGAAGGCCGCTCCGAAACGAAGACATCGCTCGAACGATCCTCGATCATATAGCTGCAGTGCCTGAACCCCTGTCGATCGATCAAGTCTGGTCGGTTGTCAAAAGCCGCTTCCAAATCACGGATCGAAATCACATTGTCGAGATGCTCGCGGCGCTGGCACTGGATCACTACTTGGATCACGACTTGGATAGCAACGACAAAAAGCGATATCTCTTTCGATTCCCCCTTATTCAGAAGTGGTGGAAGCTAGCGCAGGGGCTATAGGGATGAACCGACGACCTATTCTATCGACCTACACTCCTAGCAACACCGATCCGGAGTTGCTCAAGCGGATCTTTGTCCAGCGCGAAAAGCTACTGGAACGCATTGTGGATCGATTATCCCGCAGCATGACGACGGTGGACAAGCACCATATCCTGCTCATCGGACCTCGAGGATCCGGGAAAACCAACCTAGTGAGTCTTGCGGTCTGGGAGCTTCAAAAAAAACCCCAGCTAGCCGATTGCATGCGGATTGCTTGGTTGGGAGAAGACGACTCTTTTACGGGTCTTATCCACTTGGCCTTTGGCATCGCGAGTCAATTGGCAAAGGAGTATCCCAAGGAGTTCCCGTCGGACTTCAAGACAGCCGTGCGCGGGCTACCCAACGACGATGCTGCTTTGGCCGTTTTGCAATCTACCGTCGGTCGACTCGGGGCTCGCAACTTGTTGCTTGTCACTGAGAATATGGACCAAACTTTCCACAGCCTTGGCGATTCGGGGCAGAAAAAGTGGCGAGCCTTTTTGCAAGAGACCAGGAAAATAGCCACCTTGGCCACCGCTCAGCAGTTGTTCTCCGGTGTATCCGATCGCAACGAAGCCTTTTTTGGTTTCTTTGATATCCAGCACTTGAAACCCTTGTTGGTCGACGAAGCTGTCGAGCTGATCACTCGGATCAGCGTAGAGCATTCGAATCGGGAACTCATCCAATATTTGAAGTCCGCCGAAGGGCAGTTTCGGATTCGCGCATTGCACTACTTGGCTGGTGGCAACCATCGCATGTACGTGCTGCTCTCGGAGTTTCTCACCAAGGAGTCTCTAGACGATCTCGTTGCAGCCTTTGACAATCTTGCCAACGACATGACGCCGTTTTTTCAGGAAAGGATCCGAGCCCTGCCGGATCAGCAAAGGCAGCTCGTCCAATGCCTCTGCGATGCCCAAGGAGCCTTAACCGTTAAAGAGATTGCCAGCGAGACGTTCATCGATGAACGCGTCTGTTCGAAACAACTTGGCAACCTCAAGGACAAAGGCTACGTGCGGTCGGAAAGACGGGGCAAGGAGTCTTACTACGACATGTCCGAGCCACTGATGCGGTTGTGCCTCGAGGTCAAGAACCATCGAGGACGCCCACTCCAACTGCTTGCACGATTTCTTCGTGCGTGGTTCCCGGTGACCGAGCTTGAGTCGAAGTTGAACGGAAGCAACGACGGGCGAGTTAGCCAGTACTGCAAGCTAGCCATCGAGTCAGGAGATGACTTCAAAGGCACCCTTGCGTTGACGCTTGGCTCGGAGATTAATACCAAAATCTTAGACGGAGATTTTGAGACGGCGGAAAGACTGATCAAGGAATTGGAATTTGCGGATCCCTCGTCGGCCAGATCCGCATCCATCGACCAAGCTACTGCGAGATTGCATCGAGGTGTTAAGTACCATCAGCAGGGGGACTTCGAGCTTGCGTTGTCGGACTATTCGGCGATCGTGGAGATGCCCGGTGCATCAGTGGA
Source organism: Pirellula sp. (assembly GCA_040373655.1). Taxonomy (GTDB): domain Bacteria; phylum Planctomycetota; class Planctomycetia; order Pirellulales; family Pirellulaceae; genus JBKCUI01. The sequence goes on along the minus strand of JBEICB010000058.1, from coordinate 196 downwards.
ACTGAGGGCTAAGGCTCTTTTCAATCGAGGTGTTACGTACGATAAGCAGGGGGATATCGAGCGGCAGTTGTCGAACTACTCTGCAGTCGTGGAGATGCCCGATGCGCCTGTGGAACTAAGGGCTAAGGCACTTTTCAATCGAGGTTTTATCTACGGCAAGCAGGGGGATATCGAGCGGCAGTTGTCGGACTACTCT
>JBEICB010000306.1:0-4762 GCA_040373655.1 Pirellula sp. | reverse complement strand
GTCCCCTTTTTTGTTTTACCCAACACTACAATACTTCTAGTGCTTAGTCTGCAGTTCTCATCCACGGAGTCTTCTCCCATGCCGCGCCCCATCCAAACTCCTCAGCGCGCCCGCATTGCAAAACTCCCCCCGCTAATCGCCTTTTGCTCACTCGTTTTGCTATACCTTCCGTGCTTCTCTCAACTCTGCTTCTCCCAATCCACAGCAAACTCCGAACCAACGCTTCCCCAAAAACTACCCTCCCAACATATTCCTAATCTCATCCAAATCACACCCAACATTTACTCCGGTGGACTGCCCGAAGGACCCGCAGCCTTCCTAGAACTCCAAGCCCTCGGTATCAAAACCATTCTCAGCGTCGACGGAGCGAAACCAGACCTGAAAGCAGCGGACCAAGTCTCGATGCGGTATGTTCACATCCCACACGGTTACAACGGCATATCTAAAAAAACGATCGAACAACTCGCTAAAGCAATCTCTGAGTTGCCGGGCCCAATCTACATCCACTGCCACCACGGCAAACATCGCAGCCCCGCCGCCGCTGCCGTCGCTTGCAAAGCTTCCGGACTCATTGATTCCTCCCAAGCAGAACGCGTTCTGCAACTCGCCGGAACAAGCCCCAATTACAAAGGACTCGTGCGCGCGGTAAAAGATGCAACGCTGATCCCCTCCGAACAACTAGCCACTGTCTCAGCCAACTTCCCCTCGACCGCACAAACGCCTCCCCTCGTCGATGCAATGGTAGAGCTCGAACATTCGTTCATCAAGCTCCAGAAGCTCGCTGACTCTCAGTGGCAACACGTAACTGCCAACGAATCAGATAACCTAACAAGCGACTATCCCCACGAATCCGTCATGCTTCGGGAACACTTCGAAGAAATGCTTCGACTCGGTTCTACTTCCGCCCAACCGAATGACTACAAAGAAATGCTCAGTGACTCCCACCAAGCTGCTTGGCGCATCGAAGAAATGCTTCATCAAACTAACCGTCATGCATTCTCCGAGACTCACGTCCAAGCACTTCGTAACAATTGGAAAACCATCCAGTCCAATTGCATCGAATGCCATCAAGCCTACCGCGACAATCGCTGAGTTCACTCGTTAAGTCCTCGACTCAATGCTTCGTCCCTCCAAACACATCAACTTTCATGGCGAACTATCCATCCGATAATCCGAGTTCACTTGTCACCCAAGAAAACCGTGATGCGTTTCTACAAGCTCATTCGTTCGCTGTCGCGGGGGCTTCAACACAACGCGAAAAGTACGGCAACATAATCTTCCGAACACTCCGAGATTCGGGACGTGCTGTCTACCCGCTGAACCCTCGTGAATCCACCGTTGAAGGAGACCCCGCTTTTTCCGACCTCCAGTCCCTACCCGTCGTGCCAGAAGCTGTTTCGATCGTCACCCCTCCGGCGGTCACTCTCGAAATCGTTCAACAAGCGATCGCACTGGGGGTACGATCCGTGTGGATGCAACCAGGCGCTGAAGACCCCCAGGCCGGTCGATTGGCCCGCGAGGCTGGACTCAATGTGATCGATGATGGAAGCTGCCTACTGGTTTTTCTCAATCGCCCCAAGAAATAACTCGATCGAATCCGTCAAACCACCAGAAAATTGCCGCAAGCGTCATCGCGACAAGAAGCGTCTTCCATGGAAGACAGAACAAGGGCTCAAACCACCATGGTTCCGTCGGCGCGTTCTCTTCCCAATGCGACTCCACCAGAGTGTCGGATTCAAACAACGGTTTCCAATACTTGTCGACAAATGCCTCCTCAAAGAAATCGCTATGTCGAAGGTTGTGCGATCGATCTTGAACAATCGCACCACCAAATCCGTATCGACCTGTATCCCCATATCCCCAACTGAGCTTCCTCGCCATCAGCGGCCATATATCCCGCGTTCCATAGTCGTTGACAATGCGATCGGTAATGCGACCCTTGATCAACTCCCAAGGATAAGCGCGATCAAGAATGCTTCCGCATAAGACCAAACGATGTAGTACCAAGTCTCTAGTATCGGAGATGACTTTTGAGACTGCATAAGTCCCAAAACTATGCGCAATGATCGAATAGCGTTCTGCTCGATAGGTGTTGCGACCGATCTGTATTTCGACGCGTGTTCGCTCGATCGGCCCTCGCCTTGTCCAAAACGGAAACCAAAACCTCAACAAATCAAAGTAACCGTAACGAATCGGGATCACTTTGACCCCGTCAATCTCCTCAAGCAGTCGCTTGACTCGACTCTGCCAACGCGCTCGGTCTCGAATTCCATGAATTACAAAAATCAACTCGCGGATCTCAGATCTCCCTGGCGAACCCTCAACAAGTGATTGCTCACTCGTAGGGGATTCTAAGTTCTTGATCTCGCCGAAAGCCGCCGAACTATCGGTTAGCTCGGCGCTCGGAAATGGAATCGTCTCCGAAGGCTCCATCAGCCGAATCGTCAATTCAAAGGTCGCCGGAAGCTCCGGGTACTGCTCCCACCCAGCCGGCAATGCCAATGGAGATAACATCGCCTCGACTCGTATCGCAGAGACTGCATCCGAATTCTCCGCAATCATTCCACTCTCGATGATCTCCAATGGATAACTTGCGCTCAGCCGATCCAGAACTTCATCGAACTGCCCTTCATACTCCATCGTAGCGACCAACGCCGTTCTGCCTTCAGCATTCAAACGATCAGGATCGACCTGAAATCGAATGTTGCGTGCGAGAAGATCCTTTTCAAACACGACACTCCGCAACTGCAACTGCATATTCTTGGCTGCTTCTTGCAACAGCGCGATCCTAACCGCCAGTGATGAATTTGAATCATTTGACATGACGCGACCTGACGCTCTGAGTTTTGATCAGTCCATCCACCGTAATCCGATTCGATTTTTGTACCACGCGCACCGACCGACCAATCTCCGAATTCGGAGCCGAAATCCAAACTCCATCCTGCGTCTCAAAAACCCGTATGTTGAGCTTCGATTCAAAAAGTGTGGAATCGATTTCAAATGCACTTTGGCGTACATTCTCTGGAATCAAATTCAGAAAGCCATCTTGATGTTTCTCATCTAAGTATCGCTCAGCGATTCGCTGAAAAGTCCATGCTTTCTCAGGGGAATAAGGAAGCCCCACAATCGCTGCGTATAACTGGTCGCGTTGTGCGCCGCTCGAAGATTCAAAGGCATCTTTCAAATAACCTGCCAACTGCGCTGTCGCATTCTTCGGATCCAAAGCGGCTTGCGCATGAAGGAATAATCGCACCCAAAAATCTGCCGCCCCCTCATCGACTCGTCTCGACTGAATATCGATCACTCGCCCAGTACGAAATCCTTGCGCAGATTGCGATCCCCAAAACATCGCCGCTTTACGCCAAGCCGATGACTTACTAAATACATCCCCTAACACCGATAACGAATTCTTCTTACCATGAGTCTCCAACCGAAAAACGTCATCCTGAGGGAATAACCAAAAAATCGTTCGACGAACCCCTTGCCAAGAATCAACTACCATGACCAACAACGATTGCTTCGCCGACCGCTGATCCATCGACATGCTCAATCGCGAAGCGATCTCCAGAGCCGCTCGATCGCTTTCCCCCTGCTCCCCATAAGCCAAACACAATAACTCCTCACGCACCGCACTGCGATACGGTCGAGTCTGCTCGTCATCCGAGAGCAAATGAACCAATGTTTGCTTTTCTAATTTGGATGCTACCAGCAGCTCGCTAAACAAACCTGCAAGATCTTCATTCCACTCAATCCTTCCACCTCGCGCCGAAGCCACTGGACCTACCGTCCGCCTCGGCGAAACCAAAAATGCATACGCTCGATGCATGATGTGCTCAACCTTCATCCAATACCTACTTTTAGTGATTGCTGTCATTCTACCCCTACAGCTTGACACCTCTGGTCACTCAATGAAGAAATCGAGTCTTTTCAGCCGTTTTTAACGTGAGCTCGCCCCATCGCGTCCCAGCGAATTCGCCTGAATCGACTACAATATCGAACGTTCCGTTTCGTTACCCTTTCTACTACCCAGTGCTTCCATGCCAGCTGCATCCGACCGAGACACAATCCTAGAACTTACCCAAAAACTCCTTGTTTGTATCACCGAAGGTGATTGGGATACCTATCAAGAACTTTGCTGCCCGTCTTTGTCCTGCTTTGAACCAGAAGCCCTCGGGCACTTGGTCCATGGCCTAGACTTCCATCAGTATTACTTTGATCTTCCCTCAAGCAACACAAACGCCAAACCGCTACCAGTCCAATCGACCATCGTCGCTCCACATATACGCGTAATGGGGGATGTTGCAATCATCGCATACGTTCGCTTAACACAAAAAATCGCCGAAGGCAAACCAATCTCGGTTGCAATGGAAGAGACTCGAGTTTGGCACCGCCAACAAGGTAAATGGAAACACGTCCATTTCCATCGCAGCCCAGCCCGTTAACCTTTGATGTTCTTAAGTGTTTGGTAAGGACCCATTCTCATGCACCCCGCAGGCTTTCTTCGGATCACTGCTCTCTCACACCCCACGAGCGTCGCCGATCCGAAATCCAACCGAATGGCAATCGAACGCGCGTTGCAGGCCTTCGGAACATCCGATGTTCTCCTGCTCCCAGAACTTTGTCTATCCGGTTACACCTGCGGGGAACTCTTCCTCCAACACCGACTCCTGCGCGAATGCGAACATCAATTGATCGCACTTGCCAGCCAAGTCCAACAGCAATTGCTTGTCGTTGGACTTCCACTGAGTATCGCGGGACGACT
>JBEICB010000289.1:0-5219 GCA_040373655.1 Pirellula sp. | reverse complement strand
TGCTCTTCCGTTGCATTCATAGCAGCCAAGGCAACTTCACGTACCTCTTTCGGCTTCTTCCCTTCCTCACGTGCCTTGTTCCCTGCCTCTGTTCTTAACTTGAGCATCTGAGGGGTTAATCCCACCTCCTTTCGCTTGGCCATCACTTCTTTCGCAGTCTGGCTAAACATAGCTTTAATTTTTTCGGTCGTTTCTTGAGGCAACTCGGCTTTTTCAAACTGCTTGATGAACTGATTGACCATCGCCGTTTCAGGACCGCGCGTTTCCTTGTTAGCCGGTGCTTCTTGAGCCACGCCAACAGAAGCGAACATCAATAGACAACCGAACATCAAACCAAGCGATCGCAACATGTTTAGATCCTCGCACTCTTTGAAGTTTAAATTTTATCAAACTCGTAACAGATCCTATTCACAAGCCGGTCTGCTGGGCCAAAAAGAATAAGGGTACACGATCCCATCCGCTCCTGCCGGTCTCTTGGACGAAAAACTACCCTTCAGCTCGCAAAAACTTCCCCTACTGCAACTCGACAACAATAGCAGTTGTATTATCACGTCCCGACTCGCTGACGGCAGACAATACCAATCGTTGCGCCAGTAGTTCTTTTTGACCGTCATCTGGCACCTCACATACTAATTCCCGAATCGCATGATCCCACAAACCGTCAATCACACCATCGGAACATAAAATCAACTTCTCACCAGGAGTTACGACAAATGCACCAATCTGCGGCTCGATTATTTGATGGCCTGCTCCCAAAGCTCGGGACAGCACGTTTTTTCGCGGATGAAAGCGAGCTTGCCTCTCATTGATCTGTCCCGTGCGTCGCAACCATCCAACAAAAGTGTGGTCTTCGGAAACTTGGACCATCTTCATCGGATACGTGCTCTCTCCTTCGGCGCGATAAAGCCGATAAAGTCGCGTATCCCCGATATGTGCGAACATGGCCAAGCTGCCGTGCAACCACACAACGGTAAACGTCGAACCCATATTGCGGCAATGCACGTCAATTCCAATACGGTTGAGCTCTTTGTGGATGGAACAAAACAACTCCTTCAAAATCTGGGGATACGTGTCAAGCAACAATCGATCATTGAGCGATTGCGCTTTGGGCAACATCCTAGTTAGCTCGTCAATCGCGATCTTTCCAGCCAACTCCCCTGATTGCTCTCCACCCATGCCGTCGGCCACCGCAAAAACAGCATCCCCCTGATCGGTCGCGATGCTACCAGTCTTGCCCAAGTACCGCACGCCATGCTTGCTAGAAAGTACCCCCAAGAAACGATCCTCATTATTGCTACGGAAAGATCCTGAATGCGACATCGCACTCCATCCCACCTGCGTTTTGGTCGTCATGGCTTGAGCTAAAGCGGCGAGATCCTTCGCCTCTGGATCCAATCCTCGCGCTGGACCAGGCGTGTCGAGTATCGTTGAAAACTCAAAATCAATAATGCAAAATCGACCGTCCGTACTGCGATAGGTGATGTTCCTCAAGAACGCGTCATCATGTCGGACGCCATAACCTTCGAGCTCGTCAAAGATCTCTTTGATCCTTGCTTCTCCCAAATGCTCTACACGAGCGCCACAATTGCTTGTGGTTATCTCAAGGGTCTTCGCGTCGGAATTCAAAAGTCGCGGTACGAACGGACAGTCCCGCTCCTCAAGAAATTTGAGCACTCTGCACTCGTTTTCAAAACGCTCGACCGCCTTCGGGCCAAGAAACTGTTTGTGCACGCGGCCGTCATACCCAATGCGCACCACCGCGCGCTGGGTATTCTTCGCTTCTAACATGGATTGAGCTCACTCGTCGTCGGGAGGATGACTAACGATCAGACAATCCCGGAATATTAAGCCCTGGAAGCCCACTTGGCAAACCCGAACTCGGAGCATTCGGAGCACCAACTCCCTTTGGAGTGATCAGATCTCCTAATTCGATCTTAAGCCTTTGGAACTCAGCATCACTTACGATGTAGTACCATTCGGCAAACCGTGCGTTCAACTCGGCAACCCGCTTCTTGGCAGCCTCAAGCCGATCCTTGCGCTGATCTAACTTACGCTGATTCTCTTTGTTGATCCGCTCCTTCTCGGCTTCTAATCGCTCCTTCCACTCCTCTTCAGTCAACTCATCTGATGACTTTTCCTGAGCTACCGGTGCTGGTTCTTGAGCTACCGGTTCCTGGAAAGCCACCAATTTAACACCAGAAGTGTTCCCATTTCGAAGTGCATTCGCGGGATTAGGCTCGGTTACCGGTGGCTCGGAAGGCTTTGGCTCTTCGGACTTCGGCTCAGATGCAGGTGCTGGCTCAGTGGCCGGTGCCGGCTCAGATGCAGGTGCCGGCTCAGATGCAGGTGCCGGCTCAGATGCAGATGCCGGCTCAGATGCAGGTGCCGGCTCAGATGCAGGTGCCGGCTCAGTGGCAGGTGCCGGATTCAAAATCGCCTTCTTTGCCGCCTCAATCGCCTTGAGTTCTTCAACCGTCTCAGGTACCCGTTCCAACGCTGGCTCAGGGAACTTGCTCTCATCCACACGCGTTGTAACGAGCAAGAAACGATTGATGGTCACCTTCTTTTGCCCATCCTCGGCCGGTGCATTCGGATCGTCCCCCTCGGTAGGCTCGAAGGAAACACCCGCTCCCTTGCCAAACCGTAGTAGATATTGAACGCCATCCTTCAGAGTGACTTGTAAGTCTCCGTTTTCGGAGAGGATTTCGAAGTCTTGTTGGCCTGAACGTCGAACCGGAAAGAATCCTCGACGAGCAAGCGCCGACTTGGTCGCATCGCCCAGCTGCTCACCACGCAGGTCAGCCGCTACCCCGGCAGGCTTCTTCGATACGTTGGCAATTCTCAAGTTATCGAGGGCGCTCTTCATATCATTGAGCTTGGTCGCGTTGAGCTCTTCGTTTGGTGCCAATACGCGAGGTTGTGACTTGCCTTCTGCAAAAAGGGTCATCGACTGTGGCGCCCATTTTGCCGTACGAATGTCATAGGTAATGTCTGCGTCATAATTGGGAATCAGATCTAGTGTTCCATTACCCGTCGGCACAGCAGAGTAGTTTCGAATACCAATTGTCTCGATATCGTTCGCGCTGAGCTTGAGCAAATCCGATTCAATCCACTGCTTGAAGTCCGTACTCAGAGAGGTTGGGGTAATTTCAGCAATGTATATCACGTCCTCGGATGGGATTCGCACAAACCGTTTTTTGGGATCCTGTGCATCTTCCTTACCGATGATCAAATCAGCGAGTACATCCCCCTTGGAGTCTCGGAACTGAACCATTTGGCCAACTCCTTCGCCCCCCTCTGACTCCTTCGCCTTATCTGGCTCCAAAACGCCGAAGAGCTTGTGCTCGTCTCGTTTCTCGCTCGCCACATCGAGGATTTTCAAACCGATGAACAAGTTTGCTGCATCACTCATCTGTTTGTTCGCATCCGCAGGATAGTTTTCGTGCGATGGGATCGACCATACGCCACTCTTACTATCTTTGGATACTTCAAACTCCTCGTATTGCTCTTTGTCGGTATCGTACTTGACGATCTTCAACGAAGCTGCATCCAATGGATCGGTGAACTTCTCAAAGAGGACTTGATTGACGCGAGCTGTGGCGTTGACCGCATCCGTCGAGTAGTTGCGAGTAGTCGTAGCCCAAGCCAGTAGCGAGGTGACGGCTGCAACGGCAGCCAGTATTCCGGTTTTTGCCGATTCAGACACAGGGTTACTCTCCGTGATTAATTTACTGATTCAAAGTTTGGTTTAATAAGTACATACAGCCAGTTGATTATCGCAAACGCGACTTGGAAATCCCTTCGCGTTCTCTCAAACGACGCGAGACCATCACCACGATTCCAACAATCAACGGCGGGATAGGTGGAATAAAAACTGCCAACATCTTGTACTTGTTTTGGATCTTTCGGATCGCATCATCTGCTCGTCGGCGTGCATCGCGAATGTTTCGATCTCGCTCACGCTGTAGCTTCTCTTGCTCGATCTCGAGCTTTTTGGCTAACTGTGCCTCTTTCATCTGATACTCTGTCAACCGTTGCAAGAGTTCTTGCTGCTTGGAGGTATCGATTGCCCCTTCAGACTGCAGCTTGTCTACCGATTCCTTGAATTGACGCTTCGCCTTCGCACTCGCATCTTCAACTTCTGCAACTTTCTCGTTGTACTTAGTATTCGCTTCGCTTTGCTCTTCAGCTTCTAATCGTCGAGCCTCTTCGGCTTGAGCCTCAACAAGCTTGAGCGTGCTGTAGGTCGGAACGTGTCTGCGAATGGCAGGATATTTCGTCTCACCCACCAGTTCATCGATTACGTTGAGCACGAAGGTGATGTTCTGAAACTGGAACTTGACATCTTCAAGCTGAGATGGGTTTTTGCGAATATCGACAAACACTCCCGACATGCAGTCCAAATCCGAAACATACACAACCTTCAACGGTTTGCTCCCCTCGGAACTCTCCGCAGGACCGTCTTGTGGAGCCAGTGGTTCCTTCGACTCGATCTTTGCGGCGATGACCTGCGGACCGACGGGCTTGCCACGCCGATTCCGAATTTCGGTCGCCCGGTCCAATGTAGTGCGTTGCATCGATCGAAGTTCCGCCAAAGGAATCGTACCTGCAAAAGTCCCCGTGGAGACGAGCGGCGTGAAGGAATTCTTTGCCCCATTCTTCGGCTTGAGTGTGCCGCCGAAGAGGAACATCAACTCTTTGAGCCCCTTGGTGATTTCATTCTCTTGATTAAATGCAACGTCTCCACCTGGAGCTTCTCCGCGTATAAAAATCCAAAGGTCGGTCGACTGCTGCATCGCTTCTAAAATCGGATACGGGTTGTACTGCTGCCAAGCCAGATCTGGGGTGTAGAGCCCCATGGGGCTAGGTTGTCCTGGAACATCAATCTCCAGTAACTCCCATAGTTGCTGAATCTCACCTTTCGGTTGCGGTTGCCCACCGCCGAACATGCCGCCACCCATCGGAGGTTTTGGATCACCAGTTCCAGGTATCGCCGGATTGATCGCTGATTGTGGATCCTCAAAGATTGCGGTAGGCAATCCCGACCGAACCGCCGCTATAAAATTGGCCATCTCTTCAGGTGTCAACGACGATGGCTGAACTGCGAGCAATACATCTAGACGTTGCGTATCAATCGGCGAAGCCGGATTCACATCCACCAACTCGAATTCTTTCCCTAACTCTTCGATGATCGGCTCTTGTGGCGTTTGACGGAAGGT
>JBEICB010000232.1:0-7035 GCA_040373655.1 Pirellula sp. | reverse complement strand
TTGCGTCTTTGCCTCTTTGCGTGAGACTGAACTGATTGCATGAGGGTGTTGATGAAGTTGTCCACCGTCTGGCGAGCGGTGGCTACGGATGGCGAGCGGTGGCTACGGATGGCGAGCGGTGGCTACGGATGGGGAGCGGTGGCTACGGATGGCGAGCGGTGGCTACGGATGCGGAGCGGTGGCTACGGATGCGGATTGGTGGCTACGGATGCGGAGTGGTGGCTTATTTGTATGTGGGTTTGGAATCTTGTAGACTGACGGTCCTCGCAGTCCGTCATTTCCTCACCCATCCTCTGATTCCATTTATCATGACCCCAAGAATCCGCTTTGGCTTTCTTGCCAACCGCTTTCCCTTCTCCGTGGCGGCGCTAGTGGCGATTTTTATGCTCGGCACCAATGCCGCGGTATGCATTCGGAACGCTGTGCAAGCTCAAGATGCCAAACCTCAGGTTCAAACGGAGAAAGTAGCGACACTCCGTGTGGGATTCGGGAAAGAAACCATCACGCCATTAGTTCCTACTCCCATGGCCGGCTATTACGGGATTCGCTATTCCACGGATACCCATGATCCCCTGTGGGCAAAGGCAACGGTGTTGGATGACGGTCATTCGCGCGTTGCTCTCGTTGTGGTCGACCTTATCGCTACAACACCTTGGATGGTTACCGAAACACGTAGACTCATTGAGGAGAAATTGGGTATTCCTGGTTCTCATGTCATGATCAGCGCAACCCATTCCCATACAGGGCCTATGTTGTACGAACCCGATGAGAGGGTGGTTGGGAGATTCGGAAATCAGACGGAAGAAGCCAAGCAATACATGCTGCGCTTGCCAGAGATTATCGCCAAGAGCGTTGTGATGGCTTGCGAATCGCTTAAACCGATGAGTGTGATGTTTGGCGAGGGAGAAGAAAAACAACTGGGATACAATCGACGTTTCTTCATGAAAGACGGTACCGTTGGGTGGAATCCAGGCAAGCGCAATCCTCTGATCGTTCGAGAAGCGGGGCCAACGGACGATCAACTCCCATTTATTGCTTTCTCCAATGAGCAAGGTGATTTATCGGGTGTACTAAGCAGTTACGCAATCCATTTAGATACCGTCGGCGGAACCCAGTGGAGTGCAGATGTCCCATATACAATTCAAGAAACACTGAAACGTGTTTTTGGAGACGAAGTCCATTCGCAATATGCCACGGGGGCCTGTGGTGACGTAAACCACATCAATGTCCGCAGCGCAGAGCGACAAGGTGGACATCGAGAATCTGCGAGGATCGGTACTAGGCTCGCCAGCGCTATTCTGAGAGCCTGGGATTCAAGAAAGCCTTTGACAAACGTTCGTCTAGGTGCCGAAAATAGGATTGTACGTCTACCGGTGCAAAACCATCCCGGTGATAGATCGTTATGGGCAAAACAGACGTTGGCGAAAATGTCGGAGCCGACACTTCCACCGTTCATGGAAATGGTGGAGGCCTACCGGATCGCCGATGTAGAGTCCCGTACCGATGGTGTTATCGAGGCGGAAGTGCAAGTCATTAGCGTGGGGCATGAAGTCGCTTGGGTTTCACTCCCGGGTGAAATTTTTGTGCAACTTGGAATCGCTATCAAGGACGCTTCGCCATTTCAGAGTACTTCAATCCATGAGCTTGCGAATGGATCGATAGGTTATGTTCCAACACGACAAGCATATTCCCAAGGTAACTACGAAGTGATCTCCGCGCGATGTGGCGAAGGGAGTGGCGAGATGCTTGTTGATGCAGCGATTGCGATGTTGCGAAAACAGTTTAATGAGAAGTCACAGCAGTAAGTTGTCTTGATTCTTTCCAAAACAATCTTTCTAGAACTAATATTGGCCTCATCGATCCGATCGGACAACTATCCAATGCTTAACGTGCATTTATTCATGCGATATGGTTTTACAGGACGGGTTGCCTTCCGCTTCGATCATGGGCAATCAGCGAGTCATTCAATACGGAAGTGGGCAGCTTTTGGGTTCTTGATTGCAACCAGTTGCAGTTGGGGTACTTTGGCGGCACAAGATCGTGCGCAGGACTTGGCCAAGGGCCAACACGCGGAGTTGCGATGGATTGATCCTGCCGATCCGAAGCAAGGTGAGATCGATTCTCCGGAGGCATGGGAGGGACGCCGAGCATCGATTCTAAGGAACCTTGAGCGGGTTATGGGGCCACTTCCACAACGCGAAGGGTTGGCGTCCGTCGCAGTCCGAGTGCTTGAGCAAAAGGAGTTGGCGAGTGGAACAATGCGACAGCATATTGAGATCGATGTCGCTACGCTTGAGCAAAGTAGGAACGGGGTGAGTGAATGGATGCGTGCCTATTTGTTTTTGCCCAAGGAGTCCCGCAAAGAAGTTCAACCGGCTGTTCTGTGTTTACATCAGACGGTGCCCATCGGTAAGGGGGAACCGGCAGGGATGGGGGGCAGTGCCAATTTGCACTACGCACTGGAGTTGGCAGAGCGAGGTTACGTGACGTTAGCACCGGATTACCCGTCGTTCGGAGAATACCACTTTGATTTTAAAACTCAGCCGCAATGGCTTAGTGGCAGCATGAAAGCCATTTGGAACAACATGCGTTGTTTGGACCTGTTGCAGCAATTGCCACAAGTTCATGGACAGAAGCTCGGTTGTATCGGCCACTCGTTGGGAGGTCACAACACGATCTTTACCAGCTTCTTTGACAAGCGTGTATCGGTGGCGGTATCCAGTTGTGGCTTTACGCGATTCCACAAGTACTACGGGGGGAATCTCAAGGGTTGGACGAGTGACCGGTATATGCCGAAGATTGCGACGGAATATCAAAATGATCCTGATAAAGTACCATTTGATTTTCCAGAGTTGATCGCTGGGATAGCCCCGAGAGGCTTCTTCACAAGTTCACCGGTTCGCGACGATAACTTTGAGGTCACTGGGGTGAAGGAAAGTATCGCACAAGCGGACAAAATTTATCGATTGATGCATGCCGAAGACAGGTTGCGAGCGATCTACCCAGAGAGTGCACACGACTTCCCGCCTGATGCACGTCAGCAAGCTTATCAGTTCATCGATTTCGTCTTGCGACCTGCACGTTAGAGACAGACTATTCCATTGCGGTTTCGTTTGGAGCGTCGAGGACTTCGGTTTGGAGGGAATCACCCTCTGGCGAATCATCGCGAACTCCGCGCCGACGACGACGGGGTTTTGCGTTAGCCCATTCTTTGGTCATCACCTCAAAAACATCGTGTGATTCATATCTTGCGATATTTTTCCCCTCGGGGATTGGGCCGATTAGACCGCGAAAAATGGGCATTCCACGCAGGTCCAAGTCCGTGCTGCTGTCTTCAATTCCGACCTGCGTGTGTGTGCGAAAAATCATCTCCGCAGAATGGAAGTCGCGTATTTTTAGCGACCCATCGGTAGCTCGAGTTACCACGCGAAATACATCTTTCTTGGCCATAAAGCCCATCCAGTCTGCGAAGTGATTATCCGTGACACGGGATATAATTTCCGGATCATCAGGGTTATCGGACAAGACTCTCAGATGCTTGCATTTTCCTCGGACTCTTAGCCTGACTGGTTCTACCGTTACAATCGGAAAAGGTCGCGTTGCGGGCAGGGTGTTACAGGGGGCATTAGTAGTGATGAGCTTGAAGTGTTTTAACGCGAGTTCAAGCCATAGAGCATTGTCGGTAGGCTTCGAAAAGTCCTATGCCAACCGAGACCGAAAGGTTGAGGCTACGTACGGGGCCGGTCATCGGGAGCCGCACACATTGGTTGAGCCATTGAGCCCGGACAGACTCAGGTAATCCGCTCGATTCGCTACCGAAGACAAGCCAGTCGGCGGGTTTGAAGGATACATCGCTGTGGAGTTGTTTGGCAAATTTGGTGAAGAACCAGGCATGTTGTAGGTCGATCCGTTCGAGCATTTGTTGCCAGGAATCGACAATTTCAAGATCGAGGTGTTGCCAGTAGTCGAGACCCGCGCGTTGGACCGTGCGTTCATCAAGTCGAAATCCCATCGGACGCACGATCCAGAGTTTCGCCCCAAGCGCGACGCATGATCTCCCGATATTCCCAGTGTTTTGAGGGATTTCAGGTTGGTAAAGTACTACGTTGAAGCTTGGGTGAGGAAGTTCGATTTCTGGCATAACTCGGGTGCATGAACTTTCATCGAATCGGTTATAATTCGGACCGTTTTGTATTTTCCTTTTCTAAGCCCACGACGACGATATGCCAATCCCCGTTACATGCCCAGGTTGCCTCGCCCGCTTTACTGTCAGCGATAAGTACGCTGGCAAGCAGGGGCCGTGTCCGAAGTGCAAGCAGACGATTACGGTGCCGGACAAGTCGCAAGAGGTTGTAATCCATGCACCGGACGAGGGGCCGAAGGATTCCACCGGCAAGCCCGTGCTCAAGCCGATTCGCAGGGTGGAATTCACTCCGAATGGTTTGCAAATTGGCATCGCAATTGGCGTCGCAATCCTTGCAGTATTTTCCGCCTTGTGGGCCCGAGCCTCGGGCTATGTTCCTCCAACATGGTCGCTGGCTTTGGTTGCCACTGCATTAGCTTATCCGCTAACTTCGATCGGTTATACGTTTTTCAAGGACGATGAGCTCGGGGGGTATATTGGCAAAGAACGATTGATTCGACTCGGGGTTTGCGCAGCAGTGTTTGTGCTGACTTGGGGATTGTACTGGTTGCTGTCGTACTACTTCGGTAATTCCGTGTTGGCACAAACCGACGTCATGACGATGGCAATCCTGTTTGCACTGATGTTTGCCGCGGGAGTAGGGGCCTCGCTCGGAACTTGCGAACTGGAGGTGGGCCAAGCCTTTTTGCACTACTCCATCTACTTCGTGGCTACCTTTCTGCTCGCGATGTTAGCCGGTGTTCCTTTAGCGGCCCCCTTTTCGTCGAATCCCGACGAGCCCCTATTGGGGGTTCCCAAAGGAAGCTCCAAAATGTACTTGCCCGGTGCCTCCGTAGATGAAAAGGGTGGTCCTGTCGCACCCACCCAGCAGCAATAACTGGAGAGTAACTCGAACCCTGATCCATTCGCCCGGTAAATGATTGTCGTTAACTATTTTTCCCCACCTCGAATCCATTTCTGGAGTCTCTCGATGAAACGTTTCCTCACCCTCGCATTCTCCTTGGCGTTGCTCGCCCCGTGGGCATTCGCTCAAGACAACGCAGATCCATGGCAAAAGAAGAAAGCGGAGAGTTTTCGACCACTGACCGATGCGCAAAAATCTGCGATTGAGACCGCTGTTCCTGCAGAGGCAGTGGCCAAGCCGAAGAAAGCTCGCCGCGTGTTGATGTTCTACCGATGCGAAGGATTTATCCACGGTTCGATTCCTTACGGGAACTACGCAGTAGAAGCGATGGCAAAGAAAACCAACGCATTCACTGTAGATTTGGCGGATACCTACGACGTATTTACCCCGGAGAATCTTGCGAAGTACGATTTGATTCTTCTGAACAACACAACCCATATGCAGTTCCAAACGCCTGCTCAACAAAACGCGTTTCTTGACTTCATCATGAACGGCAAAGGTCTAGCGGGATTCCATGCGGCGAGTGACAATTTCGGACGACATCCCGAGTGCCGAGCCATCGTCGGCGGAGAATTCGCCGGACACCCTTGGAACGCCGGTGGCACTTGGGCTTTCAAACTCAACGACCCAGAACATGTCTTGAACAAAGCGTTCGAAGGCAAGGGGTTTTGGCATACCGATGAAATCTATCAGTACAACCCACAGACGTACGAAGGTACTAAAAATCTACGCGTCCTCGTAAGCTTGGACATGAACCAACAAGAAGTTAGCAAACTTATCAACGACGGTCCGAGAGAGGTACCCGTCAGTTGGTTGCGCAAGGCCGGTCAGGGACGCGTCTTCTACACGAACTTTGGACACCGTGAAGACACGTTCTCCAAGCCCGCGATTCTCCAGCACATGCTGGATGGAATTCAATATGCGCTTGGGGACCTAGAAGCAGACGCTACCCCAACCGATCAAGCTGGGGCAAAAAATGCTGCGTTGGCACCAAATCGCGAAGAAGCGAAAAAGTAGTTTTAGTCTAGCTGAACTCTCGCAAGAAGCAGCGATCCAATAAAAAAAGCAACCCAAGCCGGGTTGCCTTTTTTCATTGTTTCACATGACTGCCCCTATTTGTGCAGATTGGCAGGATCGGAGCAAGTCGCGGCTTACTGGAAGGACTTCCCGCAACCGCAGGACTTCACCGCATTCGGGTTGTCGAAGGTGAATCCTTGACGCTCGAGACTGGAGTACCATCCGAGGGTGGTGCCGTCGAGGAGCAATGCACTCTTCTTGTCGACCACTACATTCAAGCCGTTTTGCTCAAACTTGGTGTCCTTAGCCTCGTCGTACTTGTCGTCGAAATTCAGCGAATACTCAAAACCGCTACATCCCCCCGCGACGACTCCAACACGCACAAACGTGTCTTCCCCAAGTTGGGCGTCATTGTGGGCTCGTTTCAGCTGCTCGGCAGCTTCGGGTGTTACCAAAATCGCCATATGTAACCTCTATCCTTCAAATCCCAAAAAAACTGGCCTTGAAATTCCAACGAGAACTCGGCTGGAAACCCGCCCGAAGCGGACAAAATCCAACAACTTCTAAGGCTCCTCCAGCCGACTCTTATATTACGCCATTGAACCTGCAAATGACAAGTCAAAAATCACTTCCCAGAATCTGTTTCGCTTGCTATCCTTAGCGACCCGGCAAAAAAGGGGTAAATATCCCACCGATTCGTTGCAAATCCCAAAGATTGCAAAACATCAACGACTGGACTGCCGGTACACGGAGGGAGTTGACCCCATTTGGTCAGCTTTGTGATTAGAAAAGTAAATACTAGGAGCGTTTGAGAACCATGGTCAAGCCACACCGCAAACTGAAGAAAGCCAACCACGGCCAACGAGCCGCAAACAGCAAGGCACGTAAAGCAAAGCGACGAAAGGTTCGAACCTAGTCTGCGATATCGCTTGTGCCAGTAAATAACTTCATCGTAGACCTCGCTACGATT
>JBEICB010000082.1:0-20676 GCA_040373655.1 Pirellula sp. | reverse complement strand
CGTCGCCACCGTTCGCCGTCGCCACCGTTCCCCCTACCCACCCGTCGCCCGTAGCCACCGATCGCCAGACGGTGGAGGTTTTCCTGAGGACGTCCACCGCTTGGCAGCGGATGGCTACGTTGAGAGCGTTTCGCCGTCGCGACCGTTCGCCGTAGCCACCGTTACTCCGTAGCCACCGTTCGCCGTAGCCACCGTTCGCCAGACGGTGGAGGTTTTCCTGGAGACGTCCACCGCTTGGCAGCGGATGGCTACGTTGAGCGCGTTTCTCCGTAGCCACCGTTCGCCAGACGGTGGTATGTGGATATTTTTTTACTTTCCGCTTGCTTCACTCCAATTTCTATCGTTATCAAGTCCCTTGAGCACATCGAGCCGAGACCGCTGCGATGTCTTTTTGTAATTGGCTGAGCAATGCTTCTTTGGAGTCGAACTTTTGGACCGCTCGGACTCGGTCGAGAAGTTGCAATTCAATTGTCTGCCCGTAGAGATCTCCGGAAAAACCAATCAGGTGGGCTTCGACCTTCGAGGTTTCTTCGCCGAAGGTTGGATTCGGGCCTATGTGAAGTGCCACGGGGGTGCCTTCGATAGAACTTGGGCCGCACACCCGCGCTGCATAGACACCGTGATTCGGAACAAGTACCGGGATCGATCCCAGATTCGCGGTCGGGAAACCAAGTGTTCGACCTCGAGCCGCACCGTGTTGCACTTCGCCGATTAGCCGGTAGGGTTCGACCAAGCAACGGTTGGCAAGCCCGATTTCTCCAGCTTGGATCCACGCGCGGATTTGCGTACTTGAGATCATCATCCCTGCGATTTCTTGTGGGATGAGGACTTCGAGGGTAACGTCCGCTTGTTGGCAAAGTTTTTCAAGGGTATTTAAATCACCAGCCCGTTCTCGGCCGAAACGGAAGTTTGGTCCTTCGACCATTGCTTTGACTCGGAATTGTTCGAGCAGAATTTTTTTGAAGAAGGCCTCTGGGGAGAGATTCAGCAGATCGATTGAGGTCGGGAAGAATTCGACATGATCAACCCCGATTCCGCGAAGTAACGCTTCGCGCCGTGCATTCCAAGTCAGCGGTGTGGGAACACGGAGTGGCTGAAGAATCTTCAGGGGCGGGGGATCAAAGGTGAACACGACAGCCGGGCAACTTCGTTTCTTTGCGTGTGAGACAAGTCTCTCAATCAGTGCGCGATGTCCCAAGTGAACGCCATCGAAGTTTCCGACGGTCAAAACGCAGCCCTCTGCGCGAGTCATCAGTGAATCCATAGTCCCCAATCGTCAAATGAGTTATCCGAGAACGGTTTGTATCAGATCCTTCGTTCGGAGCGAACGAGTGGAAATGAACGTTTCGCCCGCATAGCAGTTGGCAGCGGCACCGGCGGCAATAGCCAATCCTCGAACTCGATCAAAGATGTAGGCCTTGGACGGTGGAAACTGAGTCTTGTAGCAACGGATCGCTTCTAGTTTTTGCTCGAGGTTGTCTGTGATGTCGACTGTAATTGAGTTTTCAATACCGGATGCGGGAGCCGGTTCGAAGTTTAGTCTAAAGTAGAGCTGGCGATCGATAACGTGAGGCGCTGTGCCTTGAAAGACATCTTCCCACTTGGTCAACCGAGAGTAGAAGACAGCTGCATCCGTGATCTGCATGGCTTGATAATGGTCTGGCGAGGCCATCGGTGTTTTGCTGCCGAAGCCGATCACGATTTTAGGTTTGTACCGACGGAATTCGAGAGCCAAGGCGACGCGTTCATCGAAGCCGTCCATCAGGCGTCGGTTGTTGAAGGGAAGAATTTTGCGAACGTGTACTCCGAGGACTTTTGCTGCTTCGTGTGCCTCAGCACGACGTGCTTCGGGACCTGGGGAATGGGGAGTCGGTTCGCCGTCGGTCAAGTCGATGATGCCGACGCGGTATCCGAGATCCACTAGGGCTGCGAGTGTACCGCCACAAGCGATTTCGACATCATCGGGGTGAGCGCCAACGGCGATTACATCCAAGGGTTCTTCGGTAGGTTGCATCGAGTTTTTCACTTGGCTTTCATGGGATAAGCCGCCCGGGATCCCGGTACGTTTTGGTTACGTAATTTTAGGGATTCTAGGACGTTGGTTGTGTAGGAGGACGTTTAAGGATGCCCTCGACAATTTTGCCTGGCTGCCCATCGAGCAAACTGCCGTTGCCACCAGGACGAGCAAATACCAGTTTATCAGGCTCAAGCCCGAACAAATACATCAAAGTGGCGTGATAGTCGTAATGGTGGACGATATCGGTCACGGCTTGGTAACCAAAGTCGTCAGTTTGGCCGTGGATACAGCCTTCTCGTATTCCGCCACCAGCAAGCCAAGTGCTGAAGCCGTAGGTGTTGTGATCACGCCCCACGTTCTTTTCATTTTGGATCACAGGTAGACGTCCCATTTCCCCACCCCAATGCACGAGGGTTGAGTCGAGCAGTCCGCGTTCTTTGAGGTCTTTAACAAGTGCAGCGGATGGTTGATCGGTCTTCTTGCAAGCAGCTGGTAGGGCATCTTTGATGTTTGCGTGATGGTCCCACTGTTGTGTAGAGGTATAGATTTGTACAAAACGCACTCCGCGTTCGACAAGTCTCCTGGCAATCAGACAGCGAGTGCCAAATTCGCGTGTGGCGTCTTGGTCTAATCCGTAAAGCTTATGTGTGGCTTCCGTTTCCTGTCCAATGTCGAGTGCGTCTTTCGCCGCGGACTGCATGGCTTCGGCCAACTCATAACTTCCTGAGCGAGCTTGAAGATCGCTTTCGTAGGGTCTGCCAGCGAAGTGCTCCGCATTCATCTGCTTGAGAAAATCCAAGTAACGTTTCTGGGGCATCCCGGCCAAGTGGGGCGGTGGATTGAGATTAAGGATTCGGGGTTCTTGAGGCCGTATGACCGTGCCTTGGTATACCGACGGCAACCATCCATTAGACCAACAGTCTGTTCCCAAAACAGGAAGGCCACCTGGATCGGTCAGTACGACGAAAGCTGGAAGTTGCTGGCTTTCACTTCCCAACCCGAAGGTCAGCCACGATCCAAGGACTGGCCTTCCTGCCGTAACGCGACCGTGATGCAAAGCGTAGATCGACTGTCCATGATTATTTACACCGGTGTGCATGGATCGGATCAGAGTGACATCGTCGGCGATCGAACCGAGGTGCGGAACCAATTCGGAAAGTTCCATCCCGCATTGACCGTAGCGTTCCCATTTCCAAGGCCCAGCCCAAATTTTTGCGGAGGACTCCGCCGCGTTGTCGTATTTCAGTTCACCGGAATAGTTTTCGCCGCTTCGTTTTTCGATCTCCGGTTTCCGATCAAAGAGGTCCATATGGGATGGACCACCTTGCATGAACATCGAGATCATCGCTTTGGCTTGCGCTGGCCGATGGCTAGGTTTGGGTTTTAGATCGTAATGAACGGGACTGGTATTCGGTTTTGGCGGGGTCGCTTGGGCAGACTGTTGCATCGCGCCTGCGAGCCATAGAGTTGCTCCGGCGATTCCCTGTTGTGCAATGAAATGGCGTCGGGAGTAGCAGGGGGCATGTCTCGGATTTGTGTTGGGTAGTGTCATAGCTGATTTCCTTGGATAAAAGAATCCTCGGTCTTTGCGACGTTATGGATTTCTTCCGACCGTTCGAATCCTTCGTGTGGGTTAGTCGACGTAAAGGAACGCATTGGAGGAGAGCAGTGCTTGGCAGTAGAGCGCCAGAGCTTGCTGCTGACTGCTAGTGCGTTGTGCCTCTGCTTTGACTGGATCTGGATCAAGTTCTTTAGGAAGGAGTTCTGCGCGAAGAGCGGTTAGTCCTTCGGCATGTTTCGTTCGTTGTTCGTCGGTGGCAGGGGCCCCGTAGGCCAATAGCCAAGCATGGGCGACTTGTGCCACCGGTTCGCTGCCTGCTTCGCGTTGGACCCGGGTGGCGAAGTGCTCAGCGATTTTGATGACGGTGGAATTGTTCATCATCATGAGGGATTGGGTTGCAACGGTAGAATTCGCCCGTCGATCGCAATTTGGATTGAGGGTTGCTGGATCGAATGGCTCGAGAACTCCCAGCGGCATGGAACGTCGCACTTGGGTGTAGATACTCCTACGATAGGTGTCGGCTACTTCTTCTTGTTTTGCGACTAGGATTCCGTTTCCGTCGCGGGTGGCTTTTCCTAGAATAAACTGACCGACTTCGTCAGGGTTCACTGCGGCGGGTGTACCGTACATACGATAGGTGAGCATTCCGCTGGTGGCCAACATTGCATCTCGCACCGATTCTGCTTGGAGTCGTCGCATGGGCATTCGTGAGAGCCACTGATTTTGAGGATCTTTTTCTTGGTGCAGCCCGTTTTTGGAAGATGACTGTTGGTAGGCATGAGAGAGGAGCAAGTCTCTCATGGTTCGTTTTCTGCTCCATTCGAGTTCGACAAGTCGGTTCGCCAGCCAATCGAGAAGAGCGGGGTGGCTGGGGGCTTCGCCGAGGCGCCCCAAGTCCCCTGGGTTATTGGACAGAGCACGGCCAAAGAGATGCATCCACATTCGATTGGCCATTGTGCGTGTGAGCAGCGGGTGGACGCCGGAGGTGATTAAGCGAGCGAATTGCAAACGACGCCCTGAAGTCGGGACTTGAGGGTCATCCGCAGGGATCTTGTCCTGCTCTTGAAGAATACTCAAACCGCCTGGTGGAATTGGATCGCGAGGTTGTTGGATATCACCTCGGAAGAACAGGTGCGTAGTGGGAATTTGATTTGGGACTTCGGAGAAGCTTGCGAGAAACGAATCGGCGGGGCGAGCTTTTCGTATCTCGGCTTGTTGTGTTTCGTACTTTTTGTTGAACTCGTTGATTCTTGCTCCGTCGTAAAGCACCGCACTGCCTCGATCGACGTTCAGGCTTGGGAAATCTCGAAGCAGTTTTTGTTGCTCGGGAGTTCTTTTGTCGGCGGCGGTGTTGCGGGCTGTGCGGGCTGCCTCCCGTTGGTCTTCGGGGAGCTTCATCACTTCCTTTTCGAAGATATCGGCAACGATCTCGTCGAGTTCTTTCAATCGCGTGGTTTCAAGTTCGGAAAGGGACTTGTCGACTTCGGCTGCTTTTGCTCGTTCTTCTGCGGTCCATAAGTTGACTAGTCTTGCGGGTTTTTCTCGCCAGTTTTTCCAATCCAGTCCCGGTTCGAACAGAGCGCGGATTCGGTAGTAGTCTCGTTGGGAGATAGGATCGTAGCGATGGTCGTGGCATTGTGCGCAGCCGACGGTCAGTCCAAGGAGTCCTCCAGTGACGATTTTAATTGTCTCTCCAAGGACTTCGTTGCGAGCGACATTTTGGTCGACTCCTTCGTGGCCGGTCCCATCGGGAGCGGTGCGAAGGAAGCCCGTTGCAGCGAGGATGCGTTGTTGTTCTTCGGGGAGGGCATCCCAAGGTGCAGGAACGAGTTCGTCTCCGGCGAGTTGTTCAACGATGAAGCGATCGATGGGGAGGTCATCGTTATGGGCTCGGATGACGTAATCGCGATATTGGAAAGCCCATGGGCGTTCGGTGTCGTGTTCGCTGTAGCCATCGCTGTCGGCGTAGCCGGCAACATCAAGCCAGTGTCGCCCCCAGTGTTCGCCGAGTCGTGGGTCTGCCAGAAATCGATCAACGAGTCGTTCATATGCATCAACTTGGGTATCTCGAATGAAAGCTTCGATTTCGTCATTGTTGGGAGGGATCCCGCGTAGATCGAAAGACAGCCTACGGACGAGGGTTCGACGGTCGGCGGTCGGGGAGAACGCCATGGCTTGTTGTCGCAAGGTGTCCAGTAGAAAAGCATCCACTGGCGAATTCTGTTCGAAGGACAGGTTTTCTTCGAGGGATGATTGGTTGGGCTCTTGGGCACTTGGGATGACCGGTGGAGCGATGGGATGAACGGGTTGGAAGGCCCAGTAGTTGCGTTCTTCCTCGGTCCAGTCTTCCAGCGGTGGAAGCTCTGGTTCTGAACGTTTGGTCAGCGCACCTTGGGTGATCCAATTTTGCAGAACATCCTTTTCCTTTTCGGATAGGTGTTTACCCCCAGGAGGCATTTCATTGTCCGCAACTCGTCGGAAGATCAAGCTATTGCCGGCATCTCCAGGGGCGATCGCGGAGCCGGATTCTCCACCTTTTTTGATCAAGTGAACGAGGCGCAGGTCGAGTCCCCCTTCGCGCTGATCGGCTTCACCGTGACAGTGGAAGCAATGCGCTTTGAGGATTGGACGCACGTCGGTTTCGAAGTGCAGAGGAGTGGTGTTCTGCTGGGCCTGCAGGGGTGGTGATGATACGCAGAGAACGAGGAACAGGCTAGGCAAGAGCAATCGAGGTGCTGGCATGGGGAGGGTAATCCAGGAAGCGGATTGAAGCCGTATTAAGGTGGGAGCGTGTTAGTTCACGCGTCCCGTAATGATACCATAAGCTCAGCTTGGAAAAAAACGGTAATGGGGAACTAAACGGGTCTTTCTGAATCTAACGATCGTTCAGCAGGAAGCGGTTACTGCTCGCTTGCTTTTCCAATGAAATCATGTTCTATCGTGGGTGGGAGTCTCCTCGGTTGACACATCAGCAAACCATCAGCGCCGTCGTTGTCCCTTCTGTTGTCGTAGGATGTTTGGAGGGGGCTGGCAAGTCGCATCGAGCGCTGTGGTTAGCGCAAAGTACCGATGTAAGTCTTACGGGGGAGATGCACGAGGAATGGTTGCTTGTTTCCGCCGATGAGTTATCGGTGATTCGTGTCCACCGCGCGGGTGCAGGTATTCGTGAGGCTGATGCACCGGTTGCGGTTTTGTTGCGCGGTGTTGTTTGGTCGGATGTGGCGGCGGTACGCACGCAGGCCGGGGTTGGCGGTGGAACGCTACAGGTTCGGATTGGGGAGGACTGGATCGATTTACTGCGGTTCTCCAATGCGAATGCGACCAGGTTTCATAAAGTATCGCGGATGTTAGAACGCATGCGCGAGCATCCGGAGACTTGGATGTTCGATGAAACGAGCACTACGGAGCATGATCCGCATGCATCATCAACGGGCTTCGATCCGCCAGAGTGTCCAACTTGCTCATTGCGGCTTAGTTCGAAGGAAGAGAGTTGTCCGCGATGCATGCAGAAGGGGCAGATTCTTCGTCGGGTACATGAACTCATTGCGCCGTATCGGCGTGGAGCTATCCTTCTTTCGTTATTGACGATTGTGGGTGTGATTGCCGAGTTGATTCCGCCTAAATTACAGCAGTACTTAATCGATCAAGTGTTGGCGGGTGGGAATGCGGCGGTGGGGGCAGAGGATACTAGCAAGCCGTTACCAGATTTTCGAACTGCGTTGCTGTTGATTGTGTTAGCTCTCGCAGCATCGCGCGTAATGCTTTCGATCGTCGCGGTCTTTAAGGGGAAGCTAGCGACGCATATTGGCACAGGTTTGACGAGGACTTTGCGAGCGGAGATGGTCCGCAAGTTACAGAGTTTGGCGGTGGTGTATTACGATCGGCACCAAGTCGGTTCGATGTTGGGCAGAGTAGCGCATGACAGCGAGGTGATGCATGGGCTGATGCATCAGATCACCGGTGGTTTCTTGTTACAGATTGCGCAATTGATCGGCGTAGGCGCGATGCTGATCTGGATCAATCCGAAGTTGGCGCTTTTCACGTTGATCCCTGTGCCTTTAGTGATTCTCGGGACATCCATATTCTGGAAGAAGGTATACCCGAGGTACTACCGCTTGTGGGACGCTTCGTCGAAGCAAATTTCAGTGCTCAGTGGGATGTTATCGGGGATTCGAGTCGTCAAAGCCTTTGCGCAGGAAGATCGGGAATACGAACGGTTTTCAAAGACGAGTGACGAGTTGCGAAATTGGCGGTTGTGGGTTGAAGATGCGAACGCTTGGTATTCTTCGGCTATGTCCATTGTGTTTAGTCTTGGGGGATTAATCGTTTGGTATGTCGGTGGTCGGGATGTGATTGGCAAGACGATGACACTAGGGGAGCTGATTGCATTCTTGGCGTACTTGGGCATGTTTTATGCGCCGCTGAGTGCGTTGTCGAACTTCACGAGTTGGCTTACGAGCTTTCTTACGGGAAGCAAGCGTGTATTGGAGTTGCTTGATACACCGCTAACGGTCAGTGAGCCGACGAATCCTGTGGAATGGAAAGAGCCGAAGGGACAGATTGAATTTCAGGATGTTTGTTTTGGATATGATCGCAATCAGCCGGTACTAAAGAACGTCAGTTTCAGCGTTCAGTCTGGCGAGATGGTGGGTATTGTGGGACGCAGTGGTTCTGGCAAATCGACGATGGTGAATTTGTTAGGGCGATTTTATGACGTGCAGGAAGGAAGGATCTTGGTTGATGGCCATGATTTGCGCGATTTGTCGAGTCATCAGTTGCGCGAGCGACTGGGGATTGTGTTTCAGGAGTCTTTTATGTTTCGGGGGACGATTTGGCGCAACTTAGGTTATGGTCGACCGCAAGCGACGATCGAGCAAGGTTTGCAGGCGGCTAAGGCGGCCGGTGCGCACGACTTCATTTGCCGGCAGCAGCTTGGTTATGAGACTCTCTTAGGAGAGCACGGTGCAGGTTTGTCGGGAGGTGAGAAGCAGCGTTTGTCGATTGCAAGAACTTTGTTGTACGATCCTCGGATATTGGTGCTTGATGAAGCAACAAGCAATATCGATGCAGAGGCAGAGAAGAGCATTCAAGACGCGTTAAGGGTGCTTATACGGGGGCGTACAACGATTGCGATAGCTCACCGCTTGTCCACATTACGACATGCGGATCGGATTTTGGTTTTTGATCAAGGAAGGTTGATCGAGCAAGGTTCGCATGGCGAGTTATTGGCGATGGACGGTACCTATGCGCGATTGGTACGCATTCAGACATCGGTGACGAAGAACCCCGATATCGACAAGTTGATCCATGCGGCAAAGGAATTAGAGTCCAAGGGGTCAGACACCGCTGTGGGGTTAGGGGATGAGTCCGGGGCGAGCAAAGAGAAATCGGATTCCGAGCAAGCTGCCGCACAAGCCGAAGCCACGGTTGCGGGAACCGAGTTACCGGAATCGGGCGGGCCGAGTATTCGATGGATGGAACCGCAGGAATGGTCATTTCGGCGAGGAGAGCTCGATCGGATCGAGTTATGGAATGGTCAAGAGTGCGAAGCGCGATCGCTGTTTGTCGTAAAGACCTTTCCGTCGAAATATCCCGAAGGTTACTTGAGCGTTAGGAGCTGGGGAGAGAATGGTGAAGAGTACGAGTGTGGGATGATCCGAACGCTTGACAGATGGTCTGATGAATCGGTGGCCATGGTGCGAGAATTGTTAGCACGTCGATATTTAATGCGTCGGATTGTGCGTGTACGCAAGAATCAGCTAGAATCTGGCTATTTAAATTTGGAAGTAGAGACCGATCAAGGGCCCGAGAAGTTCACGATGCGGTGGACGCAGGGGCAGGCATTGGATTACAGTGAGAACGGAAAATTATTGATCGATACTCGGGAGAATCGGTACGTTGTCGAAGACATCGATCGATTACCTTCGGAGGATCGGGAGAGGTTCTTGCAGTACATCTACTGGTAGCTCCTGGTTCTCCTTTATGTGGCTTGAATTGGGGATTCGGTCCGTAGTGGACATCAGGCCAGTAGCGTAAGGGAGAATCGAGAGTGTTTAAGCATGAAATAGAGGGGCGCAGTCGCCGGGACTTCTGCGCCACGATGGGTTTGGGAGTGGTAGCAGGGGGGATGCTTCAGGGTTTGGAGCAGCTTTCCGGTGCGACTTTGTCTGCAGGCTTGCTTGGGGGTGGGGCGGAGGAAACGGTATTGCGTCGAAGTACGCCGGAGTCTCAAGGTGTATCATCTGACACGATGTTACGTTTCATCGAAGCGTTGAATCAGCATGTCGAATCGATGCATAGTGTTATGGTTTTGCGGTATGGTAAGGTGATTGCGGAAGCTTGGTGGTCGCCACAAGCGGCTGACAAGCCGCACGTGTTATGGTCGTTGAGCAAATCGTTTACCTCGACGGCCGTGGGTTTTGCGGTTGAAGAGGGGAAGCTCAAGTTGCATGACGAGGTTCTTTCTTTTTTCCCGGAAGAAGCGCCTAAAGAGCCGTCGAGCAACTTGAAGGCGATGCGATTGGTTGATTTGCTTACCATGTCAACGGGGCATCAAGACGAGCCAAATGTGAAGAACGAGAAGAATTGGATTTCAGCTTTTCTTGCACATCCCGTTCCGCACAAGCCTGGCACGCACTTTCGCTACAACACGCCGGCGACATTTATGCAATCTGCGATTGTTCAAAAGGTCACAGGGCAGACGGTCAACGAGTATCTCCAGGATCGTTTGTATACACCGTTGGGTATTTCGACACCGGTTTGGGACAAGAATCCGCAGGGGATATCGATCGGAGGGTACGGTTTGTATTTGAAGACGGAGGACATCGCCAAGTTCGGTCTTCTGTATTTGCAAAAGGGTGTTTGGAAAGGGCGGCAGATACTATCGAGTGATTGGGTGTCGATGGCGACATCCAAGCAGGTATCGAATGGGAGTTCACCGGTAAGTGATTGGGATCAGGGATATGGATTTCAGTTTTGGCGATGTCGACATGGTGCGTTCCGTGGGGATGGGAAGGACGGTCAATTCTGCATCGTAATGCCAAAGCAAGACGCGGTGGTAGTGATGACTGCTAACACCAGCGACATGCAAGCCCAGCTCAATCATGTTTGGAATCATTTGTTGCCTGCTTTCCAGGATGAAGCACTTCCGGAGAATGCGGCGGGGCTTGCCCAGCTGACCAAATTCTGTGACGGATTGAAAGCGACGCGTTAGTGCATCGAACAAGGGGCTGGAGAGCGGATTAGGTCATGGCTGCAAGGAGTTCTGCGAGGGGGATGGTAGCGAAGGTTGTAGCGTAATCGGACATGGCGTAGGGGATGACGAGGTGGTCATGGTGGACGATAGCGCCACACGAGTAGACGACGTTTGGAACGTAGCCAGCACGTTCCAATTCGTTGGGGGTTATCAGTGGTTCATGAAGTCTAGCGAGGACTTTGGTGGGGTTGTCGCGATCGAGGAGTAGAGCGCCGATGCAATATTTTCGCATCGGGCCAACTCCATGGGTTAGGACGATCCATCCTTTGTCTGTTTCGATGGGAGATCCGCAATTTCCGATTTGTACATATTCCCAAGGGTTTGTTGGTTTAACGATGAGTTCTCGGGAATGCCAGAAATACAATTTGTCCGAGTAGGAAAGATAGAGGTTTTCTCCATCTTGCCTGCCGATCATTGCGAAATGGCCGTTGATTTTGCGAGGGAACAGCGCCATGCCTTTGTTAGCGATTGCGGCGCCATTGAGCGTATGCATTTTGAATCGCAGGAAGTCGGAGGTTTCGAGCAATTGCGGGAGAACCATACGTCCATCGAAGGCGCTGTAGGTCGCGTAGTAGCAAGCAGTTCCCGAGTCGGATTGGAATTGGACAAACCTTGCATCTTCGATCCCGTTGCTTTCGGTGGGGCTTAGGGGAAAGATGAGCCGTTCTGAAAGGAGTTGTTTATCTGTGTATTGAATTTCGTAGTTGGATTTCGCCAACATGATCACTTGTTCGACGATTTGGGCTAATTCATTTCGTTCCGATCGATGCTCCCGAAAAGACTTCTTCAATTGGGATTCAAGTTCTTCAGATGTGAATGCATCTGGCAAGCCGTGGAGGACTTCGGTGACGAAAGGGCAACCGCGACCTAGTTCCACTAATTTGCGATGGAATAGATCTTTATCGTATTGTGTATCTTGGACCAAGCGTGGCGTGGTGACTAGGTTGCTAGGTTCGTCGATGATAATTTGAAGATTATTGTCGATCTTTCCGCTACGGAAGACGATGGACGAAACATGTCCTTCGCCGACGGCACGTAGGCTCATGATGAATCGCAGTTCACCTTTGGTTAGGTTGGATTGATCGGGATGCGGGACGATAGATGGGTTGAACAGTGCTGCAGATTCAAGCGAGTATTCTTGGGTGAAGTAAGCGCCGATCAACAATTGTCGGTTTTGACTTAAGGGTGTATCTGTGAGCATAAATCTACGCAGAGAATCAAACCGTTGCTGGAAGAAGCGATTTGGAGTTTGGTGACGGTTGTGAAACTCGTCGAGAACTTGGGCGATCTGCTGATCTACCTCGGATTCTGCAAGAGTGCATACGCGTGCGATGATCCGCAGGATGCGGTCATCGTTTGGGGGTTGAAAGGGGCGCAGTACCACACGGTTTTTGTTGGGAGAGAGAATGATTCCGGTTCGGAGCAGCGGCATAGATGGGTTCAAATCGAAAGAGTGGTTCGAGAGAGCGTTTTGTTAGGGAGGCGATTAACGTGGACTGGACGTTGCTCGCATAGTCGCATCTAAAGATCGCATCGCGACGAGGGAGAGGAGGTAGGAAAGTGTTGACTCAGCACCTTGATTTTCATTAAGCCTATCTGCCATCAGCCCGTCAAAGCACCCGCCTGATGCTGCATCGTGGACGGGTTGGCCGATATCATTTCTACCTAGGAACCAATCGAAGGCCAGATGTGCTTGTTCGTTCCAATAAGGATCCCCACAAGCAGCATAGGCTTCGATGGAAGCCGCGACCATCCCGTACGCCTCGATGGGTTGTTGGTCAAATGTCGCGTTTTGACCTTCGCAACTAAATCCGTTGGAACCGATTGGGCGAAAGCGTTGTGTTGGGGATCGCTGATGTTCGCTAAGCCAATGCAGTGATTGGAGTCCTAGGTTAAGTGCTTGTGCATTACCGGACCATCGACCGTGGGAGATGAGGGCTTGCGGAATTCTCGCGTTCTCATAAGTTGCGTTGGACTCAAACCAAGGCCAGGAGTCTGTTGCTGTTGCGGCGTACAAATTGAGGAGCCTGTCTACCAGTACTTGGCTCGTCTCGATCGCTTGCGCATCTCCACTGCAGCGTCTGAGGTATTCATGGATTCCGAGAATTGCAAAGGCCCAAGCTCTAGGTGATTGAGTTGATTGGCAAGCTTGCAGGGCACGGTGAAACAGACCGCGAGCCCAGGCGTTCAAGCCGGCTTGCCGCGATCTTCCGACACAAGTTCCTATTGCCCAGAGTGCGCGCCCTTGGCAATCCTCAGACCCTTCCTCTTCGAGCCATTTTCTGTCGAAGCTCATGAAGTTTCTGAAACGTCCGTTGGAGGGGTTAAAGGCTCCGTTGGTGAATGCGGCGTACCGAGAGGCGAGGGGTAGCACGATTTGTGGATCGTATCCGTTCTCTTCGAGCAGGATGCTGAGAATCAGCGCCCGTGCGTTGTCATCGGTGCAATAACCGTGGGTATGGTCTGGGACGGAGTAGATGGCGTGTTGAACGATGCCAGTGGAGTCGCTGAGGTTCTTTAGATGGGAGAGTTGGAGGAGAGGTAGTGCCAATGGTTGTTCGTCTAGCGTTCGCACAACCCAAGTGTGGTTGTGGGAGTATCTGCGTTGCTCTCTCGACTGCAGAAATGAGTCGAGATAACTTTCCGAGACGTGGTCCCAGGTCATTTTCTGACCGAGCGATTGAGCGTTCTTCCGCATTTGGTTTCGGCGCGCGTCGTCGCCCAACAGCTCAATGACTGCGTTTCCAATTGCAGCAGAGTCCCCAAAGGGAACCAGTACACCGCGGCCGTTAGCAAGAAGTTCCTCCGCGTGCCAATAGGGTGTTGAAATAACAGCTTGGCCACTTCCGAATGCATAGGCCAAGGTACCAGAGACCGCTTGTTCTTCGTTCAGATAGGGAGTGATGTACAGGTCGGCCGAGCCGATGAAATCGGTAAGTTCATCAATCGAGACGAAGCGATTGTAGAAGCTCACATGCTTTTGGATACCGGTTTCGAT
The DNA here is from genome assembly GCA_040373655.1 of Pirellula sp. Classification (GTDB taxonomy): domain Bacteria; phylum Planctomycetota; class Planctomycetia; order Pirellulales; family Pirellulaceae; genus JBKCUI01. The sequence continues at coordinate 6,845 of JBEICB010000082.1, read as the reverse complement.
GGCAAGGCGTTCTAGGTTGATGCGATAACGTTCGCCTTGTTCCCTCAGTAATGTGGGGTGCGTAGCGCCGAGAACAAGATAGATAAAGTCGGGAAATTTTTTGATGATTTCAGGAATAGCACGGAGTACGAATTCGATCCCCTTGCCGGGCGAAAGGAGGCCGAAGGTTAGTGCGACAGGTTTACCTTGAACGTTGAATTGCTCTTTCAGAATGTGTTGCGGAGTATCTGGTAGTTTTGGGATACCATGTGCAATAAGATCGATCCGTTCGGAGGGAATCCCATAAGTGCTCTCGAGGGTTCTTTTGCTCCGCTCTGTCATGACGACTAAACGAGTCGAGAGGCTAGCAACTTCCGACAAGATTGCGCGTTGCAAGGAGTTTGGATTAGACAGCACTGTGTGTAGAGTAGTAACCACGGGCATTCTCAAGTCACGCAAGAGAGCCAGGATGTGGCTACCTGAGGGCCCACCGTAAATTCCGAATTCATGTTGGAGTGAGACAACATCAACGTTGTTGAGATTCAAGTAATCGGCAGCGTTGCGGTAGTCTTCGATTTCCTGCTCTGCGATGCGCGCTTGCACCTCTTTTTCATAATCATATCCCTCAGAGATATTGTTGATTGCGACAACAAAGCAATTTGCAGTGGTTGCGTTTGAAACGCAACGTCGCAGGTCGTACGTAAAGGTAGCGATACCGCATTTTCTTGGGGGGTAATTACCAATGAATGCAATTTTTGTAAGGCGCGGAATGTTCATGCTCAAGGTACACACATCTCGAAGAGGAATTAGGGGCGACCATGGCGAACGCTTAAAGTTTGGCAGAAGGACTCGTTGAAATTGCGGTCTCTATGCGGTACTGAGAGATTGCATCATCGAATCGCAGATGGTGCGTGATGGGAACCGAGTTCAATCCGTTGAGAAGAGCGTGTAAGGCTGCTTGGAAGGTTGTCGCATTGAGCAAAGGATCGACGGGCGTGGTTGCGTCGAGGGCCAAGAGTTTTAAATCTTGGCCTTCGGACTCCAGTTGATCGATTAGATATCGTTTTACGAGTGGATAGGGGGTAAGTTCGAGGGGTAAGCAAGAAGCGTGAAAGGTGTCGTACTGAGGTTTGTCGGAAAAACCGAAGAGGACAGTCGCTTGTGTTGTGGGATCTGAAGGGTCGATCGCTACAAGCTTGGGGCGTGTTGGCTGGTTGCCTTGCTTTAGAACGTAGTGGGGGGTGTTTAGAGAACCTTCCACCATGATGAACTCCTTGGCAGAATGCGGACCTGCAGCGGCCGAAAGTGATAGAGGAGCTTCACGCAGGTCAAGAATGCAGACTACCACGATTCACTTAGAGGGCAATCGATAAAACCTTGAAACGGTCAGAATAGGTGTGGTGGGCAGTTGCTTAAGCCAGTGGTTTAAGGCTTGGGCTTATGCAAGAGTTTTGAATTGCAAGCATTCACTGGTTTTCAATTAAAGCGGGAAGAATGCAGGTATTTCACGAAGTATAGCGGAGTTATTCGGAGCGATCCGGGATTGTCGCGGAGTCAGTGGGTCGCATAAACTACGAGGATGACCCGCATCGATCGATATTTGGCATTTTTATACATCCGCGTGTTTCTGGTTTGCTTTTTGACGCTTGCCGGACTGATGATGGTTGCCCAGATATTCACCAACCTCGACGAGTTCATTCAGTACGGGAAGATCCGTGGTAGTTTGGCTTTGGGCCTCGCGGAGTATTTTGGGCCGGTGATGCTGAGTATCTTCGATCAGACTTGTGGGTTGATCGCATTGCTAGCGATGCTGTTTGTAATAGCGTTGCTCTATCGCACGAATGAACTGACAGCGATGTTAGCCGCTGGAATTAGCAAAGCGAGGATTATACGACCGTTGTTGGTGCTAAGTATTGTTGCGATAGGGATGGGTGTCGTCACGCGGGAGTGGTGGATTCCACAATGGAGTCATGTGTTGACTAAGAAGCCTCAGGACTTGCAGGGGACGGAGCGCATACTTCCGATACGGCCGACCGAGGATCGGGAGTTTGGAATGTTGATTGCAGGGCGGAATTTAGTGAACAATACGCAAACCATTCAGAGTCCGGTCTTTCGACTTTTTGGTCCGGCGGCATCGGTCACGAATCAGATTCACGGAGAGCGTGCGAGGTATTTAACGTCTACGTCGGAACATGGAGCAGGGTATTTGGTCGAGGGGGTACTCGACAGGGAGATGTTGCTGAAAAGTTCGGTGCAGTTCGAGGGGACAGATTATTTGCGGTTACCATCGGACACTTCATGGCTCAAGCCGACAGAGTGTTTTCTTCCGAGCGTGGTTGAATTCGATATGTTGCGTGGGGGCACAGCTAAGCAGTATGCATCGACAAGTGATTTGCTGTGGCGGTTGAGGCACCAGAGTGAGTACTACGGAGAAGATTTGAAGTTGCTGATACACCGTCGGTTTCTGCAGCCTTGGATGGATTTGACGCAATTGCTGTTAGGTTTGCCGTTTGTTTTAACGACTCGCAATCGCAATGTGATTCAGTTGTCGATGGCTTGTTTTTTGACCTTTGGGATCTTTTTTGCGGTAACGACAGGATTCGGGGTTTTGGGTGCATCGCGTATTTGGATTAGTCCAGCGTTCGCGGCTTGGGCACCGCTTATGGTTTTTGCTCCGGTAGCATATGCACGTGCTAGGCGCGCGTTGATGGAGTAGTGGATTAGTATTGGGGGTGCGGGATTAATAAAAAAAATCGGCCCACCATTTCTGGCGGGCCGATTTTAGTCGCTTGTATCTTAACCCTAGCAGTCCGATTCGCAATTAGCGAACGCGGGTGCTGCTAGCTTGAATGATACCGCGATTGGTGTTCAAGTAAGCATGTGGGTCAACCACAGGTGCTGGGGTTGCTGCTGGAGCAGCAATTGGGGTGCTTCCGCAGGAAGTGCATCCTGCAGGAACGCTATCGCATGCACCGGTATCGCAACCCGAAGCAGACTTCTTCGCGAACAACTTGCCGAGCAAGCCGCCGTGACGCTTCTTCGATCCGAAACCGCTATCGCAACCACCAGCGATTCCGCCGTTGCCTGCACAAGGATCGCAAGCAGCGATTTCAGCACCGCAGCTTGGTCCATTGCCGAGACCGCAAGCTGGAGCAGCGATTTCAGCGCCGCAGCTTGGGCCATTGCCACAACCAGCTTGTTCTGCACCGCAGCTAGGAGCTGTGGTTACACATGCTGGAGCGGAGAGAGCTGCGTGCTTAGCAGCCAACTTCGCATGGAGGTTAGCCTTAGCGGCGTGAAGGCGAGCCATCTTGTTTGCGTGAGCAGCAGCAAGCTTGCACTTCAGACCCTTGAGGCCATCCAAAACAGGTGTGCGAACAACAACAGGACGGCAAGCAGCGGTTTCAACGCCACAGCTAGGACCGATGTTTCCACCGATTCCGCCGTTACCTGCACAAGGATCGCAAGCAGGAGCAGCGATTTCAGCGCCGCAGCTTGGACCGTTGCCACAACCAGCCATTTCGGCTCCGCAGCTTGGACCAGCGCCGCAACCAGCTTGTTCAGCTCCGCACCTAGGATCTACAACCGAGGTATCGCAGCAGGAGCTCGAAGCACCAACGCCACGTCCACCCAACAAACGATGAATCAGATCGCCACCGAAGCTTTGTCCGCAGAGGGTAGCACCTAAAACCATCGAACCAACAATCATGTTCCACTTCATCGAACCAATTCTCCCTATGTACATTGGGTCACTGACCGTCGCATACGATTGAAAACATGGCGGAGTTGAGACCGATTTCGGCGCACGAAGTCGCCGCCGAAATCGCCCTCTACTGGCGCGGCTAGTGAGCGACCGCGTTGAGGTCGCTCGTGTGACTTCGTAAGCCCCACTTCCATTGACATCATCCGTCCGTACTTGGATGAGTGTCACCCATATCTTCATTCGCTCGTAGCTTGGTCACCCGAGATCATCTCGGAGAACCAAGTTTGAATCGCGACGGTTGCCGGCCGAGTCTTCCACAGACCCGATCAGTTCTGGGTCACCGGCAATTTCGCATTCCATCTCACCTTCTCCCTGTCCGCCCTTGCGGGCCATCCGTCGACAGGTTGAAACTTGGTAAGATGCGACGACGAGGGAAACTATCGGCAAGCGATGGAACTGCCTTGAACTGTCGAAGGCTTTTTTCCAAAATTGAACCCAGATAGGAACTTACGTAAATCTTAACGGGTGGGAAGGGTTGAACGTTCCTAAGCTTTACGCCACCGAACAAGTTACCTATTTTCGCATTGCGTACCCTTTGAATTGCCAAGAAGGTATAATCGTCAGAGTCGGTGAACTGATGCTCCGAAGCCTCTCTGTCCGGAGTTTGTTCTGGAGCAACAACGGGTTTGTTCGGCCGCGGCTAATGATTGGTCGAAAGTGGGATTTGGTACCGGGGGGCAAGTAAGTTTCAGTTGGCATTGTCCGAAGTTTGACTTGCTCTAAGCTTTTCTTATGCCAGAAGTCCGTCAGGCGTGGCCCTTGCGGTTAAACGAAGAACAGAAATGTGTAAGTATTCATGAGAATTGCCTACTTGACCGCGGGAGCTGCGGGAATGTTTTGCGGGTCGTGCATGAACGACAATGCGATTGCTAAAGAATTGCTCGCGATGGGGCATGACTGTGTTCTGATGCCGGTTTACACCCCGATCCGGACGGATGTGGAAGATGTCAGTGTTGGAAAGGTGTTTCTTGGGGGGATCAATGTTTTCCTTGCTCAAAAGCTCAGGTTCTTTCGCAATGTGCCGGGTTGGGTTGAGTCGTTGCTCAATCAACCCTGGCTAATTCGGCAGCTTACTCGCAATGCGGGGAAGACATCCCCCGAGTTTCTTGGCGAGTTGACTGTATCGATGTTGGAGGGGGTCGGTGGGAATCAGCAACGGGAGTTTGAAGATTTGCTGCAGTGGCTCAAGACAGATGTTCGCCCCGATGCGATCATTCTGACCAATTTGCTCATCGGCGGGGCGATTCCGGAATTGCAGCGGAACGCAGATGTTTGGGTGACGTTACAGGGGGATGATATTTTTCTTGATTCACTTCCTGCTCGGCACCGAACGGCAGCCATTGCCAAAATGCGAGAGCTTGTCCCGTCGGTTCAAGGGTTTCTTTGTCATTCCGCTGATTATGCTCAGCGAATGTCTGAGCTTTTGGGGATTCCTGCGAAAAAGCTTTTTGTTGTTCCCTTGGGGGTGGAAACAGCGGACTTTCTGGAGTCTTCGAAACAGCCAGCAGAAAGGGTTGCTCGCGGCGCGGATAGGGAAATCCATCTTGGCTATCTTGCTCGAATGGCACCTGAGAAGGGCTTGCACCAGCTAATCGATGCATTCATTGCATTACGTAAGACGGGGCATTGGGATCGGTTGAAGCTGCGTTTGGCTGGTTGGGTCGGACCTCAGCACGTTAAGTATTGGAAGGAACAGCAAGCGAAACTGCGCAGTGCGGGTTTGGAGAAGCAGTGCACGATGGTCGGTACTGTGAATCGACAGCAAAAACTCGAATTCTTGCGTAGCATCGATTTGTTCTGTGTCCCGACAACATATGCGGATCCTAAGGGAATATTTCTGCTCGAGGCCGTGGCAAGTGGATTGCCTTATGTAATGCCGAATCATGGAGCATTTCCTGAGTTACATCGCCGGATCTCCCCGCATATGGAGCCAAACAAGGGGGTGTTGTATGCCCATGATGACCCGAATGATCTTGCTGAGAAGCTTGATCAAGTTTTGCGGCGGCTGCCTGAGAGGTCCCCTCCCTCCCCTGCCCTAGTCACGGAAATCGATATGGTCACTCATGCCAAACGACTGCTCCAAGTCTTGCAAGGCAAACCGATCGCGGGTTGATTCTTCGGAGCTTCTGGGGGAATGACCATGTAGTCGCGGATTGGAATTTCGCTATACTTCTGCGTTTTTCCAGATGAAAACCTAACCTACAGCTTGGTATGTCCGAACCCATCGATTCGATTCAGACCGAACGAGTACTAGTACTCGACTTTGGTTCCCAGTTTGCTCAGCTTATTGCTCGGCGTGTACGTGACCAGAACGTCTACTGTGAGATAGTCAAGCATGACATATCGGTAGAGAAAATTCTGGCCCGTAAACCATCGGCGATCATTCTATCAGGGGGCCCATCCAGCGTTTACGATTTGCATGCACCAAAATGCGATCCGAAGCTTTTTGAGTTGGGGATACCGATCTTAGGTATTTGTTATGGAATGCAACTGACGGCGCATTCGCTCGGTGGCACCGTCCAGGCTTGTCCGGCGCGGGAGTACGGTCGGTCTCGCTTGGAGATCAAGAATCAGGACAAGATGTTTGCGGGTTTTCCCTCTGAGATCGATGTTTGGATGAGTCACGGGGATCAAGTTCAGAAGTTGCCTGAGGGGTTCGAGGCTTTAGCTGGAACTAGCACTTGTCCATTCGCAGCAGTGCGGCATAAGACGAAGCCGATTTACGGTTTACAGTTTCACCCGGAGGTTTCGCATACTGCGTTGGGTGGCACGTTGATCCACAATTTTCTCTACAACGTAGCGGGTTGCCAAGGATTGTGGCATTTGTCGAATTTCGCAGAGCAGACCATTCAATCGATGCGTCAGATGATCGGCAAGGACCGTGTGATCTGCGGACTCTCGGGTGGGGTGGATTCCTCGGTCACCGCTGCGCTGCTGTACAAAGCGATTGGTCCGCAGTTGACATGTATCTTGATCGACAATGGTCTGTTGCGCAAAGATGAGCAAACAGCGGTGATCAGTGAGTTTACCGAGCACTTCAAAGCGGACTTGCGAGTTGTGAATGCCGAGACTCGATTCTTAGACGCACTTGCTGGAATTCGCG
>JBEICB010000209.1:0-8358 GCA_040373655.1 Pirellula sp. | reverse complement strand
GCAGAGCTACCTGCTGGTTACCGAGGATGATTTTGCTAAGGCGGCCGGCGTGCAGAAGGTGATGGCGGAGTGACTGGTTGGTGTGGGGAGGGTATCCGGCAACGGGCAGGCTCAGATGATTTCGTCTGTACCCTTAGTCCGTGAACAGTTCCGGTTCTTCAGTCAATAGTCCCCATTTCAATTTTGGAAGTCGTCGCAGTTTGTCGTATACTTTGTTTAAATCTTTATGCGGGCGCAGGCTCAGGTGCTCTAGTTGCTGCAGATTCAAGATTGGGCTGTAGTCACAGCTTTGAAGTCTCATCGTCATCAGCTTCAGGAATCGCAATTGACGAAGACTGCGCAAAAATTCAATCGAATCAACCTTGATGTATTGTGGGCCCATGCCGTCTCCACAAATTGTCAAGCTCTCCAATCTGCTCAACTGATTCAGATCGGCATAATCTTTGATTTTTTGGAAGTTCTCAAGATAGAGGCCGACCAATTTCGGAAGTATTCCAATTGGTTTAACAGATTCAACACACGCTTCCTCTCTTTAGCCGACTTGTAGTCGGTTCCGAGTTGCGTGCAATTGATAATGAGTCCTTCTTCGCCTGCGTACTCGGAAACCTCGGTCACACGAGGGATAGTGTTCTTTCGATTCGGGAAGTAGTAGTAGAACCCGAATTGGATTTGCTCTTCAGTGAGTTGCACTTGCATGTGGATTGATTCTCTGGTCTGCCGACTGCGGGAACGAGTCTTGCCGCCAAAACACATGATGTCAAAACCCTCACCATCAGCGGTTCCCGTTCTTGGTTTCTAAGGATATCGGATTCCTACGGTAGGGAACCGGAACTTTCTGGAGCTTAAATGGATAGGATTGTGGCTTGCCAGTTTTCTCGGTGGCTCGGACGATCACCGACTTGATATCTCGACCGTATGGTAGTCCGCCGAACGTAAATGTCTGCGTGCTATTGGACTGACTATCTTTTCCGAATGCTCCACCTCCGTTGCCATTCCCACTTCCGCTACCACTTGCGCTACTGCTTCCTCCAGCACTTCCTGATGCTCCTGGGGAGTGTAACACTCCCTCACTGTCTTGAATCAATACTTCAAAGGCACCTTGCTGATCCAAAACTGCCTTCAACATCGCTTGCGGATTTCCGAATTGATTTCCTTGCCACTCTGAGATCGCATGGATACCGACAACGTTATCGTGCACGACCGCAGCAGCGGATTGTGCTTCGCGGAGGAAACGTTGCTTAAAGACGACGCTGGGAATTAGCATGGGAGCCAACATTTTGATCGCGACGTAGCGATTTAAGGACGGATCAAACGCTTTGAAGACGACTCCCATTCCGCCATGGCCGAGAAGGCCGACGATCTCATATGTTCCGATACGGCCCATCATTCGAGGGTCATCGGAAGGGCCCAAGAGTTTTCGAAGGGTTTCCAAGTTTTCCAACCCAGAGGGCAAGTTTGATTCTTGTGCGTTGCTCAAAGAATCTCGAAGTGCGTCCCATTCGTTTGTCGAGGCAGTTTTTTCCTCTAGTCGAGTTCTGCAGGATATGCAACTCGATAGGTGTGCTTCATAAGCTTGGATTTCGCTGTCGGATAACTCACCTCGAAGAAATCGAGTTAAGAGATCCGTGTTGCAAAGTGTTTGCGTCAATTTCATGGTTTAGATCCCAAGACTATTGGGTTATTGAATCCTCGTCGAGTTCTGAGATTCTCTGTTTGATTCTTTGCATCACACGCGAGCGGGCGATGTAAACGGCTCCGACCGACTTGCCGATTTTTTCTGCGACTTCTTGAGGTGACGATTGCTCGATTGCCGTTTCCCAGAATGCCGTCCAAGTCGACGATTCAAATTCACCGCGAACTTGTTGAGCAATCCACCGAAGTGTTTCGCGTTGCCATTCGAGATCAAACCAGAGCGAATCGGATTTGTCGGGTTGTTGATGAATCTGGTGCAGGGAGTTCGTGCCGCCGGATGCTTGATCTTTTGGTCGTCGGTTCAAAGCATTTATTGTGGCATTTCGAACGATGGTTTGCAGCCAAGTTCTGAAGCGAGCCCTGGCGGGGTTAGCCTTCCATTTGTGAATGTTTTTTAGGACAGAAAGGAGGACTTGCTGTGCGAGGTCTTCCGCGTCGTCCAGTTGCAGATGTTTACGAAGAGCGATACGGACAATGATTGGGCGGTAAATGGACGCAAACTCATCCCAAGCGGCATTGTCGCCGCCGTCTTGCAATCGTTGGATCAGGCTGTGTCTAGTCTCGGGAGGCATTGGACCGCGATAAGTTCCAGGAGAAAGTATTTTTGCGTCACTGGTATACACACATGATGTCAGTAATTCCTTTCAGAGAAAGTTGCGAAATGGCAAATTTGTGTATTTCGTGGGGGTGACTATGCCTTGCCGAAACGTTTGCCGGGGGCGATCTCAAAGAGATCTCAACGAGGGTATGCGATTCTGTAAAGCCCCGGATCGCGAACTTCGCTGATGAATAAGCTGTATGGGGGGAGCTAGCTCCCAAGCTGGCCCAGAGTCCGCATACCGAGGACATGTTAACGATGACACTTTGATCGGCGGCGATGAGCATTGGCAGAAAATGCCGGGTACAGTAATAGGTGCCGGACCAGGATACATTGAACGTCCGCTCCCACTCGTCACGTTGGCCTGTGACGAACGACCCACCACCCACCACGCCGGCGTTATTGAACAGCAGGTGGATCGCGTCACTGCCATGCTCTTTGGTTACGTCCTTCGCAAACCGAACAACCGACTTCTCATTTGAGATGTCAAGCACATGTACTGTCACTCGCACGTCTGGGGCGATCGTCTTTGCCTGCCGAACCGCGACTTGTAAACTATCCCGATCGATGTCGCAGGCCGCCACATGAGTGCCCCTTCTTACCAGTTGAAGCAGAAGTTCGCGGCCGATACCTGACGCAGCGCCAGTCAATACGGCAATACGGTTCTGAAATTCTTCGAAAGTAGCCATCTGAAGTTTGTCCTCATTGCGCAGACACCGGGGTGAGTATACGAATTGAGTCTGCAATTGGAAGTGATCGGTTTTCCCGACCATTCCATATCCAGTTTTTCTTTCAACTTGCCGACCGATAACATTGAACCCAATCACTGCATTGAGATTCGGTTTTACAAGTTTGGCCTCCAAATATTTACTCTTCAGGAATTATTGTAGATAAGAGCACAGTATACTGACTTTATACTTACTCGTGCTCGGTTCCCGTCGAATGGAATTTGATTGACCAGAACATTGAAACTCTGCATAGATCCAAATCCTAATTCATTTGTCACAAGAGTCTTTCGATAAGGAGCACGAGCACTGTTTCACTGAGCACGATTACGAAATCATTGGTTCAAACCTTATCTGTTTCACTTATGCTATTTCCTGAATAAACCGTAAATGTGTGTATTTCGTGGGGTGTAATACCTTTCCAGTTCGTACGCCAGGATCGATCTCGACGAGGTTGCTGCAACCTATTCTCGCCGAAGCGATTGAGATGGGCGGTGAAAAAACCGACCATAGCTTTACGCGTTTTAATCGCGGTTGCTGGCGAAGCCATTCCAGCACGCGCGGTGTCACCCGATTATCATCAATACATATCTCGACCAATTTTGGTAGCACCGGGAACTCGAAACGAACCTTATCCAGGTCGATATCTCGTAAGCAAAGCACTTCCAGATTGCTGAATCGACCGAGGAATCGATAGTCCTTATCGCTAACAGAATAAGCTGGAAAAAGAGACATGCGTTGAATGTTTTCAGCGGGAGCATAGGTGAATCCATAGCCAGCCATGCACTTGAAGCTGGAAGTCGCGAGCATAGTATCGATCGTCAATCTCCCCAGGGATCACGATTAGTAGCATCGCAAGCGCGGTCCCTCCGATGAGCAACCAAGTACTAGGATGAAGCGGATTGGACTTGAATAGTTTGACCGATACCACGAAGAAGTAGGCTAACTACAGATTCAAGATTATTTGACTTGCTCGATATCTGGCAGAACCCAAGAGCGATCAAAGTAGGCTTGAGTTGGGCCATAAAGTCGGAAGTACGAAAACCAACCTTTACCTGGAAGGGTCTGGATCCAATTACTTTTTGGTTTTCCGCTAGGAGCGGTAGGGCCGAAGTAGAGATCAACAGAGCCATCGGCATTTTTAACGATATCATTCCGTGAAGATCGATCTGGTTGCACACCGGTATCGACAAAACAACGGGTTTCGTTGTCATAGACTGTGACAGACCAGAATTGCGCCACTGGTGCGTCTTTGGGGACTCTGAGTTGATAAGACTTGCTTCCGTCGAGCCAGTTGCCGTCACTATCTTTCGCGGTCTCGAGATAGAGTTGGCCGAACCCAACGGTACGTCCCATCATTCCAGTGGAAACTCCAACGGCTTCATAGAACCAAGACGACCGCTCATCGAGTTGAGTATGATGCTCGGCTTCTTGGTTAGTGTCTTTCAGGAAAAGAGAGATATCCCAATGCTTTCCTGGCCAAACAGTTGTTCCATCGAAGCGTTTTTCGTAGGCGATGGTCCGGGCCATCAATTCTCCAGTTCGAGCGGATTCTTCGAGGATCTGCTTTTGTCTTGCGGTTGGCGCGAATGGCTTACCTTTTTCAATGCCTAGAGGTTGCAACATCCCCATCATGATGCGATCACGCTCGTGCACAGGTTCTTCGCTGATGATTTTGGCGAGGCCTTCCCAGTAAGCGAGTCCGCGGGGTTGCGTGCCGCTCCATTTGCGTCCGTTTGGGGAGACATGGCGCGTTGGTGTTGGATTTTCACGCTGGCTGTAAGGATAAATTTTTAGACCATCAATCAATGCTCTGGCTTTGGTTGGATCTGGATCGAGTGCACGGTGGGCCGACCAAATATTTACCGTGGGTGAACGGAATACGTAGTAGCCTTCAGGCTTTATGTCGGGATCGTCGGGGCCAAGGATCAAGTATTTGCCACCAGCGCCTTTGTCGGGTCCTGTTTGCCCGGAGTCGGTGATTGGTCGTTGCCAAAAGTCGGTGAAGCCGCCTGCCGTAGGACCTGTGGGGATTTCAAATACAAGTGGGCCAGTCTCTCGAAGATTGGGAAAAGCCATGATATATGGGGTCGTCGCATTCGCCGTAAGTAGGCCCAGTTTGTCTTGAAATGTTAAGTAATCAACATAGTCGCACTTACCTGCCTGGAACTTTGTAAGGTGCTCATTTTGCCATTGCTGCATTGCCATTAAAGGCAATGCCCACAGATAAGCCTGACAAGCTCGTTGGTAGTCGATATCATCAAAAACTTTTTCTACGGTAGCTGCGCTAGGGTATCCGTTTTCTAAGGCGAGCTTACCGGATCTCGTTTCGATGCTGCCGGTCGTCGGTAAGTCTTGCGCATTGATTGCGCTGCATGCTAAGACGAAGACTGCGGTCGTTGTGAAGCGTTTGCCTCGGTGAATATTTTTCATTGAGATTCAACCTGTAATCGAGAAATGGAGGGATCAAATGTGAGTTACGAGAGGTCCAAGAAAACGGGGCTTCAGGATTATTGTTGGCAAGAGCATCCGACACTGGCTTTATTCTTGCTCATGCTCGATCCCGTCCAATGGAATTTGATCGACCAGAACATTCAAACTACGCATGGATCCAAATTCTCATTCGTTTTCCACAAGAGTCTTTCGATTACGATCACGGGGCTTAGTATACAAACTGAGTTCTTACGTGTAGGTGGTCGGTCTCACCCATGGTCCCAAAGCGATCCAGCCATGTATGGCCCCAACCTATTCCGAACTTGGCACGGCGGGTCGCCCACCAGTTGGTACCGAAGTAGGTCTTGTAAAACTCGCCACCTTGGATCAAGTCATCTTCGAGGTCCACATTCGAGAATCGGCCTACAAGTTCCAGTGCCCCGTAGTGATTCTTCGGGATGACTCGTCTTGCGTATCCAACAGTTCGATCGTAAGGACGCGATTCACCAGTAACGACCCAACTTGTAGCCACATAACAACCATAGAAATTGGGATTTCCGGTTACGTCGGAACTAATCCAACTCGGGATATACTCAGCCAAGACTGAAAACGGACCTTGGTTCCACAGGAGTTCTAGACCGAAGTCCCAAGCGTAGTTTGCTGGGATAGCGCCGGTATCCACATAGTTGCTGGTGACATTGGATTCGGGTCGACCGCGCATACGGATCGATCCATCTGTGTCGGTGTTGTATCGGCCTGCGAGTCCCACATGGAAATAGTCGCGATCCTCATTCAGATCCCAAAGTAGCCCAGTGGTTCTGAAAGTCACATCCGTTCCATTATTAAAAGCGTTTCCTGGATCTCCCCAATCTTGATCGAATACACCGATTGCTGCAGTTGCACGATGGTCTTCGCCCAAGACTCTATTCAGTCGTATCCCGGCGTTACGAGAAACAAAGAACGGGCTCAGTACTCGTTCTTGGGCGGGAAGGTTCGCGGCATCTCCGACCATTTCGTATGCAAATGTTTCTTTCAACTTGCCGACCGATAACGTCGTTTCAGGCCCGCCTAGCGGTGCGGTGAGAGCCAAGTCAGTAAGGTTCCAAAGTTGTTCTGGATCGGTGTCGAATCCTTTGTACTCTGCTGCCACAAGGTATCCGAATTGATAAGCACTACCGACTTTTCCACGGGCCATAAATCGAATTGCACGATCATCGAACTGATCTATCTGCTTGCCGACTTGGGACAAACTCGCTGCATCTTGACCAAACGCGTTGTAATCTCCGATGAGCACGAGCCCTGGCGTCATGGTGATCCAATGACGATCAAGCTGTAGATTTCGTGAAATTTGAGGAGGAACATCGGGTATCAGATATGGTGTCGTAGGCTCTTCCAGAGCTGGGGCGATAAACTCGCCTCTTGGGGGGGCCAAGTCTGATTCGATGGATTGGCTCAGGGCGCGGGAGCTAGGGCCAAAAGAAAAGCAGTGGAGTAAAATTACTGCAGTTGCAATTGGGTGTTGACCGATCTTAAACGTAGATAGCGCGAAGTTGCTCTGAAACGTTGAAATCATGTGCAATCCCTTGAGCTTCTGATTGTCGCGCGGCGTGATCCGGTGCCTCTACATTCCTACTCTTCATATCATCGGCACAATTGCTTCGAACGGTGAAAAATAATCGGCTTGGTAGTGGGCTTCCTGGTGATGTCCACCGGGAGGCTGCAGCCTGGAGGCGATAGGCGATAGGCGATAGGCTGGAGGCCAATACCGTCAAATCGATAGTACGTAGCCACCGCTCACCAGACGGTGGTGATTAGGCGTGCTTGCGCGTCGAGAACTTCCAGATGGTTGGGGTCCAGAAGTGGGATTGCCAAGAGTCTTTGGTAGCGCATTCGCGGATACGCATCTCTTGGGAGTCGACTTCGATGTAGAAGAAGGCTTGATTGCCACCGCTGAAGTGGCTTGAGTTGTCGATGTTCAGCAGTGGGATACCGACATCTGTTTTCTCTGGCGTACCGTTCCAGCGTTGAATATTACGAACGTGTGTATGGCCATAAAGGATTGCGATGATATTGTGCTTGCGAATTGCTTCGTAGTACGCAGCGACATCACATGGGTTCCATTCCATAGCGAGGTTTGCTTCGTCCGAAGTGTTACAAGGTTTGCTGTAGCGAGGCAGATCGATATGGTGAGTTAAGAGGACGGGGCGGTTGGGATCCGAAGCGTGTTGTTGCAGGTCACCGATAAGGAATTCGAGACTATCCATTGGGTTGTATCTTCGTCGCTGTTCGACTTTTGTGTCTTGGCCGACGACAATCCCGAGGTTGATGCAATGCAGTGGTCCGAAGTCCCAGGAGTAGTGCAAACCGTTAGCTGAGCGCGCGAGGACTTGGCGTTTTTTGGTGCGTTCGATCAATCCATCGATGGCAAGCCCTTCGCCGCTTGGGCTGTCGTGATTTCCGTGGACTTCGTAGACGGGAAACTTTAATCTTCCTTCGGTACCAGTCAGTCCGTAGTCTGCGGTGAAGCCTTCCCATTCGCGTTGTTGCATACGACTTTGCAGGGCACCGCGTTTGTCACCGGTGTCGATAATGTCGCCGGCATGTATGACGCCTTGGATGGTACCAACCGAACCACCACCGGCCGCATCGGGTATGGTGCTACCAGGGAGAGTGTTAAGGGTGTCGATCAAGCCGTGGCAGTTTGCTATGGATGCTTCTGTTAGTTCGGTAGGAGATTTTTCGTTAGCGAAATAATGGGTATCGCCGATCGCAAAGAAGCGAGTTACCGGTTCGACTGCAGGTGCGTCTTGTGCGAGGGGAGAAGTGCAGGCGAGAGACGAGGCGAAAGCTGCAGAAGTTTTTAGGAAATCGCGTCGAGGGGTTCGGGACATGGCTTAGTGGGAGGTTGGT
>JBEICB010000344.1:0-3794 GCA_040373655.1 Pirellula sp. | reverse complement strand
TCAGCGATTCAGCTCGCAAAACGCAACGAAGAATTGATCCTCGCAAGAGATACCATCACTGCTTCAGAAAAGCTCGCAAAGATTCAGGAAGCTCTCTACCGCAACTTGGCATGGATGTCCGCGTTAAAAGTTGCTTACGGCAAACTTGAACGAGGTGACTTGCAAGGCGTTACCAACGATCTCGCCTCTATCCAAAAGCAACACACCGACGCGACCACGCGACCTGAATGGCAGGTACTAAACGCAGAATTAAAAAGCCAATACCAACTGCTTACAAAGAAATCTTTCGCCCTTAAGGATGCGATCTCGCTCCCGAACTCCAATCTGATAGCAGTTGCTGGAAATGACTCAACGATTTGTTTGATAGATCGGAAAACGCGAAAAGCGAATCATCGATACGTTACTCCCATTCGTCAGATCCATGCACTCGCCGCGAGTAGCGACGGGAAACGCATCGCTGCTGGTGGAGCAGTGAAACTAGGAGTCGAACGAACGTTTCCCACTATCATCGATGTAAATAGCGGAGAAATAAAAGAACTCGACGTATCCGGTGGAAGTACGATTGAATCACTTGCCTTTTCTCCCAACGGTCGCATGTTAGCAATTGGGTGTCGCTATGAAGACATCCTCGTCATCGACCTCGAGAATAGTGAGAAGAAACCAATTCAATTGCCCGCAACCCGCCGGGCACGGGCACTCCATTGGGTATCTGATAAGGAAGTTGTCGTTCACAGAAACACAAGTGAGCTTGTTATTTACAATTTGGACACGTCAGAATCGAAAACGATCGAGTTCCCAAAACCTATCGAATCCTTTGCAGTCACCCCAAATGCTCGATGGCTGATCGCGACAAACTTTGAATATGATGGCTGTACTCTTGTATCACTTCTAGATACAACCAAGCAGGTTCGTCTCAATGGACTACAACGCCAAGCGCTGTGTGTAGCCACATCCCCAGATGATAGGTGGGTAGCAGCAGGTGTCGAGTCAGGCGATGTAGCCGTCTGGAAATTGCCAGACCCCTCCTCGAACGAGCAAGACTTCGGTTCTGATTTTCAACCAACACCGGAAATCCGCAGGACGCTTCTCGAAGGGGGGTTGAACGCAATATCCTGGAGCGACAATACAGTCATCGCTGCGGGCGAAAATGGCGTGGCTATCGCTTGGTCTCCATTTCCTCAGATTTCTCCCTTAAACGAAGAATCTGCTGTCACCTCTGCCTCATTCTTACAGTCATCCAAAGCCGTACTTGGTTTCGAGAATGGCTCAGTTATTTGTGTCGATATTGACGCAATTAGAGATTCCCAATTTGGGAATCTTCCCGATCTAACCTCTCCAGGCGTGGAATCGATCAAGGATCTTGAAGGAACCACCGGAGTCTCTCGTTTATCATTGCACAATTCAAGAAGCCTCCTAGCAACTTATTTCAATGGCGAAGTCCGCGAGATACAAAACGGAAAATATGAAACACCCGACAAGCCATTCTTACTACCAAAGAGCACATCACAAGACACTGATTTTCTTGACTGGCCGATAGACATGTCGCAAGATGGACTTTGGATCGCAAAATGTAGTCGCGACAATCAAATCCACTTCCATAATAGATTTTCTCAAACTCCAATCTCTCCAATTAAATTGCCCAATGAAATTTGGGCAATTCGGTTCCTGAGCCCAAAACTGCTCTGTGTAACCGGAATTTTTGAAGGGGCCAGAATCTATGACATCGAATCCGGAGAACGGGTAACAACCTTGGGAAAAGTACCGGCAAAAGCTATCTACGTAAACTTGCCCCGCAGAACTGTGTCGATTGGCTTCCGAGATGGCTATGTGCGAACTTGGGCTATGGATTCTTGGGAATTGATAGATAGTTTGCGTACGAATGACTCATTGATCGCGTCGATATGCCAAACGAAAGATGAATCATTTGGAATCTGCATCGATGATCGATCAAATGTCATAGCCTTCAGCCCTAAAGAAAAATTGGTTCTCGGTAAGATTCGTGATCTAACTGCGGTTCGCAATGGTAAAGATATAGCAATGCAAACCGCCACGTTAAACTCAGATGAAACCAAACTGCTCCTATTAATGTCCTATCACCTTGACAACAAGATTACCTCTTATGTGCATATTTATGATCTAAAATCACCTGATGACTCATCGGGACAAGCCACCGATTAGCATCGCACACTAACTACATTTCTTAAGCACCGTCAAGTCGCTACAGCGTCGGGCCGATCGACCAAGGTGTAAACTCGTCTTCGCCGTATCCGAGCAACTCACTCTTGGTCTTCTTGCCACTAGCAACTTCGAGGATCGCGTCAAACATCCTTGCACCCGCTTGCTCGATCGTCTCGCTCTCCAAAATCGTCCCCATGTTCAAATCCATGTCGTCCGGCATCCGCTCAAACAACGCACTGTTCGTCGCTACCTTGATACTCGGTACAGGTTTACTCCCAAAACAACTACCCCGACCGGTTGTAAACACCACGACATTCGCACCACCAGAAATCATCCCCGTCACGCAAACAGGATCAAACCCCGGAGCGTCCATGATCACTAGCCCTCGCTTGTTTGTCTGCTCCGCATATTCGATCACATCTTGAAGCGCCGTCTGCCCACCCTTGCTCGCTGCCCCCAACGACTTTTCGACAATGGTCGTCAATCCACCAGCTTTGTTACCTAACGAAGGATTGTTATCGATGTCCTCACCATAATGCGCCGTGTAATCTCGCCACCACACAAGCTTATCGAGCAGCTTCTTCGCTACTTCCACACTCTGCGCTCGTTTTGTAAACAATTGCTCCGCACCATATAACTCTGTTGTCTCCGAAAGGATCGACGTCCCTCCATGCGCTACGAGCATATCAGACACCACTCCGAGAGCCGGATTCGCTGTAATCCCCGAGTAGCCGTCCGAACCTCCACACTTCGTCGCCAACACAATCTCGCTTGCGGGCACCGTCGTTCGCTGCATCGCGTTGACTTGCGGTAACAACTCGTTAACCAATTCTACCGCACGCCGAATCGTCGCACGTGTCCCACCCGTGTCCTGAATCGATAACACTGGCACATCTCGCGTCGTCGTTGCAGAATCCACTTTCGGTGTCCACTGAACCCCTTGCAACGAAACCAACTTCTGCGCCTTCTGTAGATGCCCCAGCGTGTTCTGCTCGCACCCCAAGCCGATCAAGACATACGCAGCGATATTGGGATGCTTGGCAATCCCCCCGAGCACGCGACTCAATGTCCGATGCTTGATTCCGTCAAGCGCCATACCGCATCCACTGTCGTGCTTAAAAGCCACGACTCCATCAACGTTCGGAAACGCTTTAAGCACCTCTTCGTCAAAATGGTTCGCAACCGCTCGCGATACGCCCGCTGAACAGTTCACCGTGGAAATCACCGCTATGTAATTCCGAGTACCAACTCGACCCGATGGCCGAACATACCCCTGAAACGTCTTGCCCGTCAGCGGTGCAGGTGCTTGCGGTGTCTGACTTGCAAGCCCCTCATAATCCAACGTGTGATGGCATTTCAAATTGTGATCGTGAACATGATCTCCTGGGGCAATTGCACTCGTCGCTACTCCGATCGGCCATCCATACTTGTTTACCGGTTCCCCAACGCCTCTCGCACGAATGGCAATCTTATGCCCGGCTGGAATGTCGCGAGTCAACACGCATGCTGGCCGGCCATCCCCCAATTCGATCACTTCGCTCTTGTTCATCTTCCGTAGTGCAACGATACAATCGTCGTTTGGATGTAATTGTATCCATGGCTTGGGGGCAGCGGCC
>JBEICB010000333.1:0-4122 GCA_040373655.1 Pirellula sp. | reverse complement strand
TGCAGGAAGCGATACACTGAAGGGCGGAGGAGACCAAGACATCCTCATCGGGGGTAGCACCACCCATGACACCGCACCGATCGCCCTGGCAAACCTTCGTGCCGAATGGACAAGCACACGGACTTACAACGAGAGGATCGGTAATCTACAAGGAACCTCAACGACCGGTACACCACTGAACAACGAGACCTATTTACGAAACACGCCGACCGATACGTTGCTAGACGACAATGCGGTCGATACGCTATACGGCGAAGAGGAACTCGATTGGTTTATTGCTAAATTAGGGATAGATATCCTACCGGATCGGATCGTCGATGAACTGATCGTCGATCCGACCACCACGTAACCATTCATCCAATTATTCCATTCCCATTCAATTAACTTCTATATTCACACTAACAAGAACATGGTCGGGGGACACATGAAGCGAGTAATCCAACGCTGGCTACGAAGATTTGCAATAGGGCTGCTAGCTCTGATACCATGCGACAATCTACGCGCTGGAACGATTGTGATCGGTGCTACGGGTGTCGGGAACATCGACAGCTTGTACCTCGGAAACGCGACATTGGGAGCAGGAAACGACAATTACTATGGCTTCGGCGCAGTAACTGTCGATCAATTTGAACCGACCTTGGAACTCGAGGAGTACTTTATTGACCCGCTCGATTCGCTGGGAGAATTGCGTGCAACCACACTAACCCTAGGTTTAGATGTCTCGACAGAAAATCTTTTGAGTATTCAGGGGCTTAGCCGTATCGACGCGCTGACGTACTTAGAAGTGGATCATTTGCATGCGGGCTTGATCGATTTTGCGACGACCCAAGCCGCAGCGGTGTCGGTGGTATGGGCAGGTAGTGCCACTGCAACGGCACAGATTCGCGATGTATTCAATACGGTATTATGGACGAGTGCCGATCCTGGGATCACATTCCAGATTGAAAGCTCCCAGTACTTCATCGACTATCAAGTCAGTAGCCGATGGCGAGCAGATTCACCGGGTGATTCGCAGGTACAAGGAACGTTTAACATGCAGTTAACGTTTGCGCCGCAAGATCCTCCGCCACCACCACCTCCACCAAATCCACCACCAAATCCAGTACCCGAACCCGGCTCAATTGCAGTATGGGCTTTGGCCCTCGGAACACTCCGTTTCGCTAAGCTTCGTTTCAGAACTGGAACGAATTGACTTTAGTATTGCAATAATCCAATCACCTTACCCGGCACGTGGCGTGCTTCCACGTGGGTAAGCATTTCACGCAATCGGGTGTATCCATCTCGCACGTCCGATACGCTCGATTCCCGCATCGCTAATAAGTCCATACTGTGGTGCTCAATCTCCTCACTGAGCAAGTCTCTTCCAGCAACACGATGAAATACGGATCCCGCACAGGGCTTAGCTCCCAACGCTAAGGGTGTAACTTGAGGTGTAAGAGAACGACCACTCTGATTCCAATTAGGATGTTTATTCCGACTGCAATACAACAAGCCATCCGCTTGTGCCGGTTGATTCGGCAGTATTTTGGTAAAGACCAACGGATCTCCAGCCAATTCAACATAGACCATCGGCATCGCCGAACTCCGCATGCAAGCGAACAGGGTTGACTGAAAAGAAGCCTCAGGGAACACCTCGCGAATGATCTGCTCGATCATCTCAAAGGTCAACCAATTCTCGGATCCAAATACCGTTTCAATAGCAGGTTTGAGGAAGGATTCAAAAAACCCCAACTCCGATGCAATCGCATCCATCAAAACCTCAATCGCCTCTCCCTCGAACTCCAACTCGTCACAGAGCGAATCACTGTGAGTTGTCATCCGGTGAGCGATCTCGTGCCACCGAGTGAAATATCGACGTGCATACTTGTCACCGCGGCAATCCACAACTGCTACATAACGCTCTTCCGCCTCATGACGTAAATTACATCGCCGGATCAAAGCTCCAAAAGCCTCGTTATCTCCGTCATCAAACCGTGCTCGCAACCCAGCAAAAACGAACTCGCCTCGTTCCATAGCGTAGAAATTGGTCAGCCTGTCAAAATCCGACTCTGAGTGGATTTCCTCAATCGCTAGAGACAAACGTGAGGTGACCAAACGTTGAAATGCGTCAACGCTACTTAGACCGGACATGCCGAACCCACCACTTTGCTCAATCCATCGCTCCACCATCGCGACACAAGCTGAGATGGTGCCGCGAAATGGATCTTCTGCAATGACTCCCAAAGATCGGGCGAGCTCTTTTATTTCAGGAGAATCGCTTGGACTTATCATTAACTCTTAATAAACGGCTTGACCCCTTCGTAGAACTTACGCCAATCAAACTTCTCTGCATTGTCTTTTTTCTTCGAAGTCCGATGCGCAACGATTTGTCGCTGCATTTCAAGCAACGTCAAGGTGTGCCGAAACGACAATTGTTGGCTCTCAGCGAACTTGACCAATGACGCGGGAATCGGAATCTCCATCCCGTCCTTCTTGCTCTCCTTGCTACCCTTGCCAGTCATCAAGTAATCCAAGGACAACCCAAAGACCTGGGCAATCGTGAGCAAGTTCTCCGCACTCACATTGCGTTTGCCACTTTCCAACTCGGAAAGAAAGCTTTTGCTCAAGCCAACTTTGATGCACAACGTTTCTTGCGTCCAACCTAACTCTAAGCGACGCTTCTTGATCCGTTCACCTACTGTCATGATAACCATTCCCGTGTTTGTACTTCTGCGAGAAAACAATGTTGTTTCGGCACGTGATTCGTTAAGAAATTTTAAGATAACATACAGTTTCTTTCAACGATTTCTTTGGGTTTTTTATCGCCTTTAGCGAACAAAGCAACCACCTCAGCTTACGGCATAATGCGAATCCCCCCCTCAATCAGGGGAACAAGCAAACCCGGGGTGTAAGCAAGATCCCTCTAGCAATCCAATGCTCCTTTTTGTTACCAAACAAAATCAATCAAAACAGATTCGCCAAATTACCCAGCTTCACCCCATAGGAACTCCGTGCCATGCTGCAAGCGATTGATTCCATGCCAACCACTTTCAAACATCTCATCGCGATTCTAGGCTTGTTTTTCGCGACTCTAAACCTCTCTGAGAAAACTTTGGGCCAAGCTCGCCCCGAGGAGGTCATTGCACAATCGAGCCAATTACTCCAGGAGACCATGGCACAGCCTCTGTCCAAAGTCCCACAAGCTATGATTGAAAACGCTTCTGGCGTCGCAATCATCCCGAATGTGGTTAAAGGTAGCTTCATCGTTGGCGCAAGACACGGTAAGGGAGTCCTCTTTGTCCGTGAACCAAATGGGACTTGGCACGCCCCCGTATTCATCTCCCTGACTGGTGGAAACATCGGATGGCAAGTCGGCGTCCAATCCTCTGACATTATTCTCGTCTTCAAAACACCTCGCAGTATCCAAGGGATCCTCAACGGCAAACTGACCCTTGGTGCCGACGTAGCTGCAGCAGCCGGCCCTGTCGGTCGCGAGGGCGGAATTGGCACAGACGGACAGCTACAAGCTGAAATCTATACATATTCCCGTAGCCGCGGACTCTTCGCAGGTGTCTCCATCGATGGCTCGGTCCTCCAAGTCGACCGTATCGCCACTGGTGCCTATTACCAAATCTCCTCGGTGAACCAAACCCCCGTTGTCCCTCCTGCTGCACAACAACTCACTGAGTCGGTCGCAAAGTATGCAGCCCAAATCGCCTCCGGTGCCGCCGCGCCAGCCTCCGCAAAAGCTGTCGGTGCAAGCGAATCCGAAGTCGTTCGCGGACAGCTTGTACAACTCGCTCCCAAACTCTTCGATCTACTCGATGAAACTTGGAAACAATACCTAGGACTCCCCGCCTGGATGTTTCTCGGTGGAGCTCCACCAAACGCTGACGAAGTCAAAGCCATCGTCGCCCGCTACGAAAGCGTCGCGAAGGACCCCAGATTCACTGCCCTCTCCTCACGCGCTGAATTCCAGTCGGTCCTGAGCCTACTGAAGCACTATTCGGCAAGCCTCAGCCCTGCGGCCACCGCATTGCAACTTCCACCTCCCCCCGCTGGAAATCAACCAGTGCTCCCCTGATCAATTCAAACGGATCTTTCCGCTGTAAAGACATTTTTGCAAGCACATTTTTTACAGGC
>JBEICB010000091.1:0-19609 GCA_040373655.1 Pirellula sp. | reverse complement strand
TACCAAGCCGATATTAGAGGCACGACAAAACTTTGGGCTCGGATTCGGGCATCCTTACGAAAATCTCTAGATCGAAAAATAATTCAATGCTTCAGAGTGTAACAACCGCGGATTCTTTTGACTTCTATCAAGATATCCCGTATTCGATCAGCTCGGTTCCTGGGTCGTTGGTGGAGGGGGGCTTACGCGAAGAGCAAGGGCGCGTGCAAGTTGGGGCTCTTGCAGAACGAGTGACTGAAGTCGGCTTGGTTGATCCTGCCGTACCGCAATGGCGAGGTGGGATGATCAAGGTTGAGGTTTCTGACCTTCTCGATACGTTCCGTGTTTGTTTGGAGAACAACTTTCAGTGGATCGAAGATTTTCGTGGGGACGCGATTTGGATTACAGAAGACTTGAATCAAGTTATCGAAGCGTTTGAAAACATGCGTCGTGAGACGATGCGCGATTAGGGTAGTTTTGGATATTGGGGAAGTGTTGGATCAGTCAAGCAATGTATGGCCTAATCGTCTTGTGGGTGCTTGGTGGTCAGCGGTCTGACTCTATCAATTCGGGGCCTTGGTTTCGCACCGCGTTGACTTGAGTCGATACAGAGTGGTGGATCAGCGATCCGGCTTCGGGGGTGGTTAGAAGATCTTTGACCGCTTGGCCTGTAAGCGTTCCGTCGAGCCATCTTGCGGCGCTCTGCGGTGTGGGGTGAATCATTACGGGCATGCGATCATGTACCGCTTGTGTGTCGCTATTGGCGGCGGTTGTGATGATGGTTGTCGATAAAATTCCTTCGTGAACTTTTTCGGAATGCGGCGTGGATTCTGGAACTGTCTTTGGTTGGATCGCTAATTTCTTATTCAAGGTCCAAAGTCCGGCAAAAGCGATCGGTCCTGCGTCCCTGCGGTGAATCCAGTGGGGTTGTTTTTGGGCTTGGTCTTCTGACGGGATTTTCCATTCGTAGTAGCCGTCGGCTAGAAGAATGCAGCGATGCGTGTCGGTCAGCGAACGATAGGACGGCTTTTCAAAAAGGGTTTCGCAACGTGCGTTTATCATTGAGTAGGCGATGCGGGTGGAGTCAGCCCAAGCGGGCAGGAGTCCCCATCGCATAGGGATTATTTCTGGAGGCTCGTCAGCAGTTGAGTTGGCGTTGCGCTGAGCGATCACCCAAACCAACTGGGTCGGGGCAATGTTGTAACGAGGCTTGGTTAGCACTGGGAACTGGTGTTGCAGCGATGCGACAACACCTGGCCAGAGACTTGCATAGTTCGGAAAGAATGCTCCGAGCCAATCGAGCAGCGGCGTCTGCAAAGTAAATCGTCCGCACATACTCCGCTCTTAATGTTAGGTTAATCGGGACTGACTTCTACAAGTGGCTCGTACGTGCCGTCGGAGCTCGTGAAGCGGCCAGCGTAGAACTCCATGTTCAAGTGGAGTCCCATCACAGTTCTTCGGGTGCAAGGTGTCAAGGATCGATAGAAGACCCATTGATCTCGATCGATTTGAACCCGGAAAGCTTTCGCTGCATCTTCTGCTACGATCTTCAAGTCTTGGGCGATTGTCAGCGGTCGCCAAGTAAATTGTTTGCCTTGGCTTGCTTTGCCGAGTGCAAGGAGTACAGCGTTGCACTGACGCATGTGTGGCGAATGCGATTCGTACACGATGCGGTTACCGCTCTGTTTCAGAGATCCTTGGGTGCAACCACGCTTCCATTCAGGAAGGCTCAGAGGAAGCAGCAGACCGACTGGAGCCGAATCGTGTCCGGAATCGGGAGTGGTTTCTGAGTTGGCGGATGCGGAACGGACGAGTCGTCCTTCGTTGGTTTTCGTTTCCGGTTCGTATTGGATTCCTGTTGGCATGGTCCATGATGAGGACATTTTCCAGGTCCCAGCGCGGCACTGAGGTCCGGGAAGTAGGGAGTCGGCCATGTAGACCATTCCTTCTTCTCGCATCAGCATGACTTGTCGATAGATCGTGCAGTGATGATTTTCCAAGTCGCATTCGAGTTCGAGGTAGTCGACGTCATCGTCGGAAAACCAACAGACTTCGTTCCAAGCTACATCGATTTCGATGTTCACGCCATTGTGTTCCAGAGCGATGTCCCAATCACCGCTGATGAGACGTTCACCAGTGTCATCAGAGATGTCCAGCCACAGAGCATCTTGGGAGAAATCAATAACGACGTGGCTATCTTTTTTGCGCCAGTTTCGTCGCATCGAGACGATGTGGTTTTCTTCGAAGTAGTGGCTTGGTTTCGGCAGGCGAGCATCGTTCGAAGGATCGCGACGCAGTTTGTTGGGTTTCAAGCCCATGGGTTTACCGACGTTATCGGGAAGGGCGATGGCGGTTGCCAATTGCACTTTTTTATGGTGTTTGCACATTTCCATAAGTGCATGCCAGAATGCCGGGTCGTGGTGGCTTGAGTCTGGAGCAGATAGGTTTGCCAGACCAGCCGAGTCGCTCAGGTGCAATGCGGTGCTTTGAAGTTTCGACAAAGCGCGGCGTTGAGGCGGGTACCATTTGCGGGCTCCCACACTATCGGCGGCCCAGCGACTTCGAACCATGCAAGCGATAAAGGCGCGAAGATCTTGGGCTCCAAAGCTCAACAAGGCTTGTGGTTTTTCGGCGGTCTGCTCCAAAAGCATTGCCATTCGGTTGAGCGTTTCGGTCACAATGCGGTCTTTGCCTCCCAAGTGTGACATTTGTTTGGCGAGTGCGAGTGGGACTTCGCAAGCCCATATCACCCAGGGAAACAACCCCTCTTGGGGATCTTCGGCCCAAGCCCGATCGACTTGGGTGAGGGTGGACTGGAGGACTTCCAGCCAGAGAGTCGGGGGGATATCGCGGCCGACTTCGGGAAGAGCGTAGAGCCAGCCGGCGCAAGTTAATGCGACAAAAGGATCGTAACTGGACTTCGGTAGTTGCTGCGTAATCCACTTGCCGATTTTCGTCGCGTGGGCAATTTGTTGAGAGCGAATCTCTGGAGGAATGCCGGGAGTTCGCGACGCGGTTTGGGTTCTTCCCTTTTTGGTTGGTTGGAATCCGAAAGGTTCAGGACCAAAGGCATCGACCAAGTCTTGTAAGAACTCACGATTGGTAGGTTTTGCGACTTCCCAATCGGTGATTCCCCACAGCATGGCTTGTAGGTATTCCTGAATAGGATGATCAGTCGTTTTCGTCTTGCCTTTGCGCGGCTCAACGGGAAGCGAAGTCTGCAGCAGCGAAACATTTTCGACGCAGAGTTTCTCCAGCCATTGCATAGCCGTTTGGTTGTCTGCTTCGTCGTCCGCGTTGGTTTTTGCACGACCGTTTCGATGCTTGGGTTTGACCCAGTCCATAGGTTCTCGTCCGCTGAAGTAAAACGTGGTAGAATTTAGGATAAGATACAACGAGTGGCAGGCAAAAAACCGCCAGGGCCAATTGTTGTTACAGAATTTTCAGATGCAAGGATGAATCTGAAGGTTTCTCAAGCTCATCGCGCAGAACTTCTGTCGCTTCGATTACTCCTTGTGTTGTTTTTTTCCTAAGGAAAAGGCCTGACAGGGGTTGCGATCGAGGGGAGCGGATTCCATGGAATCGGGGGTTTTGAAATGAATTGGGGCTTGCATTCAGAAAGGCCGTCGGGCATCCGCTCAGGCCACATGCTAGAAACACAGAAATGAAGTTAGGGTGGGGAAGATCGATGAATGACACATTTCCTGACAAGGTTGAATTCAGCCATTTCGTTTTGGGTGATTCGACGAAGCTTTTTTCTTGGAGAGATTTTGTTCGTTCGTGTTTCGCTCATATGGTTTCGGGTGTTGGTGCAATTCCCATGCGTTCGGGAGTTCTCGGTGCATTCTTTCTAATGCAGTCGTGCTTTGCTCCGATTGGTCTGGTCCCAAGTGGCAGAGCTCAAGACGAAGGGTGGATGGAACTACCGAAAATACAGGAACGAGTCGAGAAGGCACTGGCGGTTCCCGAGAATTGTAAAAAGATGGTTGAAGAGGGAAGGGTTTGGATTCATCGGGATGAGCAAGCAGTGATAGTTGACGGGTACGTTTGCCAGCGAAATGCTCCATTGGAAATGTTCGCTTGTCCCGTCGGCTCGAAGGAGCATGAAGCCATTGTTGCGTTGTTTGCGAAGAGTCGCTTTGTGCATGCATCGTTGTTGGCCGTCGGCGGGGTGCCCGGAAAGCCCGTTTCCTTTGAACCGAAGTTTGTCGCAGCCAGCGGAACGACGGTTCGAATCTATGTTTTGTGGCATAACGAGAAAGGGGAAACGCAAGGTACGCTTGCGCAACACTGGATTCGAAAAGTTGGGACAAAGAAGCCGATGGAGTGGGATTGGGTGTTTGCCGGGAGCAAGATCTACAAGGACCCTGATACAGGAAAAGAAACATACATGGGGGACAGCGGGGACTTGATCTGCGTGGCGAATTTTATGACTTCGACATTGGATGTCTCGGTGAAAAGCGATGCTGCGAACTCGGGATTAGTGTTCGAAGCGTTCACGGAGAAAATTCCTAAACGCTACACACCGATTCGACTGGTACTGGTGCTCAGCGATGAGCCTCCTTACTCATCCGAAGGAGGGGATAGAAACGACTCAGGGGATACCGACCCTGAGAATAAAGATTCATTGCCGAAGCATTTGAAGGCAGAAGTCCCTAAGCGTGTGCTGGAGTTTTTACCTGCAGTTACCCCAAGCCAGCCGGAAGAGACACAGGATGTAAAGCCGCAAGTAGAACCAGAGTCGACCAACCGATGAGTCGCGACCTTGGGTGAAATGCCTAGTCTTGTAGGCACCGAGTTTCCTGGATTATCCTTTTAAGATTGGTAGTTTTATCGTGCAACCCTTTGGTCAGCGCTTAGCAGAGGCAGTGCTATTAAAAAAGAACGGTGTTTGTGTTGGGATCGACCCGCGTGTTGCGTCCATGCCGCAAGGGTTTAAGGATCAGATCGGAGATTGCAAGTCTGCCGATAGCGATCGCATCGCCCGGGCCGTAGAGCAGTATTGTTGTGAAGTGATCGATGCGGTGGCCGACTTGGTTCCGATTTGCAAACCGCAAGCAGCTTTTTTTGAAGAGCTAGGACCAGCAGGTGGTCTTGTTTTGCATCGTGTGGTATTGCACGCTCGGAAGCGTGGTTTGTTGGTGTTGATGGATGCGAAACGGGGGGATATCGGTACGACCGCCGCAGCCTACGCAGCGGCTTACCTCGGCTCTGGGGAAATTGGTACAAACGCGTATAGCCCTTGGGGGGCCGATGCGTTAACAGTCAATCCTTACCTCGGAGCCGATACGCTCGAGCCGTTCACCAAACGATGTTCGGAGAGTGGATCAGGGATTTTTGTTTTGGTGAAGACTTCCAATCCTGGAAGTAGTTTCATTCAGGACTTAGCAATCGATCGAGGTGGGACGATTGCACAGCGAGTTGGAGATTTAGTGGAAAGTCTTTCCAAGTGTACACGGGGTGAATTGGGATACGGTGATGTCGGCGCGGTAGTCGGTGCGACCTACCCTGCTGAACTTGCTGAAATGCGAGAGCGGATGCCGAGCAGTTGGATCTTGATACCCGGTTATGGTGCTCAGGGCGGATCGGCGGCGGATGTGAAATTGGGATTTGATTCGCGAGGTCTAGGAGCGATTGTCAACAGCTCGCGCGGTATCATTTTCGCTTACGAGCAAACGAAGTATCAATCGATTCGTGATGCGAATGGCCGTTGGCAGGATGCGGTGCGCCGTGCGGCCCTCGATATGATCGAAGACCTCGCTATCTCCTAATCGCCCAACGGTTAGGTTTGACTTCTGCATCGGTTTTTTACTCTGGCTGGTACACAAAAATTCACAGAACTGTGTTGCATTTAGTTTGATTCTGGACGCAACAGATACATGCAAAATGCACTACCGAAGAGTGCCGTGCATTCCACTAACAACCACACATTGGGCATCGCTTCGATGGTGTCAATCCACAGCATCATCAGTCCCAGCAATCCTGTTGTCAGAGCCAATGGTCGAACCATCAATGCGGAGGTCGGTAGGGTAGCCGCGACATAACCCACCAGAGTACCATGTACCACGTACATTGCCGATGAGAGCCTGGCGAGATAACCAGCAAGGGGAGTCGTTGACAATTTTCCAACTCCTAGCGAATCACCACACCAATCCATCCAACTGCGCGGCATTACAACCGCTGCGATCGCAGAACATTGAACGAGTGCAATGGTCCACAGTAACCATCGCAGCACATGAGTTCGTTGCTCATTAGAAAGCGACATGATCCGCATTGGGGGTTACCTGCTCATGTACCTATGGATTCTAGCCATTTGCAAAGTTTTCTTCCCGAGGAGGAAAGTGCGACTTTCCGCAGTTCGGAGAGAGTATGCCAAGCCAATTCATCGGGGCTTTCCAAGCTTTTCGTCTCGGGGATAGCAATTGGTTCTTTGGGGGATTTCTTTTGCGTTCTTGAAGTCATGCTCGGGTTCTCCGATACGCGACTCTCGTCGTGTTCTATGACTGGTGCTTGATACATCTTCTTGGACTGGACTGCGGTGAGTTGATCGGGTAGAGATGCCTGATAACTGTTGAGTGTGATTTTGTATCGTGTAACACTGTGCTGGAGTTGTGCGGCTGGACTTACGCTAGTTAGCTCAATTCCGTAGCGTGTATGGAACGAAGTCAATGCATGATCGATGGCTTGTCGCTCATCGTTACACGCTGTGGTATCGTAGCGTGGAAAGTCCCAGAGTCCGGCCCATCGCTCCTTGGGTTTGCATCGTCGCAAAAGCCACCGTTGCTGGCTATCTTGTATCAGCAATGCGGTTTCTTTTAGGGGTGTGATGATTTTCTTTTCTTTGGGGGCTGGAATATTTTCGGTCTGTTTGAGTTGGTAAGCACGACAATACGATTTTAAGGGGCAACGGTTGCATGCAGG
Organism: Pirellula sp.; assembly: GCA_040373655.1. Lineage (GTDB taxonomy): Bacteria > Planctomycetota > Planctomycetia > Pirellulales > Pirellulaceae > JBKCUI01. Next base: position 12,709 of record JBEICB010000091.1, on the reverse strand, counting down.
ATCCTTGGGCTTGCAGATCTGAGATCCTAGTTCCATCAAGGCTTGGTTCAATTCGCCGCTCGGTAAAGCCCAAGCTTGGACGAGGGATGTGGCGAAGTCCCAGAGGATTTTTTGGGTCGCAGAATTCGCAATAGGGGCATTACAAGCAATCAATCTTGCATAAAGCCGTTGCGTGTTGGCTTCTACAATTCCGCATGACGCGTCGAAGGCCAAAGAGCCGATTGCATGCGCCGTGTATTTCCCGATACCAGGTAGCATGAGAATGTCCGCAACACTCTGGGGGAACGGAGTTGCATTCGAGGCAACAACTTGTTGTGCCGCCGCATGCAATTGCCTCGCACGCCGGTAGTATCCAAGTCCAGCCCAGTATTGGTACACCGTATCGAGATCTGCACTCGCCAAAGCTTCTACGTTGGGAAAACGATTAAGAAACTTCTCGAAATAAGGAATAACCGTTGCAACTTGGGTTTGTTGCAACATGCACTCGCTGATCCAAATGTGATAGGGATTGCGGGTGCGTCTCCAAGGAAGGTCGCGTTTGTGCGCACGATACCACTGAACTGCTAGCTGCGAGATTGCGTTTAAAGCGTCTTTCGATCCTTTTCGCATGGCTGTTGATATATCGCTTCCCAGTTGGCTTAGCGATTGACATCAGAGGGGCGTTTGCCCAAGACTACTTCGACTTGCCGCGTCTCGTAACCATCGAACTGAAGTCCAAATTGTCGGCCCTGATTGGGAATTGGTGGAACTGGATTGCGCAGGTCAGAATCGCGACCATCCGGGTCGCGATTCCGCATCGACATGATCGGACGATCGTACTCGACAAGTACCTTTTCTCCCGCGGCGGATTTCGCAAGCTGCTTGCGGAGATCTTCGAAGTTATAGATTGGAACCCCGTCGATCTTTTTGAGCTTGTCATTGCGCAAGATGCCAGCTTTGGCTGCAGGACCATCGGAGAGGGCTTCCTGGATGACCAAGGAACTCGGTTCACAAGTGATCCCGAGAAAGCCACCGCGACCGACGAAGACGTTGGCTGTTTCTATTTCGGACTTCAATCGTTCTGCTCCGGTCGCACTAACTTCGGTACCAAAGAGTTGTAGGTCACCAAGTACCGGGACTTGAGCGAGGATTTCGATGCAACTGTCATCGACCGGAGAGTAGAGGATTTCGAGAAGATCCAAATCAGGCGCGAGTTTTAACGGTATTAGGTTCTGACTCCGAAGCTTTGTCTCTACAATCTGCAGACTGCGCAGCTTGGGAATCTTCATGACTTGTTCAAGCATCATTTCGGAAACGTTCGACCCCTCGATCTTCACAAATTCGACGTCGAATAGCCATGGAAGCAATTGAAGATCTTGTTCATTTCCAGTGAATTTTTCATCGATGACCAATGCATTGCGGACAGGTCGTAATTGGGTAAGGACTGAGAGTTGGCGATCTTCGCATACGACCCCTACAGAATGCAGACGCTCCAAGGCTTGGTCTCGCATTTGGAACCGAATCCCTTCGAGAATCTTCTGCGCAACGATGGCTCGTTGCGTTGTCCTTTGTTCGGCCACTCGCTGAAGGCATGCGTAAGCTTGTTTGCCTTGGACGCTCAGTGCATCCTGGCCGATGAATCCGAGGAAATGAAGCAAAGACGCCGATGCATTGCTCGATGGGTCCTCGATGATTGAAATGACCTCAGGTAGGACTCGGACTAGATCGCGGCTAAGGCGATTTTGAGCCGCCTCGCGTTCCGCAAACGAATCGCTGTCTAGGTCTCGAATCCTCGCGATCAACTCCTCGCGGGATATCTCCGCGTCAGGTGGAAGTTCGGGGGCTTGCGAAACTTCGGAGGAAGAAGCGGCAGGGGCTACTGCTGGACGGAGCGACGCAGGACTTGGTTCCTGTGCCCAAGAGCTTTCGGTTAGAGTACAGTAAGTCCCTAACAAAGAGCATCCTATACTCAACGCAACGGATCGCGATATCCTGAACTTGTCAGATCGAATGGCCTGGTCGCGATGCATGGAACTATTTCGGCAAAAAGAAGTTGTGACAAACTGTTGTGACACACCGTACGTCTTGTAGTATAGCCTAAGTTCACTGGCGGCTGAAATCACCCAGATAACCAATTTCGCATTTCCAAGATTAACTCGAAAGGAAACCATGAGAAGGATTTTTGCAACAGAACGGAGGAACCCATCCTCTGCCAATACGAACGTAGTTGCTGAAGTGCGTCACGATGAGCCGCAGATCAGAGCATCTTCACGAAAGTCCTTGGGCTTTTGGAAAATTGCTTTAGTCTTTACGGGGCTGTTGCTACCGAGTCCCTCCGTCACCTCAGGGTTTCAAACGCAAGACGCGGTTGTTGGGAAGCAGCCGAGCGCGGTTTCTGAGGCGAAGTGGTGGAAGGGAAACTTGCACACCCATTCCCTTTGGAGTGACGGAAATGATTTTCCTGAGATGATTTCCGATTGGTATCGGCAGAAAGGGTACCACTTTTTGGCCATCTCCGATCACAACGTGCTGCAATCTGGGCAGAAATGGATGGAAGTGGCAAAAGTGCAAGAACGGAGCCACGGCCAAGCCTTCGACAAATACTTGGCTCGCTTTGGTAAGTCCTGGGTAGAAACTCGCGGTGAACCTGGATCCAAGGAATATCAAGTGCGACTCAAGCCCTTCGATGAGTACCGATACCTGCTCGAGCGGCATGATGAGTTTATTCTCATCCCTGCCGAGGAAATCACGGATAGTGCGGAGGGGCACCCGGTCCACATGAATGCGACGAATCTGGATGAAGTGATCAAGCCTCTTGGAGGCAAGACGGTGCGCGAGGCCATGGAGAACAATTTGCGAGCTGTGCTAGAACAGGAAAAAGCTAAGGGCCGCGAGATCTTACCCCATTTAAATCATCCGAACTTTAAGTATGGAATCACCTTCGAAGACCTAGCGGCAGTGATGGCCGAGCGGTTCTTTGAAGTCTACAACGGGCATCCAGGGGTGAATCATCTGGGTAACGCGAAGAATCCCGGTATCGAACGCATGTGGGATTTGGCGAATCACTTGCGCGTGAATAAGCTTGGAGGAACAGTACTATTCGGAGTTGGAACCGATGACAGCCATGAATATCACGGCAAAGAAGGTAGCCGTCCCGGTCGTGGTTGGGTAATGGTCCGTTCGGAATTTCTTACTCCAGAGCATTTGATCCGCGCGATGAAAGCGGGTGATTTTTACGCATCAAGCGGCGTTAGCTTGAAGGATGTTCGTTGGGATTCTGAGTCGAAGACCCTTTCTGTGGAAATTGAGCCTCAAGAGGGAGTGACCTATTGGACTGAGTATTTGGTCACCGATGTCGATGGGGAACCGGAGGATATCGGTCGAGTAGGCCTAGCGACTCAGGAATTGAGCAGTTCGTATCGGCTCAAGGCGGGTGAGACGATCGTACGAGCAGTGATCACGTCAAGCCTTCCCCCCGACGATCCGGTTTGGAAGGAGCAAAAGCAACAGGCATGGACGCAACCATTTACAAACGCAGATTAAGCTTCGGTGAATTGGTCGGTAGCGTTAATTAGATACTCACTCTTGGAGGTAGGGTCGATTTGTTCACCTCCAGTTGCAATGAAATGGTGCTATGAGCGAAGTTGAACTGGATTGAAGTAGTGGAATACGACTTTTTGACCAAGGACGTAATCCTTTGACTCCTCCAATGGACGCACCACCGTCACACGTTGAGAGCATGCGATGAATTCTAGATAAACCGAGCTTTCGATGTTTCGTTTGGATGTGAGAATACCAGTGGCTTGTACTGCCGCTTGGGTAGAATCCCAATCAAAACTCTCTGTCGAGTTAGTGGCTTGCGAACAGAGCGTCAAAGGGCAAATACCAGGGATCCATTGGCGGGGGCGCATTCCAAGGATGGGAGGAAGGGTAAACCATTGGATGCTTGGGCGGTCAAAGCGTTCTGCAACCGTTCGGTTAATGGGGTGTGCGAAGAGTTCCTGTGGGGTCCCTGACTGTAGAAGCTTTCCTTGATCGAGAATGCTGATACGATCGGAGAACTCAAAGGCTTCTTGTGAATCGTGCGTGACCAAAATACAGGTGATGGACTTCTCTCGAATCCAAGTTTGGAGAAGTGTGTGCAGGGGGCGTTTTAAAGATTCCTGCAGGTGAGCTAGCGGTTCATCGAGGAGAAGGATCGGGCGTGCGGTAAGAAGTGCTCGAAGAATCGCTAAGCGTTGTCTTTGTCCCCCTGATAGCTCGCCGGCACGCTGTCTTAGGGTGTTTTCAAGCTCGAACGCTTTGACCAACGGATGCTCGGCAGCATCGCGGGCGGTGCGTGAAGCGGGTGGAGCAAGGGAATGAGCGAGCCTTAAATTATCGGCAACACTCAAGTGATCGTAGGCTGTCGCAGTTTGGCTTACATGGGCAATGTTGCGCAAATGAGGAGGCTTTTGCGTTGCGTCCGCTCCCATAAGTTCAATCGTTCCTCGGGTTGGACGAGCCAGTCCAGCGATGAGGCGAAGAAGAGTCGATTTCCCTGAGCCGCTCGGCCCCAGGAGCGCATGCAACTCTCCGCGCTGAACCTCGAACTTGATGGCAGCGAGGATATCCAAGCCGTCGAGGCGGTAACTTAAATCGATGCAACGGACCGCAGGTTGCGATTCGGCGTTGGCTGAAGTCATATCTTGGATTATGGGGTTTGACGCTGTAACCAAGTCATGACAACCGCCGCGACTTTGGTTATCGAATCGCCAGAGCACTTGTCCGGCGTGTCTGCCATGGTATGCCAGTAACTGCGAGAGCGAGAAGCGACGGTAGGATAATCGAAGTCGATAATGTCGATCGTTGGAATATGGGCAATTTCGTTCAGGGGCAAGTGATCGTCACGGATCGAATGCAATACGCGAGGGTTGAATTCTCGGATGCCCAAGTCTTTTGCTACACTCCAAACGTCCTTGGCAATTTCAGGAGCGTATTTAAAGCTGACTTCATCCCAGCAAAGTTGTAAGTCTTTGTCTCCGACCATATCCATCAGAATACCAGCGATGTAATTTGAGCCGGAAGGTTCTGCTGCAACTTGTTGAGCGAAATACGTTGAGCCCACAAAATAGTCACCTCGACTCGATAGACTGTCAGCCCCGTAGACCAGTTCTTCTGCATCGAAAAACACAAAGTCTACTCCGACCTTTAGCTCAAGCTTGGGCATTGCATGGCCAAGCTCCATAAGAAGCGCTGTGCTACTACCACCGTCATTAGCGCCGACGAATAAGCCTTGTGGGTTCTTCGGATCGCGGTCTGGAAACGGGCGGGTATCGTAGTGCGAGCACAATAGAACGCGGTTTTTTAATTCCGGTTTCCATCGCACAATCAAGTTCTTTACTTCGACTGCTTCACCCGTCAGCGGATGCTTGTGCGTAAAGCTCTGCCAATCGATGGAGCCACCAAGCTTCTCAAAATGCTGTTCTAGGAGCTTTTGTTGTTGGGCCATTCCCGGCGTGCCGGTTGTTCGAGATCCGATCTTGCAAAGTTGTTCCAAGTAGCCCATCGCACGCTTCGAATCTAAAGGCGCCGGCGGTTTCCAGCCCCGGGCTACTTCAGGTCCGTTGACTGGAGAAGCTCCGGTTGCACTTTCAGTTGGTTGCGGAGTGCAGCCGAAAAGTGTTAGGTAAGCAAGTATTGCCATGTGGTAGGAAAAGCGATAAAGAGACGTGCGAGAGAACCGTTGGATCGAAGAGAATGCCTGGAACGACACGTTGAGAATCCGTTCGCGAGGAGATGAGCGAGACTGCCCAAAGTTGGGAAAAGTTCAAACCATGGAACAAGGTAGAACAGGAAAAAGCGGCATCCTGCCGCGAGCACGATCCTTCAGCCCGCATTGTTTGGGCTGCGCATAGCCGTGTCAATCAGGGGTAGGGGCTGATCAAGGAGACGCCGAAGAAATCAATCGAAGTTTTTTTCGTGGGGTTGCTTTTGGCACGCATCTTGCATTTTATTTTTTTCGATCAAAAAAAGGTGCTGCCACATTGACAGGTGTCTGTCGAGCACCCCGCGATCGCAACATTTTCGTGATAGGGGTTTTCACATGGCTCAGTTTCCTTTCCACATTCGTCGTTTCCCTTCTGCGCTTCAAGACATTGCGAACGAAATGGAAAACATTTTCGAACAAGTCTTAAACAAGGGTGCGCAAAACGGATCAGCCCCGAATGCATCGAGCAACGGTTGTTCTACCGAACAGTGCTGCGGAGGTGCGGCTTGCGAGCCCGCGTCTGTCGCCACATACACTCCCGCTTTGGATGTCATCGAGGATGATCTAGGTTTCGATCTGCTCCTAGACCTACCTGGGGTCTCCTTGGAGAAAGTCAAGCTAGAATTGCTCGAGGACAAATTGCACGTCACCGGTACCAAGACGTCGAGGGTGCTTGCTCAAGGAGCGGTCTTGCATCGCAATGAGCGAACTGACGGCGTTTTTTCGCGTTCGGTAAAGATGCCCAAGCAAGTGGATACCGAGCGGATCGAGGCAACCTTTAAAGACGGTGTTTTGCATGTGCGGGTTCCGAAATTGGCCAAGCCAACATCGCGGACCATTGAGGTTCGAACCGCTTAATTGACGGCCCGTAGAATCGGCCAAGAAATGCACCACGAAGAAACGGACGGTTTTCAAGACCGCCTGGAGATTCGGAGGTGCATTTTTGTTTGCAAGTGAAGAAAGTATCGGCGTTTACTTTTTCGATAATGCAATATGCAAGTCCATCAATACATCGCGCTCATCTCGCGAGACACGATCGCCTAGTCCAAGGAATCCACCGGATGCAGAAGCGATCTTTTTGGCCCGTTCTATCGTGGCAGTGCGAAGAGCTGCCAAGGATTCCTCGTCCAGTTCCTCGCTTAATGCATGCGCGTAATCGGACCAAGTCTCAATCATGCGTTCGCTCGGACGCTCATCTAGCCAGCGGCTGAGCAAGCGGTACGCTGGGGTGCCATAAGCGATCCCGTCTTCGTCCGCAGCTTTCAAAAGGGTGTGAAACTCTCCTTCTGCCATTTTGGTATCGGCCCAAGCCAAACGGACCAAAGGCAAGAGCATGAAAGCCGTCATTGCAGGTGCGGTGATTCCGAGTTTTTCTAGCTTGTCGAGAATGGCAGGATTCTCGATCTTCGCCGCCCGTCTCAATTCTTCACGGGCTCTTTGCTCCTGTGATTCGGACTGCTCGTCGAGAAAATCAAGAAGCTCTTGATCGCGATCCAGGATCGCTCCATTGTCTAAAAAGAATGCATCGTGGAGGGCTTGGCGTCGTCGGTCGATAGAGTCACTCATTGACGGGTTCCTCAGTTGGATTCAAAGGTGTTGCGTTGTGAGTCGGAGGTTCAGTGTGCGTTTCCTCGGTAAGGATTTCCTTGGTAAGGATTTCGTTGGTGCTCATTTCGTCCGTAGCCCCAAGATTCCAGGATTTGGGTGCATAGCGAATCCAAAGTCCTGCGAGAATCATCAACCCACCGACCCAGGTCCACCAACTAGGTGGCTGGTAATCTGGTTCACCGCTACGTGCAAGATGCATCCATAAAGGGAGCATCACCGGTTCTAGTAGTGTAATCAAGCTTGCGATGTGGCTGGGAGTACTGCGCAGACCTTTGGCGAAGAGAAAATATGGGGTTCCCATCTGAATCATTCCGATCCCAATCAATAATGGCCACATTCCAGGGGTAGGAAGGCCTGCATTGGAGGCAAGGTAGATCGGGAGCATCGTCACTGCAGTGACGATATGATTTAAGGAGATCAGCCAAGCGGAATCGAGATGTCGCAGCGAGCGCAGGCTCAAGATCACTCCGGCGTAACAGATACCACTGGCAATGGCCAGCCAAGGAGCCCACCAACGGTCTGTGGGGCTAGCCGAGTTGTGTCCAAGCTCCATCGTCAGGATAAACAGCACGCCACAGATGCACCAAGCAAGCATCCACCAATCGCGGGTAATCGTAGGCTCTTTCAACCAAAAGACAGCGGCAAGCATGACCCAAGCGGGGGCAAGATTTTGAAGCCAGATGGCATTGGCGGGCGGGCCGCCGACAAGGGCGGTCAAATATGTCCAGTTCATCAGTGCAAAGCAAAGGGTCATCGGAACAAGTCGCCAATCCCAGGCGATCTTGCGGACCATCGGCAAAAGGATGCATAGTGCGAAGATCGCTCGCCAGAATGCAAGGGCTGCTCCGCGGCTCTCCAAAGGCCAAGGTTCAAATTGTGGTGCGCGAGCAAAAAAGGCGGATGTACTCCAAAGGATTGCCGCCGCAGCGCAAAGGAGCGGTCCGATCCACTTCGACGAACGGCGGTTCGATGAGTTATCGTTGGCAAAGCGATTACCTTCCGCCGTGCTGCAAGATGGATTATCGGTGGCAGTGGTGTTGCTCGGTGTAGTGGAAGCTTGTGGCATGCCGTCGCTCGAATCGTTGGCCGGTGTTTTAGAATCCATTCTTAGGTGCGGCGATGCTGATCCGACGTGCAATTCTTAGCTTGGCGGAACGGCTTCGCGGATTCTCGCCTATTTCGGATTCCGTGGCGACTAGTGGTTTTTTCGTAAGGACTTCGAGTCTCGGATCTTCTCGCATCGCATGTTTCACAATTCGGTCTTCGAGGGAATGAAATGAAATTACCGCCAGTTCCCCAGCGGGTGTACCGCCAGGGTGTTCGTTGCGATCCCCTTCGGCCAAAAGCTCAGGCAGTTCGTTCATCGCCCGTTCGACATGTTCGAGTTCGCGGTTTACCGCGATCCGCAACGCTTGAAATGTACGCGTAGCACTATCCACACGACCGTGAATTTTTCCTGGGACCGCGCGGTGGATCAAATCCGCCAGTTCCTTCGATGTTGCGATCGGTGCAGTACGATTCCGTTCCACAATCGCACGCGCAATTCGGCGTGAAAACCTTTCTTCACCATAGAGGTAAATCGCATTCGCGATTTCTTCCTCAGAGTGTTTGAGCAACCATTGCGATGCGCTAATTCCCAAGGTCGGATTGAATCTTAAATCCAACGGTGCATCAAGCCGAAAGGAAAACCCGCGATCGGCATCTTCAAGCTGATCGCTCGATAAACCTAGGTCGAGCAAGATCCCATGGACGCGGGACTGTCCCAGCTCTTCGAGAATCTCTGGCAAGGCGCAATACGATGCGTTGGCCAGGACAAGTCGGCATCCCGAAGGAAGGATTCCAGACCACTCAATCCAATGCTCATCGCGGGGGGATGAATCCGAAGGTCTCGGCGGAGCAGGATTCTGATCGGTCGAAGCGGCTGCCGATTCGATAAACCGACGAATGGGTAATGGATCGCGGTCAATACCCACAAGTGTGTCCCCGTCCCGGAGCCTCCTTGCGATCTGCAAAGCATGCCCTCCTCCACCGAACGTCCCATCGACGATCGTTACAGAACCTCGCTCGGCTTTACCGATGAGTGGCGCAAGCCAAGTATTCAGAATCGGAGCGAGAAGAACGGGCAGATGAATCGATGTCATAAACCTTGGCCCCACATGCGAGTCACGGTTGGGCTTGTGGGAGAGGTGGGAAGCATTCCAATTAAGAAAAGACCGATCGGGAGGGACACCTCTATCCATCGCAGCATGCACTGTGATAATCCGTTCAACGCGCCGTGCTGGAGCCTGAATTCGCTTGTACAATACTCGCAAATTCAAAGTTGGGGAGCATTTGAGAATGCCTATCGCTCGAGCAATCACCCTCTGCTTCTAAGGAGATTGACGGTTGGAGCCCGTGGCCGCGAGGCTCAAACCTGACTCGAGTGGGGCCATTCCCATCGCTTCGATGGGGCGAGGCGTCGCATCCCCCGATCGGTTAAAATCGTGGTTTCATGCGATGCCATAACGATACCCTAAGAGGGGGCGTTTTGGCTACCTACTTTTATTAAATCCGTTCACTAAAACCCCCCATTCTTACTCTGAATGCTAGCATTTCGCTTGGGAATTGCCGGTTTTTCGGCCAGTGTTGGCGTGGCTATTAGGCCCCTTAAGGAGGCCGTAACTCTATGCTAGATATAGACTTGTTTGTCCGAAATTCCTTTCCGATTGGGGGTGCGAACGTCTTCGAGTCTCCTTTAGTGATTCTCCTAATACTGCTGGGGCTACTCGCTGTCATCGTCGCTTGGCTGTTGTTCAGGCCGGACCGGTACACACCGTTCGAGCGGATTCTGTACGCTCCGGTTTACACCCTATGCCGGTTGTTGTGGCGCGTGGAGATTCTTCGACGAGATCCAGCCAGTGGAGCTTGGGTTCGCGCCGAGCGATTGTTGGTCGATGAACTCTCCGGGGGTGAAGGTGGTCGCCGCGGTGCAATCCTCATTGCAAACCATCGTTGTTCGCTGGATCCGTTCTTCGTTCAGTTGGCCGCCGGTGATCGCGTTCATTGGATGGTAGCGGGAGAGTATTTTCGTGTCTTCGGCGTTGGACATCTGCTGCGAGCATTCCAAGCGATCCCGACGAATCGCGGCGGCGTCGATACGGCTTCGACGAAACGTGCCATGGCGATCGCGCGAGAAGGTGGGATGGTGGGAATGTTCCCCGAGGGAAGGATCAACCGAACGGAATCGGATTGGATGACACTTCGACCAGGTGCCGCATTGGTTGCATTGCGAGCAGATGTTCCCATCATTCCGATCTGGATTCAAGGTGCACGCATGGGCTCTACCGTTTGGAGCCCTCTGTTTCTTCCTTCTCACGTCAAAGTTTACATCGGTGAACCGGATTATTGGGGACTCGATCCTGCGAACCGTCAAGAAAATCAATCGGACCGTTCCCTCGCAGAGGCTTGGATGCAACAAGTTCTTGAGCGTGGGATGCGTTTGGTTGGGCGCCCCACGACAGTGGTACGAATGGCAGGATCAAATTGGCTCAACGAAGATGCTGAGCATTCCAAGGCTTCTGAGGCTGATCCGAAAGATTCTTAGGGGCCAAACTCACGGCAGCAGCGATGCGACGCAGTTGTCGATCTTAAAATCGATCTCACCGTGTTGCATCGATAAGTTGCGACTTACCGTAGTTGGGTTTACTCGTCCATCGTCCACGAGTCGGCCCAGTTACGCGTAATCATTGCAGCGAGGACTTCTGGGGAGCAGTGATTGGATAGGTACCTTGTTCTTCCGCATGCGAAGAGAACCATCGCGCCTCCGCGATGATGTGAGCGGATTTCGTTGTCCAGGGCCCAAGCTTTCGGGTCATTAATCCCGCCGGATTGCTCAAATACATTGCTACCATTGATCCATTCGCCATCGGGTCCGCCAGTGTCTTCGGCGACCATTGCGGTTTGGGTCAACCCATCAGCGATATCCCTGAACTTGAAGGGTTGGTTATAGACAAAAACGCCGTTGTTCGTATCGATTCGGGTGTTAATACGCTGCCCATAGAGTCCGCCGTAGTCGGTCTTCCCTGGTTTGGGGGGATGGTTCGGTACGGTTGGGCAGACATAGGTGGCGATGGGTGTCCGTCGTGCGATAGCATTGATGGGGTGATCGAAAGGGAAGTTGAAGTTCACCAACTCATGGACATTTTTTTCTTCCATGTAGGGAAGTATCAAAGCGGACCAAGCGAAATTCTTGAGGAATGTCGGTCCGTTAAATGGACGCCATTGCAAGCAACCCGGTGGCAAGGTTCGCAGCGCAGCATGGTAATTGTGAAGCGCAAGACCGACTTGACGCATATTGTTCTGGCATTGAATGCGCCGGGCGGCTTCCCTAGCGCTTTGGATTGCTGGCAGTAAGAGGGCTGCAAGCACAGAGACGATAGAAATCACGACAATGACTTCCACGAGCGTAAAGCCAGAAATTGGTCGACTTGTTCTGTTTCCTACAAAACTCATGAACTGTTGCGACCATCGTGCTCGATGGACCCGACTAGGTCGTCAAGAAACCCGCCTAAGAGCGGTCTGCCGCAGGCACATGCCAGCGCGGTGAAGACCGTACAGGATACCGGGATTCTCGGGTTCGACCAAGAGGCTAAATGATCGCAGTTTAGATCACGCCGCCGTGGGTTCGGTACGGACTCATGTGGTCCGGTTGATCAAGGAACCAGAAACGTTCCCACTCTTGAACCATGGCTCGGAGGTTTTCTGATGTGTAGATCAGTTGCTCAGCCCGACGTCCTGGCAAGGCAGAGTAGATGGGCAGAGCACATCCAATGGTTGGCAACGTGGCCATCATCAACAAAAGGCAAACCAGCATTCGACGTCGCATGAGTTCTGACTCCGTGAACGATTAATTCCTCGCGCTCGTGCCCTATCAAAGCACTTACGCCCCGTGCGCTCCGTTTTCCGCGTCCGGTTTAACTGGATCGACCGGGGAATCAAGTTCATCGTCGAGGCTCGCATCCAATTCCCCGGAAGCAATCGCTTGCCGAATCATCTCTGCGAGTGACGTGTTCGCTATGGCGCTGACACGTTCCTCCATGATCTTGCCAGGTTTGAAGCTGACCACGAATTTCTCGGGTACCTCTACCTGCCTTCCCGTGCGCGGATTGCGGGCCTTCCTCGCCGCCCGTGGGCGCACTTGGAAGACACCGAAGTTCCGCAATTCGATCCGGCCTTCCTCTACCAACGTGGCGATGATCGAGTCAAACGTCTTTTGGACTATCTGCTTGATCTGCTGTTGGTTGAGTCCCGTCTCGTCGGAAATCGTTTTCACGATCTCTTTCTTTGTCACGACCGAACCCTCGTCTCTTCAAGGCAACCTAATTCTTTTACTAC